>JBJOGJ010000017.1:0-29464 GCA_046048295.1 Pseudomonadota bacterium | reverse complement strand
CTTGGGTTTCCTGAAGATCAACTTCCACAACGCCCATTCTGTGTATATGCACGACACGCCTTCTGAGAGCATTTTTGGGCGCAATTTCCGCGCTGCGAGCTCTGGTTGCGTGCGCGTGCAGGATATCGAGACGCTTGCTGCCTGGTTGCTGAAGGGGCAGGGCGAATGGGATCGCTCGGCTATCGAGGGTATCAAGAAGTCGGGCGAGCAGGAAAACGTTAACCTCAAGGCGCGTGTGCCGCTCAATTTCGTCTACGTCACGGCCTGGGCGACTGAGGATGGTATCGTGCAGTTTCGTCGCGATCTCTACAACAAGGACGGCGTCGGCGAGACGGCAACGGCCTATTGAAGGATCGAGCGGCCGATTGCGCTCGATCAATTGTGCATGCCGCCCCCTCCATGCGACATAACCGGTCATGGTATTGCAAGGCCATTGGTCTTAAGTTCCGACCATATCGTTGGAGGATGGCTGATGGACTATCAGGCGCGGTTCGCAGGAGCACTTGCGGCAGTCCGCAATGAAGGACGATACCGGGTTTTCGCAGATCTGCGTCGCAACTGCGGCTCGTTCCCGGTTGCCCAGTATTACCGCGACGGCGGTGCGCGCGACATTACCGTGTGGTGCTCTAACGACTACCTCGGGATGGGCCAGCACCCGGTTGTGCTTGCAGCCATGCACGAGGCTCTCGACACGGCCGGCGCAGGTTCTGGCGGCACCCGCAATATCTCGGGCACCACCCACTATCATGTCGAACTCGAATTGGAGCTTGCGGACCTGCATGGCAAGGAAGCCGCACTCCTTTTCACTTCTGCCTACGTCGCCAACGACGCGACACTGTCGACCCTCGCCAGGCTGCTGCCCGGGCTGATCGTCTTTTCCGACGAGAAGAATCATGCCTCGATGATAGAGGGCATCCGTCACGGCAAGGTTGAAAAGCACATCTGGCGCCATAACGACGTCGCCGATCTCGAGGAAAAGCTCAAGGCCGCAGATCCCACCGCGCCCAAGCTGATCGCATTCGAGAGCGTATACTCGATGGATGGCCACATAGCCCCGATCGGCGAAATTTGTCGCCTTGCCCGCAAGTACGGCGCGCTGACATATCTTGACGAGGTTCACGCTGTGGGCCTGTACGGGCCACGCGGCGGCGGCATATCCGAGCGAGACGGCGTCGCCCATCAGGTCGACATCATTAACGGCACGCTTGCCAAAGGCTTCGGCGTCATGGGCGGCTACATCGCTGCGAGCCGGGACTGCTGCGACGCCATCCGCTCGTATGCGTCTGGGTTCATATTCACGACCTCGTTGGCGCCTGCCATCGCCGCAGGTGCATTGGCAAGTATCCGCTACCTCAAGTCGAGCAATGCGGAGCGGGAGGTGATCCAGGAGCGTGCAGGCGCCCTCAAGCATCGGCTGGTGAGCGCCGGATTGCCCGTCATGGACAACGTGAGCCACATCGTTCCGGTCTTCATCGGCGATCCGGTACACTGCAAGGCCGTGTCCGACATGTTGCTCGAGCGCTTCGGAATCTATGTGCAGCCGATCAACTATCCGACTGTGCCTCGGGGAACAGAGCGGCTCAGGATCACGCCGTCGCCACAGCACACGGATCAGCAGATGGACGAGCTCGTCGCCGCGCTGAAGGAGCTTTGGGCGGAGTGTCCCGTTTCCAAGGCACAGGATCCCGCTCTGGCCGCTGAATAGCCGCACGGCTTCTTATCCCGGCAATTCTTGGCTGGTCGCTTGTTGTGAGGGGGCTCACATGCTAATTGGCCCATTCGACCGAAAGCTGCCGGATACCGGAGCCCCGCGGACAGGCGGGCAGACCTGCTGTCTGAAAAGCCATTTGGAGCCAATCATGACCTCGCGCGAGGGCGCAGGGGCCAACGCCCTGACAGGAAAATTCTTCAGCGAATCCGTTGCTGAGCGCGACCCTGAGCTTGCTCGTGCGCTGGGCCAGGAACTGGAGCGCCAACGGACCGAGATCGAGCTCATCGCGTCGGAGAACATCGTCAGCCGCGCGGTACTTGAGACTGCGGGTTCGGTGCTCACCAACAAGTATGCCGAAGGCTATCCGCACCGGCGCTACTACGGCGGTTGCCAGTACGTCGACGTGGCGGAGGAACTCGCCATAGAGCGCGCGAAGAAACTCTTCTCCTGCGCATATGCAAACGTGCAGCCTCATTCCGGCAGCCAGGCGAACCAGGGCGTGTTTATGGCGCTCGCCAAGCCAGGCGATATCATACTGGGCATGTCGCTCGCGGCTGGCGGCCACCTGACGCATGGAGCCAGCGTCAACCAGTCCGGCAAGTGGTTCAAGGCAGTGCAGTATGGTGTGCGCCGGCAGGATCATCGGATAGACATGGACGAGGTCGCGGCGCTGGCGAAGGAGCACAAGCCGCGGATCATCGTCGCCGGCGGTTCGGCATATCCCCGCCAGATAGATTTCGCGGCATTCCGTAAGGTCGCCGACGAAGTTGGCGCCTACCTTATGGTCGATATGGCGCATTTTGCAGGGCTGGTCGCGGGTGGCGTGCATCCGAGCCCGCTCGCCCACGCTCACGTCGTAACGACCACGACCCACAAGACCCTCCGCGGTCCTCGTGGCGGTTTGATCCTGACCAATGACGAAGAGATCGCCAAAAAGGTGAACTCGGCCATTTTCCCGGGTCTCCAGGGCGGGCCGCTCATGCATATCATTGCTGCAAAGGCGGTCGCTTTCGGCGAGGCGCTTCGACCGGAATTCAAGGACTATGCGAAGTCGGTCGTGGAGAATTGCCAGGCCATGGGCGAAGTGTTGCAGCAGGAAGGGTTCGACCTCGTCTCGGGCGGCACGGATACGCATCTCATCCTGGTCGACCTCCGGCCCAAGAAGCTGACAGGCAACGTTTCGGAACGCGCGCTTGGGCGGGCGCATATCACGTGCAACAAGAACGGCATCCCGTTCGACCCGGAAAAGCCGATGGTCACGTCGGGCATCCGGCTCGGCGCGCCCGCCGCCACGACACGCGGCTTCGGGACCGGGGAGTTCCGTCAGGTCGGCCATCTGATCGCAGAGGTGCTTGGAGGTCTCGCTGCGAACGGCGAGGATGGCAACGGGACCGTCGAGGCGCAAGTCAAGGAGAAGGCGATTGCGCTCTGCAATCGTTTTCCGATTTACGATTGAGCCCTGGCACTCGGGTCGGGCAGTGGGACCGTTTAGGAGAAGCCGATGCGCTGCCCGTTCTGTGGCGGAGAAGAGACGCAGGTAAAGGACAGCCGTCCAACGGAAGAGAATGCTGCGATCCGCCGTCGGCGTGTATGTCCGGACTGCGGCGGCCGCTTCACGACTTTTGAGCGCGTGCAGCTTCGGGAACTGATGGTCGTCAAGCGCTCAGGTCGCAAAGTGCCGTTCGACAGAGAGAAGCTGATGCGGTCGGTGCAGGTCGCCTTGAGGAAGCGGGATGTTCCCGCGGAGCGCATCGAACGCATGGTGTCGGGGATCGTGCGGCGGCTCGAGGCTTCGGGAGAGGTCGAAATTCCCTCCTCGGTGATCGGCGAGTATGTCATCGAAGCGTTGCGCGGCCTGGACCCTGTCGCCTACGTCCGTTTCGCCTCTGTGTATCGCGATTTTCGCGAGGTTTCGGATTTCGCGACGGTGTTGAAGGAGATCGCCCGCGATCCCGATGCCCAGGACCTGGCCTTTGCCAAGATCAATGCCGTCAAGGAGGTGACTGGCGGTAGCGAGTCTTGAAGTCAAATGATCGAGGACGAGCGTAGGCATTTCGACCGGCAGATGATGATGGTTGCGCTGCGGCTTGCAGAACGCGGGCTTGGCAATGTCGCCCCCAATCCTGCCGTCGGTGCGGTGATAGTCGATGAGCCTTCGCGGGAGATAATTGCCCGCGGCTGGACGCAGCCCGGCGGAAGGCCGCATGCAGAAACCGAAGCAATAGGGCGTGCCGGGGCGCGGGCCAGAGGCGCGACCCTTTACGTAACCCTGGAGCCCTGTTCGCATTTCGGCAAGACACCGCCCTGTGCCGACGCGATCGTCGAAGCGGGCGTGGCGCGCGTGGTCTGTGCGATCGAGGATCCGGATCCCCGCGTGGCTGGGCGCGGGCTGGACCGCCTCCGCTCCGCCGGCATCGAGGTAACGCCGCGAGTCCTCGCGAGTGAGGCGGACTGGATCACCAAGGGTCATATCCTGAGGGTGAGCGAACGCCGCCCCTTGGTCATCGTCAAGATGGCGATGTCGGCTGCAGGAGAGGTGCCGCGTGGCAGCGACGGCCGGCCCGTGTGGGTCACGGGGCAGGCCGCCAGAACGCACAGTCATCTGCTGCGAGCGTCGGTCGACGCCATTCTTATCGGCAGGGGCACGCTTGAGGACGACGATCCGGAACTCACCTGCCGCCTGCCGGGAATGCTGCATGCCTCGCCGCATCCGATCGTACTTGCCGGCCGTGCCCTCCCAGCACCCAGAGGCAGGTTGTTCGCGCGGGCGCACGAGAGCGAACCATGGATATTGGCCGCACGCACGACCACATTCGCAGAAAGCGAGCGACGGGCGTTGACCGGTCTTGGCTGCAAAGTGATCCCGGTTACCGACGTGAACGGGCGCATATGGATACCTGCCCTGCTGGAGGAACTGGTTTCTGCGGGCGTGACGCGTCTGCTCGTGGAAGGTGGACCCCGGGTCTGGCGGTCCTTCTTCGAAGCCGGCGTTGTCGATGCTGTCGCACAGTACGTTGCAGGCGCAGGAGAAAGCCGGAATGCAGAGGCCACGGCTGCCACTGGATTGGCAAATTTCGCGGACCGGCAGGCTTTCATGTTGATGGAGCAGCGGCAACTCTGCGAAGATCGGTTGTTCTTGTACCGGCGCGCCAGGGTTGACCGGCCCCGTCAAAGTGGATCGTAGGGTTGGAGGACTGGTCGACATGTTCACTGGCATAGTGACTGACATTGGCGAGGTCGTGCATCGCGACGGGGGCCGGTTCGCGATCAGGTCCGGCTACAGTGCGGCAAGCATAGAGATCGGCGCGTCGATTTCGTGCGAGGGCGCCTGCCTCACCGCCACATCTGTGGAGCAGTCGGGCGCCGGCAGCATATTCACTGTCGACGTCTCCAACGAGACACTCTCGAAAACGACCCTGGATTCCTGGGTAGCGGGCACGCGCATCAACCTGGAGCGCGCCCTGGCCGCCGGAGCCGAGCTAGGCGGTCATATCGTAACCGGCCACATCGACGGTGTGGCCACGATTGCCGACATCCGGGACGATGGCGAATGCCGCCGTTTCACTTTCCAGACGTCGGAGCATCTGGCGCCCTACATCGCGCCGAAAGGTTCCGTTGCCCTCGCTGGGACGTCCTTGACCGTGAACGAGGTGGCGGCAGATACCTTCGGCGTCAACATCATCCCGCACACCCTGAAGGTGACGACATGGGGAGCGCGTAAACCGGGAGACAGGGTCAACCTGGAGGTTGATCTATTTGCACGCTATATTGCGCGACTTCTAGAGTTCAGGCGCTGACTTCAGGCGGGCATGGCCCGGACAGACATCACAATTCGAAACCAATAGAGCTAGGAGCCTGACATGGCCGGGCGCGCGCCGACGACACTTCCACTTCCGACTTCCGAGAGCCTGGAAGGACTGGGTATCCTCATCATCGAGGCTCGTTTTCATGAGGCGATCATCGATGAACTTGCTGCCGGCGCCATCGCGGAACTTGAAGCGCTTGGCATTGAGTACGAGCGCATTGTCGTGCCGGGAGCACTCGAAATTCCGCAGGTGCTTTCGGCAGCGCTGGATGCAGGAGTGATCCCCTCCGAGGCGGAAGAGGCCAAATTCTGCGGCGCCGTAGCGATCGGTTGTGTGATCCGCGGCGACACCACGCATTATGAAATCGTATGCGAGAATTCCAATCACTGGCTGATGGAGATTGCTATCCGCGATGGCGTGCCCGTCGGCAATGCGATCCTGACCGTCGAGAACGAAGAGCAGGCAATGGAGCGCGCGCGCGGTGGCCGCCAGAACAAGGGTGCAGAGGCAGTGCGGGCATGTCTGTCCGTGGTTGCGGCTGCCCGCCATTTCCAGAGCGAGGCCGACTGATGGGCCCGCCGCCTGAAAAGCAGCGTGGCTCGAGTGACGTGGCCCGCTCCAAGACATTGGCACGTCGCGGCGCGCGCTTGGCGGCGGTCCAAAGCCTCTATCAGATGGATATCGCCGGCACCGGAATCGATGCAGTGATTGGGGAGCGTCTCGGCTACGCCTTCGAGATCGATCGTGACAACGGGGCGCCGCTGCCTGTCCTCATTCGCGATGGTGGCGACCTGCCGGATCCCGATTCGACTTTCATGTCGGAAATTCTTCGTGGTGTGGTCCGGCGCCAGCGCGACATCGATGCGGCTGTCGACCAGCAGCTTGCCACCGGCTGGCGGCTCGCCCGCATCGACTCGACCGTTCGCGCAATTCTGCGTGCCGCCGTTTTCGAGCTGGTCGAGAGGCCGGATGTGCCGGTGCGTGTGGTCATCAGCGAGTACGTGCAGATCGCCGACGCATTTTTTTCCGGCGATGAGCCGAAAGTCGTGAACGGCATACTCGACGCGCTCGCTCGAAAGTACAGATCGGCCGAGTTCGAGGACCGCTCGAGCTGAACGCGACGGGAGCTAAGCCCGATGGCTGGCGATGAGGATGCACAACGGGTTCGCGGAGAGGAGGCGCTCATTCGCGAGTTCCTGGCGCCGCTGACACGGGATGCTCCAGGTGCATTGGGCTTGTCGGACGATTGTGCGTTGCTTTCCCCGGAGCCTGGTCGCGAATTCGTCCTTAAGACGGATCCCGTCATAGCAGGCGTGCACTTTTTTGCCGACGATGGCCCCGGGGACATTGCCTGGAAGGCGCTTGCGGTCAACGTTTCAGACCTCGCGGCAAAGTCGGCTCGTCCGGAATCGTACCTGATGGCGTTGACTCTGCCGGAACCGCCTGAGCGTCAATGGATGAAGCGGTTCGCGGCAGGACTGGATGAGGCCCAGAGGGCATTCGGCTGCTGCCTGATTGGTGGCGACACCGACCGCTCTCCTGCAAGTCCGCTCACAATATCGATCACCGTTTTCGGAAGCGTACCGGTTGGCGGTATGGTGCGACGGGGTGGAGCAAAGCCCGGCGATGGTCTCTACGTCAGCGGTTCCATTGGCGATGCAGCACTAGGCCTCAGGTTGAGACAAGGTGAGCACCTGGAAGGGCTGGGCGAGGGCGATCGCGCGCTTCTCCTTCAGCGGTACTTGCGCCCAAATCCAAGGTTGCAACTGCGGCAGGCGATTCGGAAGCATGCATCCGCGGCCATGGACCTGTCCGATGGCCTGGTAAAGGATGCCGGTCGGATGGCCCGGTCATCCTGTGTCGACATCGTACTGGAGGCCGGCCGCGTACCGTTTTCCAATCCGGCTCGCCGGCTGTTCGCCTCCGGCAACGTGCAACGTGATGAGTTGCTGGTCGCTGGCGACGACTACGAGGTGCTTGTCGCGGTCCCGGAACAGCAATCGCCTGCTTTCGAGGCTGCTGCGAAGTCATCCGGTGTCGCGGTTCACCGGGTCGGGATGTGTCATAACGGCAACGGTCTCCTGTGCGTCAAGGCGGAAGACGGCCGCATTTTAGACTTTGCACGCCCGGGCTGGGATCATCTCGACTGACTTCTCCACCCGCGGGAGAACGGTGCCCGCAGTCATTTACTATGTCGCGCTTATTAGCTGTCTCGCGGCTTTGACGGCACGCGACAAAGCAACTAAGAGTTTATGCCGCATCGGAGTCGCATTGTGGCGTAATTGTAACGAGTGGTCCGTCGCGTCGTGGTCCGCGCGCAATCTTCGAAGCAGGGTGGGCGTCCTTCCTTGGATATGGGAGGGATTGAGACCTGTTTCGGGGCGAAGGGACGGGACAGTCTTCCTGTCCGACGTCACTCCGATATCACGGGCCGATAGTACGGGATCCGAGTTTCGATCCGGTGCCGCAGTGGGCGGTCCGGAAATCCGCACATAGGGGGAGACCCACATGACCAACATGCTTTGGGGGATTGTCGCCTGCGGGGCGCTCTCAATTCTCTACGCGACGTACCTCATCCAGACGCTGATGGCCGCTGACGCTGGCAATCAGAAGATGCAGGAGATTGCCGGCGCGATCCGCGAGGGCGCTCAAGCCTATCTGAACCGCCAGTACAAGACGATTGGGATCGTCGGGGTCGTGATTTTCGTCGCTGCTTTGTACCTCGGCTGGCAGGTTGCTGTCGGTTTCGCGGTTGGCGCAATTCTTTCGGGCCTGGCCGGATACATCGGCATGCTCGTCTCTGTCCGGGCGAATGTGCGCACCGCACAAGCCGCCTCTCAATCGCTAGCTTCAGGTCTGGATATCGCCTTCCGCTCGGGCGCAGTCACCGGTCTCTTGGTGGCCGGTCTCGCGCTCCTTGGCGTGGCCTGCTACTACCTCTTCCTCACCGCCGGCTTGGGGCTCGCACCGGCTAGCCGTACGGTCATCGACGCCCTCGTTGCCCTGGGCTTCGGCGCATCCCTGATCTCGATCTTCGCGCGACTGGGCGGCGGCATCTTCACCAAGGGCGCTGACGTCGGTGGCGATCTGGTCGGCAAGGTCGAGGCAGGCATCCCGGAAGATGACCCGCGCAACCCTGCGACGATCGCTGACAACGTCGGCGACAACGTCGGTGATTGTGCCGGCATGGCCGCTGACTTGTTCGAGACCTATGCGGTTACCGTCGTGGCCACGATGGTGCTTGCCGCCATCTTCTTTGCCGGGCAACCGAGCCTTGCGCAGATGATGGCTTATCCGTTGGCGATTTGCGCTGCGTGCATCATAACGTCGATCATCGGAACGTTCTTCGTCAAACTCGGGGCCAACGGCTCGATCATGGGCGCGCTTTACCGCGGCCTCATCGCCACCGGTATCCTCACCATCGCCGGCCTTTACCTCGCAACCGAGCTCGTACTCGGCACCTGGGGGCAGGTCGGTACTGCTGCTGGCATGTCGATCACCGGCTGGAACCTCTTCCTGTGCGGTCTCGTCGGACTTGCCGTCACTGCGCTGATCGTGTGGATCACCGAATACTACACCGCTGTTGGCAAGCGCCCGGTCAACTCGATTGCCCAGTCGTCGGTCAGCGGTCACGGCACCAACGTCATTCAGGGCCTTGCTGTCTCGCTCGAGGCAACCGCCCTGCCGACGCTGGTGATCGTCGCCGGCATCATTATCACCTTCAAGCTCGCCGGTCTTTTTGGCACGGCGATCGCGACGACGACGATGCTCGGTCTGGCTGGTGTGATCGTAGCTCTGGACGCATTCGGCCCTGTGACGGACAACGCCGGTGGTATTGCGGAGATGTCGGGGCTGCCGAGCGAGGTGCGCAAGTCGACGGACGCGCTGGACGCGGTCGGCAACACCACGAAGGCGGTCACCAAGGGCTACGCGATCGGCTCGGCCGGCCTCGGTGCGCTGGTCCTCTTCGCGGCCTACAACTACGATCTGCAGCACTTCGTTGCCGAGGCGAACAAGCAGGGCTCCACCACATATCAGTTCTTCCGAGGGGTGCAGCCTGACTTCAACCTCTCCAACCCTTATGTGGTGGTCGGACTGCTTATCGGCGGCCTCATTCCCTACCTCTTCGGCGGTATCGCGATGACTGCTGTCGGTCGAGCGGCGGGCTCTGTTGTGGAAGAAGTCAGGCGTCAGTTCCGTGAAAAGCCAGGCATCATGGAGTACAAGGATCGCCCGGACTATGCCCGCGCGGTTGATCTACTCACCAAGGCGGCAATCAAGGAAATGGTCGTACCGTCGCTTCTGCCCGTGCTCTCACCGATCGTCCTGTTCGCAGTCATATACTTTGTCGCTGGCGGAGGCATCGAAGGTAAGAGTGCTGCATTCTCGGCAGTCGGAGCAATGCTCCTTGGTGTCATCGTCACGGGCCTGTTCGTCGCGATCTCGATGACCTCGGGTGGCGGCGCCTGGGACAACGCCAAGAAGAGCTTCGAGGATGGCTTCGTCGACAAAGACGGCGTCAAGCACGAGAAGGGATCGGAGGCGCACAAGGCTTCTGTCACCGGTGACACCGTCGGCGATCCCTACAAGGATACTGCTGGCCCGGCCGTCAATCCGGCCATCAAGATCACCAACATCGTGGCGCTGCTTCTCCTGGCAGTCCTTGCACACTGATGAAATCTGGGGAGGGGCCCCGGCCCCTCCCTCGATAACAGGTAAAAGAAAAGGCCCCTTGCGGGGCCTTCGTCGTTTCGGAATGCGCGGTTGCTATTCGCCGCCCATGTTGAAGGTGCGCTGCCCCAGGTTGCGGAACAGGTCATTGATGATACCCTTGTCACCGCTCCCGGCGCTGGGCGTGGTCCGGCTGATGAAGTCGAAGACCTTTCCGTCCTTGAGGCCGTAGCTCGCAACACGCTCCACGCCGCCAGTTGGCGAGAAATAGACCGCTGTCACGCGGCGATCGACTTCCTTGGTACCGCCGAGGGTCGTTTCGTGCATCGTGCTCTGGACATAGTAGTAGGCTTGCCCTTCACCCACGGTCGCAGTCGTTGCTGGTGTGCCGAGCGACATGCGGACCTCGTCGGAATTCATCCCCGTCTGGACGCGCTGGATGTCGCTCAGGGAGAGGAGGTTGCCGTGCTTGGTGATCTCTGTCGAGCACCCCGCCACCATGAGAGCCACCGCAGCGGCAGCAGCGAGCACCGGAAGGCGCGACGGATTGCCGTGTTTGAAGCACTTTCCCCGAAGATCGATCTGTTTCATAATTTCATCCTGAGAATCAGCACTTTGCCGTCGATCTCGCATATCTTTCCCACGACGCTATGGCAACGGGCCTGACGGCAATTTTGCACCGGCGGGCTCGCTTCCTGCTATGGTAGGTACAATATCTGTTGCTGGAAACTGACGAAGTCCGTCGCGTGACGGCCCGCCGGTTGGCATTCCCCCTTTGCAACGAACCCCCCGCAGTCCAGCGCTGCAACCAGGACCGGTCGAGCATGTGGAATCTGTTCCAAACCCGAAGTAATCGCAGCGATACGGCAACAAAGCTTTATGGCCGCGTCGTGGCACAGGCCCGTGAACCGGGACTCTACGCCGTTCTCGGGCTACCCGACACGCCGGAGGGCCGCTATGAGGCGATCGTTCTGCACCTCGTATTTGTCGGCTCGCGGCTATCGCGGCTCGGTTCGGACGGGCACGCACTGGCTCGCGCGGTCAATGAGTGCTTCGTGACGGACATGGACGATAGCTTGCGCGAGATGGGAGTAGGGGATCTTACCGTACCCAAGAAGGTCAAGCGGGCAGCAGCCGGCCTGTATGAACGTTCAGGCAGTTATCTGTCCGCCCTAGCAACCGGCTCGGCAGCGAAGCTCGCCTTGGCGCTGGAAGAGCAGATGGGGGCGGGGATGATGCCGACTCCGGCCGTGCATCGTCTTGCAGAGTATGCGTTGCAAGCGCATGCGCTACTCGACGGACAAGATGATGGAGCACTCTTGTCGGGCAGCGTCGGCTTCCCGCCCGTGAATTGAATTGTCGCTGAACTGGAACCTTGCCCGATGGCACTTGAGAAAAACACCGATCTCCAGAGTTGGAAGTTGCCCGTTACCGATGTCGCATCGCAGGGGACGTCATTCTCTCGCCAGGCAACGCAGGTGGACTGCGACGAGCTTGCCGGACGCCTGGGAATTGTCGCCTGCAAGTCGTTGACGCTCGATGTCCTGATCGCGCCGCTTCACAGGGGCCGCTATCGTGTTTCCGGCATGCTTCATGCCCGGGTGATCCAGAGCTGCATCGTATCCCTCGATCCGGTCGAACAGGCAATCGACGAGCCCGTGGATGTTGAATTCTGGCCGCCCGACCAGATTTCCGTGGTCCATGAAGGCGAGCATGAGATCGTTGACGGTGACGATCCTGAACCGATCGAAGCAGGTTTCATTCTGCTCGGGCGGCTGGTCTTCGAGATCGTCTCCGCCAGCCTCGATCCGTACCCAAGGCTGCCTGACGCTGAACTCGAGCAGTCCGAAAGCCCACCACGTGGGACCATGGGCACAAGTGGACCCTTTGCGGAACTGGCCAGGCTGAAAAGCAGGAAATGACAACCATGCCACTGGTCTGGCTCAATTGACGCATGGCATGCGAATAAGGACGGTGACAATGGCCAAAGCGTTTGCCGTGCAGCCGGTCGTCCGTTAATACAGGTCGCGCCGTGGGGAACAGGTTCCACCGGCTGGAGACGTACAGGAAACCCATCGGGTCGCAGTGATGTCGAATGCACCGATCATAGCCTTGGATGCCATGGGCGGGGACTTCGGTCCCAACGTGGTGATACCGGGGGCGGCACTTTCGCTGGTCCGCCATCCGCAGCTGCGTTTCCAGCTTTTCGGGGACCGCGAGAAGATTTCGACCGAGCTGGAGGCCCATATGGAACTCGCCGGCCGCAGCGAGATCATCCACACGGACATCACCATCGCCATGCACGACAAGCCGAGTCAGGCGCTCCGCCGCGGCAAGGGGTCGAGCATGTGGATGGCGCTGGAAAGCGTTCGCGACGGCAAGGCTCATGTTGCGGTATCGGCCGGCAACACCGGCGCTCTGATGGCCATGTCGAAGCTCATCCTGAGACCGCTTGCAAATATCGAACGACCTGCCATTGCCGCGCTGTGGCCGACGACGCGTAGCGAATCGATCGTGCTGGACGTTGGCGCCAATATCGGTGCCTCTGCCAGCCAGCTCTGCGACTACGCTCTGATGGGCGCGGCGATGGCGCGGGCACTGTTTCATGTCGAGCGTCCGAGAGTGGCCCTTCTCAACGTCGGGGTTGAGGAGATCAAGGGTGTGGACGAGGTCAAGCAGGCCAATCAGTGGTTGAAGGACATGTCTGATTTGCCGCTGCAATACCATGGCTTCATCGAAGGCGATGATATTGGGCAGGGCATCGTCGATGTTGTCGTAGTCGAGGGATTTGCCGGCAATATAGCATTGAAGACCGCCGAGGGGACGGCGCGCCAGATCGGGCAGTACCTCAAGGATGCCATGCAGCGCTCTATTTGGTCCAAGGTCGGCGCGTTCATGGCCCAGGGCGGCTTCCGGGTTCTCAAGCACAAGATGGATCCGCGCCGGGTCAATGGCGGCACGTTCCTGGGGCTCAACGGACTTGCGATCAAGAGCCACGGCGGCACGGACGCCCTTGGTTTTGCAAGCGCCATCGATATCGGATACGAGATGGCGGAAAGCGAGTTGGTCACCCGCTTGGCGTCGGATCTTGCCGCATTTCATGTTAAGGTGGCAAATTCCGTTGCAGCGCAGTAGCCGCCGCAACGGGGCGAAGCAGGGGCACCGCGTCGGAAAGAGTGCTGTTGGTTTCACGACACTTGTCCGGCGTGGTTTGTGATTTACACGGGATCTGTGAAATTCGGGCGCTGGCTGAATTTGCCTTGGCCAGCGACATGGACCATGCGAGGAGCGCCAAGTGGCCGTTATCCGATCTGTAGTCCGGGGCATCGGAGCCTATCTGCCCAATCGGGTCTTGACCAATGAAGACCTTTCGAAAATCGTCGATACCTCCGATGAATGGATCACCGAGCGCACCGGTATAAAGTCCCGTCATATCGCCGCGGAAGGCGAGCGCACATCGGACCTCGGCATTGCCGCTGCGCGCCAGGCTCTCGAGCGTGCCGGGATGACGGGACGCGATGTCGATCTCGTAATATGCGCGACCGCGACGCCGGATCGTACGTTCCCGGCCACCGCTGTGCGTATTCAGGCTGCACTCGGCATCGAGCAGGGGGCGGCGTTCGACATTCAGGCGGTATGCTCCGGTTACGTCTACGCGCTTGCGACGGCCGATAATTTCCTGCGCTGCGGCCAACACAAGTGCGCGCTTGTAATCGGTGCAGAAACCTTTTCCCGGATCTTGGACTGGGAAGACAGGACGACATGTGTTCTCTTCGGGGATGGTGCCGGCGCCATGGTGCTCGAAGCCGAGACGCAGCCCGGGACCAGGTCAGACAAAGGCATCTTGGCCAGTGCAATCCGCTCTGACGGCCGCTTTGAGGATCTTCTGTACGTCGACGGCGGGCCCGGTTCCACCCGCACGACGGGACACCTGAGGATGAACGGTCGCGAAGTTTTCCGCCATGCAGTCCAGAAGATTTCCGGCGTCATCCAGGAGACACTCACGGCAAGCGGTTTCGAGGCGCGCGAAATCGATCTTTTCGTTCCCCACCAGGCTAACGCAAGAATTCTTGACGGTGTTGCAAAGAAGCTTCGGGTCGACCCGGAGAAGGTGGTGAAGACGCTGGATCGGCACGGCAACACCTCGGCCGCATCGATTCCACTTGCCCTCAATGCCGCCTATGAGGCCGGTCGCCTGAAGCCTGGCTCGCTCGTCCTCGTCGAGGCGATGGGCGGCGGCTTCACCTGGGGAGCCGCCCTTATTCGTTGGTGAAGCATCCCGGGCATGATTTCGGCGCTGTTCCGCAGGGCTGGCTGACGGTTAGCTTTCTGCTCGATATTTCAGGCCCTTGCGCCAGTCAACGATTGACCATTCCTCCGTCTGTGGCTAGCATTCGTCTCATCTGGGTAAATGGGGAAGATGCGTTATGGCCGGCAAGACGCTGACGCGGGCCGACTTGGCTGATGCAATCGTGCGCAAGGTTGGGCTGCCGCGTAATGAATCGCAGGAGCTGGTCGAGCTCGTACTTGACGAGGTATCGTTGACCCTGGCCAGGGGGGAGGGCGTGAAGCTCTCGTCGTTTGGCTCCTTCGGCATTCGCGAGAAGGGGCAGCGTATCGGGCGCAATCCGAAGACCGGCGAAGAAGTGCCCATAACGCCGCGCAAAGTTCTTGTCTTCCGCCCCAGCAACATTATGAAGACTCGTATCAACCAGGGCATGAAGCGTTGGAAGTCGAACGCGGCGGAGTGATGCATCTCCGGTAGAGCGGCTCGAGACCGACGGTGCCGAGGCAGTGCAGGCGTACTGCGCAATGGGGAACCGAGGCCGACATGAGCAAAGCCGCAGAGGCGTTCCGAACGATAAGCGAAGTCGCTGACGAACTTGAAATTGCAAAGCACGTGCTGCGGTTCTGGGAGAACAGGTTCCCCCAAATCAAGCCGATGAAGCGCGGCGGCGGCCGGCGCTACTATCGGCCGGAGGACATGGATCTCCTGCGCGGTATTCGCCACCTCCTGCACAACGAAGGCTACACCATCCGCGGTGTGCAGAAGATACTGAAGCAACAAGGCGTCGAAACCGTGAAACAGTGTTGGCAGTCCGGCGCGCCGCGTGTTGCGGCCGATGGAGCCAACCCTGGGGCTGCCGGCCGCAAGAAGGCATCGGGCAAGATTGTTTCGATGACCAGTCGCACGGCGCGAAAGTCTGGACACGGAAAGTTGAGCCGTTCCGCCGTCATGGCCGCGGCAATCCGGGAACTCGAGGTTTGCCGCGAACTCCTTGCCCAAGGCGACCGAAGCCTCAAACCCCGTCGCAGAAGCAAGGCTGGCCCCTGATCTTTCATGTCCGACATCGCGGTTTGGTTGGTTCGGATCGATGACATGGCGGAGGCACTCGATGCCTGCACGCGCATGGGAACGGCGCTGCTGACCGACAGCGATCACGCCTACCTTCGCCAGCATCGTGATCCGGCACGGCGGCGTGCTGCCGGGGCGACGCGCGCCGCACTCAGGCTGGCGCTGTCGCACCATCTCGGCCCGTACGCGGGCCGCCAGCCGATCGCCCAGGGAGCACATGGAAAGCCGCTGCTTCCTGCCGGCATCGGCGCATTCAGTATTTCGCATACGGAACGTACGGCCCTGGTGGCGGTAGCCCCTGAAGGCAGCATCGGGGTGGACGTCGAGGCTTCGCGCGAACTTTCATTTTCGGTCGCCCGTCGCCAAAGCATCTGCGCTGCAGCCGCCGCATCCGGACAATCGAGTGACCTGGACGGCGACGAGTACCTTCTTCAGAGCTGGACCCGGCTTGAAGCCGTTGCCAAGGCGCGTGGGAGTGGCATCGGGCGGCTCCTTGCGGATCTTGGAATCTGGGGCGAAGGCCAGGTCCGCGGCGACGATGCCGCCGTCGAGAAGGCGGCCCGCGACCTCCTTCAGCAAGAGGGAATTTCGGTGCACGACCTGGATCTGCCGCCCGAGCTCTATGGCGCTCTCGCCGTGCAGCCGGCCCGCCCGGGCTGTACCTTCGCCGTGCAGCGGGTCTCGGCAAGTCACCTTTTGCCGGCCCTCCGCGACCAATCGTGAGTTGACCGCCGCGCGTCGAGCAGGCAAAAGATCAGCTCGGCCGGAGCGTAGCGCAGCCTGGTTAGCGCACCAGTCTGGGGGACTGGGGGTCGCGAGTTCAAATCTCGCCGCTCCGACCATCAAATCAAGGACTTAGCGAAATCTGTCAGCTTTCCCCATAGCTCCAGGTAGCAAATAGGTAGCAGTTTCTAGGCAATAACAAGCGTGCTGCGATGAGGCGCGTCGTGTCGCGACTTGTTGTGAGAGACCGCGGTGTGTCGTCATTTGTCGCGCCTGGTCTGGCGGCGAATGTCCTTGACGGTGCGGTCAGCAGCTTCGGTCTTACGTCTCATTTGGCACTCCTCAGTTGCGAGGATGAGCCTACAAACACTCAGCTGCAAAATACCCCAAATTGTTCCACAGGTGCTGACGTCAGACACGACACCGAACACGCCAGCGGATCGTATCCAGGCATTGCGGGATCCAGTGAAGGAAATAGTCACGGACCCGAAAACGGTCGCAGCATTTGCAAAGAAGCGGTTGCCGCTCCAGTACGCGACCGCTGAAGAAATGAGCGCTCTGGTCTCATCGATACTTGGCGGGAAACTTTCGGCGGAGAGGATAGAACAAATCCGTCACGTCATCGGAGAAAAATACTATCGATGAGAGACGAAGTGCCGGCACGTCGCAGGCACGCACCTTGCTCCAAACTTTGGCAGGCCGGAACCAGTTGATTTCAAAGCTCTGAGCCCGGCCGCTTCCTGCTCGGTCGCAAGCCCGTCAGTTGCGCGCTTCCTGCTGGCCTGCACCGCGGCGCTGCCGCGCGCGCAAGCGCTTGACCGCCATGGCGCGCCACCGCTTGCAACTCGGCAGCCTCAAATTGCAGCGCACCTGCACGAGCGGTTTCGGTCGACCATAGCGACGCCGTTGCCCACCTTTGATGCCGGCTTGGCTGGCAGCGTCCGCGGATATGTCCCACGCAGCGCGGCGGATGAGGTCCCTCGCCGTCATGCCACGCATGAACGGGTTGGCACGGATTACCGCCGAGCCCAGAAGGATGTGAACGGGGGTCTCGGGCTTCGCCTTCAGGATGCGGACGGCCCCGGCCGGCCCCACGAGGTATGCAAGGCGGAGATGCGGGAAGGTCGGCTTAAGCCCGTAGTCGGCGAGGTGGGCGGCATTGTCGCGCGTATATGCCTCCGCCGCCCTGCGGGCGAACGGGCGGTTGGTGCGGAGCGCCAGGATTTTGCCGGGCGCCATGGACTTCGTTTCCTCGGCAAAGTGGATGCGGGTCACCTCCAGGAAGGTCGAATCCAGGAACTGGAACGGTCCGAGTGCGCTCGATGACCTGCTCTTCGCCATATCGCGGCCACCGGATTCCGCCTGCATGAGTCGGTCGAGGAACACCTACATCGTCATCTCCGGCTCTTTCTTGCCGGCAGGATCGGCAGCATTTGCTGCGGCTGCGGGCTTCGCGGATGGGCGCGCGTTCTTCGACGCCTTGTCTTCGCCGGCAACCGGGCACACGGCGACGAGGAATGCCACAGCAACAGCAATCGACCGCAAGATGCACGCCTTCGTGCTGCCGGCGCACAAGGCCGCTAAGGCGCCAGCGGCGGTCATATCGGACAGTTGCGGCATCGCGCGCGGGAGTTCCTAATCGGGTTGTTTCGGATTGTTTGGTTGAACGGCTTTCGAGATCAGGTCGGGCAGGTCGTCACGCAGGCTCCAGACCTGGGTGTTGATGGTGTCCAGCCGGCCAATGAGGCGGGTGAACTTGGTTTCGACAGCGTCGAACCGCTCGTTGGTCTGGCGCTGGATGGCCTGCAGGTCCGGAGTGAGCGTTGAGAGCTTTCCAGTCAAAACGCTGACGGTCCCCTCGAGTTCGCCGACCCGGCGCTTCAGATCCTGGATCTCGTTCTCAATGTTCATCGGCTCTTCTCAGCAGCTTCGTCGAACGTTATCCAATACCGCAAGGCAGCTCACATTCGTAGTTCGAATTGCCTAATATTTTACTGTTCAGTGTAGAGATTAAAGTTTCGCCTGCTCTGCAGGCACTTTATGGCGCGGGGCCGAAGGGCAGTCCGGTCGGTGACGGTTTTGCCGCTTTCCGGCATAACTTCAATTATCGCCACGTTTGGCGTCTATCACCTTGACGCAGAACCAACAACTGGCGCATCAGCAGAGGTTAAATGAACAGGGTGAACAAATGAGTTTCTCCAAGACAGCGGTATTTGTTCTGGCCTCGGCACTGGCCATTCTGTCGCTCGGCGACGGGGCGCACGCGGCCTGCAGGACGAGCGGATCCTTCGAAGCGTGGCGCAGCGCGTTTCGGCAACATGCCGCCAGGGAAGGGGTCTCGGAGGGAACGCTGCGGCGGGCGCTCGACACGGCGAGCTACTCGGAGCGGGTCGTCGCCCGTGACAGGCGCCAGGGCTTCTTCGCCCAGAGCTTTCTCGCGTTCAAGAAGAAGCTCGCGACGCCGAACCGTGTAAAATCCGGCCGGCGCAAACTGCAGCAGCACGCTTCGATTTTCGCGGCTGTCGACAAGAAATACGGTGTGCCCGCCACCGTAATCACCGCATTCTGGGCTCTCGAGAGCGATTTCGGCGCCGGCATGGGCAAGGATCGGGTGCTCGATGCATTGGCAACGCTTGCCTACGACTGCCGGCGCTCGGACCTGTTTCGGCGCGAGCTGCTGGCGGCGCTGAAGATCATCGATCGCGGCGATCTGCAGCCGCAGGACATGATCGGTTCCTGGGCGGGCGAACTCGGCCAGACGCAGTTCCTGCCGACGCATTACCTCAACCATGCCGTCGACTTCGATGGCGACGGCCGGCGCGACTTGTTCCGAAGCCCTGCGGACATCATCGCCTCGACCGCCGCCTACATGCGTCACATCGGCTGGAAACGCGGCGAGCCGTGGCTCGAGGAGGTGCACGTGCCACCGAACCTCAAGTGGCAGGAAGCCGACCTTGAAATCTCCCATCCGCGTTCGGTGTGGGCGGCGTGGGGCGTCCGCAAGGCCGGTGGCGGCGGGCTCGCCAGCGACAGCCTGAAGGCATCGCTGCTGTTGCCGATGGGGCGGCACGGGCCGGCATTCCTCGCCTATGACAATTTCAAGACCGTCTATCTGGAATGGAACAACTCCCTCAACTACGCCACGACCGCTGCATACCTGGCGACCCGTATTGCTGGAGCCGGTCCGATGCGCGAGGGGAGCGAGGCGCTCGAGGCCATCGACGGCAAGACGATGCAGCGTCTGCAGCGGGCCCTCGTGCGGCGCGGGCACGACGTTGGCAAGATCGATGGCGTGATCGGGGCGAAGACGCGGGCGGCGGTCAAGAAGGAGCAGCTCCGGCTCGGGTTGCCGCCCGATTCCTACCCGACGGTGGAGCTTCTGTCCCGGCTTGGCGGATAGTACGAGGCGTCAGGAAACGCCGAGTAGTTCTGCGGCGAGCCGGGATAAACCGCTGTAGTTGTCGAGCGTGACGTCGGGGGCATACGACCCGACGGCGACAGGCGAGTAACCGAATGTCACGGCGATAACGGGTACCTTGGCGGCACGCGCGGTCGCGATGTCGGTTTCTGTATCGCCGATCATGATGGCGCGGTTGCGGTCGCCGCCGGCACGCGCAATCGTCTCGAGCAGATGGTCCGGGTGCGGCTTGCAGACCGGCAGCGTGTCGCGGCCGACGATGGCGTCGAAGTGCCGGTCGAGACCGAGCGCGGTAATGAGCCTGCGGGACATATCCTCGCGCTTGTTGGTGCAGATCGCGATCCGGGCCCCCGCCTTGCGCATGGCTTCGATTTCCCCGATCACGTTCGGGAACGGCCGGCTCTCCACCGCAATGTTCTCGGCGTAATGCTCGAGGTAGATTTCGAGCAGGCGGTCGACTTCGCCATCGTCGAGCTCGACGCTGCTGGCGCGAAGCCCCTCGACGATCATCCGGCGTGCGCCATAGCCAACGAACGGCTTGATGGTGGCAGCTGAGACAGGGGGCAGCCCGAGTTCGGCCAGACTGCGGTTTGCCGCCGCAACGAGATCCGGCGCGGTGTCGATGAGTGTGCCGTCGAGGTCGAAAACGACGGTCGTTGTATGCATTGAAAAGCCCTCCGGGTGACGGCGCGGACACTAGTCGAAATCCGTCCTGGTGTCATTGTCCCGACACCATCACACCTTTGTCACGGGGCCGCCCTTGCCAGCGGACGCCACCCGGCCTATGCCCACAGGCTGAATTGCGCACAGGAGATGCAGGCGCTATGGACGATTGGAAGAAGCTCGCTGGCGAAACCGCAGCGACGTTCATCGAGGACGGCATGAAGGTCGGCCTTGGAACCGGCTCGACGGCCGCGTATTTCATCGCTGCGCTGGGCAGGCGCGTTGCCGAAGGTCTCGATGTGCTCTGCGTGCCGACCTCGGAGGCCACGCGGGCGCAGGCCGCTGCTCTGTCGATCCCGCTGACGACGCTCGACGAGCACCCCTATCTTGACCTCACGGTCGATGGTGCCGACGAGATCGACAACGAGCTGCGGCTCGTCAAGGGCGGCGGCGGGGCGCTGGTGCGCGAAAAGATCGTCGCTACGGCTTCCGAGCGGATGATCGTCGTTGCCGACCAGTCGAAGCTCGTCGAGGTTCTCGGTGCGTTTCCACTGCCGGTCGAGATCGTGCCGTTCGGCTGCGAGGCGACACGACAGATGATCGAGATGATGGCTGGTGAAGCCGACTGCGAGGGTGACATCGTGCTGCGTCTCGGCGCTGACGGCAAGCCGTTCGTCACCGACAACGGCAATTACGTTCTCGACTGCCGGTTCGGCGAGATCCGCGAGCCGGAGCTTCTCGCGGATGCCCTGCAGTCGATCCCCGGAATGGTCGGGCACGGCCTGTTCATCGGTCTCGCGGATGTTGCGATCATCGGAGGCCCTGAGGGCGCCAGGGTGATCGAGGCGCCCGAGCCCGATTACGATGAGGAAGACTAGGAGCGCGTCGCGATGGCTGAGTTCGACTATGACCTGTTCGTGATCGGCGGCGGATCCGGTGGCGTTCGCGCGGCGCGGATCGCGGCCGGTCACGGGGCGAAGGTCGCGCTTGCCGAGGAATACCGTATGGGCGGCACCTGCGTGATCCGCGGTTGCGTGCCCAAGAAGCTGCTCGTCTATGCGAGCCGCTTCTCCGATGAATTCCACGACGCCGCGGGGTTTGGCTGGACGGTCGGCGGGGTGAGCTTCGACTGGCCGACGCTCATAGCCAACAAGGACAAGGAGATCGCCCGGCTCGAGGGGCTCTACACGCAGGGGCTCGACAACGCCAAGGTCGAAATATTCAAGTCGCGTGCCGTGCTCGAGGGGCCGCATACGGTGCGGCTGCTCTCGGACCAGCGCACCCTCACCGCTCAGACGATCCTCATTGCCACGGGCGGCACGGTCAACCTCGACGAGCGGCTTCCTGGCATCGAGCATGTAATTACCTCCAACGAGGCATTTCATCTCGATGAATTGCCCCGCCGCATCGTAATCGCCGGGGGCGGCTACATCGCCATAGAATTCGCCGGCATATTCGCGGGGCTCGGGGCGGAGACGACCATCCTTTATCGTGGCGACAAGATCCTGCGCGGCTTCGACGAGGATCTGAGGGACGCGCTGACCGACGCCTACCGGGCGAAAGGCATAAATATCGTGACCGGTGCCGTTTTCAGCGCGATCGAGAAGACTGGAAGCGGCCTCGTTGGATCGTTGACGAACGGCGACAGGCTCGAGGCCGACCAGATCATGTTCGCGATCGGCCGCAGCCCCAACACGAAGGGCCTCGGTCTCGAGAAGGCCGGCGTGCATCTCAGCGACGGCGGACGGATCATCGTCGACGACCAGTCCCGCACCAATGTTCACCATATCTACGCGGTCGGCGATGTCACCGATCGCGTCACGCTGACGCCCGTTGCCATCCGCGAGGGGCACGCATTCGCCGACACTGTCTTCGGCCGCAATCCGTGGACAACGGATTATGACCTCATACCCACCGCTGTCTTCTCGACGCCGGAGATCGGCACGGTCGGTCTCACGGAACAGGCCGCGCACATGCAGTGTGGCGAGATCGATATCTACAAGTCGTCGTTCCGCCCGATGAAGGCGACGTTGTCGGGTAGCAGCGAACGCATGCTGATGAAGCTGGTTGTCGAGCGGGCAAGCGGTCGCGTCGTCGGCTGCCATATCCTCGGCCCGGACGCCGGCGAGATCGCGCAGGTCGTGGCCATCGCCATGAAGATGGGCGCAACGAAGGCGCAGTTCGATGCGACGATGGCACTGCATCCTTCGGCAGCCGAGGAACTGGTGACCATGCGCACCAAATGGACACCCTCCAACTGAATGAGCAGGCCGACCAGGCAGGCGGTAGAGGCGACGGAGCTGATGATGGGACGACTTGAGGGACGTGTAGCCGTTGTCACTGGCGCGGCGGGTGGGATCGGGCAGGGGATCGCTGCGCGTTTCGCGGAGGAAGGGGCAGTCGTGTTCCTGACCGACCTGGACGGGGAGCGCGCGGAAGCTGCTGCCATCGAGCTGCGCCATTCGGGACATGCGGTGACGGCTATGGCTGTCGACGTCTCGAAGGGGCAGGACGTGAACCAGATGTTTCGCGCGGTCGAAGCGGCGCACGGCCGGATCGACGTTCTCGTCAACAATGCGGGCATCAACGTGCGTGCCGATTTCCGGCATCTTTCGGATGCGGACTGGGAGCATATCCGCGACGTCAATCTCGACGGCGTCGTGCGCATCGCCCGCGACGGGTTCGAGCTTTTGCGTCGCTCCGGGCGCGGTTCGCTCATAAACATTTCCTCGATCATGGGGCATCGCGGACTGCGCCAGCTCGCCGGCTACTCGGCGACCAAGGGTGCGGTGACAGCTCTGACGCGTGCCCTCGCTGTCGAGTACGCGCCGTTCCATATCCGCGTCAACGCACTTGCGCCGGGCTTCGTCGAGACCGCACTCACGGAGCGGGTGCTGCGCAACCCGGCGATCAAGAAGGCGCTGCTCGACAAGACACCGCTCGCCCGCTTCGGTTCGCAGCGCGACATCTCGGGCGCTGCACTGTTTCTCGCGAGCGACGATGCAGCCTTTGTCACCGGTGCCGAGCTTCCCGTCGATGGCGGCATGTCGGCAGCGCTGTAGGGAGCGCCGAAGGCTCTACGTCATATGGAATGAGTGAGTGATGGATCGAAAAGGTATGCGTATCGCGTGGAAGGTCTGGCAGGTGGTGGCGCTGACCCTGGCGGCGCTGTCAGCCCTTTCGGCCAGCGTTCGGGCCGAGATCTGGTCCTTTGAGCCCAACACCAGCGTCGTTCGTTTCACCTATGGCCATCTCGGTTTGTCGCGCCAGTCCGGCACCGTTACCGGCATCAAGGGCCAGCTCCAGTTCGACCCGACACAGCCCGACCGCGGCCAGGTGCTCGCCACGCTCTACATGGCTACGCTTTCCACCGGCGTTGCAAAGCTCGACGACCTACTGAAGTCGTCGGATTTCTTCGACGTCGAGCGCTATCCGACGATCACGTTCAAGAGCACGGGCACCAAGCCATTGATCGGTGATCGGACGGGGCAGGTAACGGGTGATCTGACCATCATGGGCGTCACCCGGCCCGTCGTGCTCACCGTCAAGTGGAACTTCACCGGGGAGCACCCGCTTGCCTCGGTCAATCCGACCTACACCGGCAAGTGGGTGTCCGGGTTTTCCGCCACGGCCGTCATCAACCGCAGCGACTTCGGGCTCACCCGCGGCCTGCCGTTAATTGACGAGCGCGTAGCTATTGACATCGAAGTGGAGCTTCTTCGGCTGGGCTAGCCGCTTCGGTGCCCGTCTCGCCGCCTGGCTCGTGATGCGAGGCCGCCCGGCACTGCGGCTCGCCGTGCGTGTCGCGCTTCTCGACCGCGTCCGGCTCGCGTAGTTGCCCCCGCGGCGCTTGCGGCTGGCGTGGCGGTGGCCGCCCTTTCCGACGCAGTGGTGAAAGCGCACGTGCGGGCCGTTATCGATATGGATGTGGCTCATGCCGCAGCTGTACGTGCCGACGCCGCCGCCATGGTTCGCCTTGAGCCAGGCCACGACGGCGCGGTGCTTGCCACGCGGCGCATGGAAGTCAACGGCGCGGCAGTTCGCATGATAGCTCCGCCTGCCTGAGCCGGCGATCCTGGCGCCTCTCCGGAAGGTCGATACGACGCGGACGGGACCGAATTTGCTCCGGATCTGGGCGAGGCGTTGTTTGATGGCGCCGGGCAGGCACGATGTCGAGGATGCTTCGGCGGTTTGCATGCCGATGATTGGCGTAATGCCGACGAGCATGGTGAAGGCGCATGCAAGCACGGCCGCAAGCCGCCCAAGGGGGCTCAGCATTCCAAACATGATATGTTGTTCCCGTTGTTGTTGACGTCCTGGACGGCACGACCCTTGAGACCCGTGTCTCACGGACATGCCGAACTTTGCGCCCCGGCCGCGACCGGCCGTCCCCGCGTGACGCTGCTAGCCCCTCTACACTCCATTTGTGGGGCGGCGACGCCTTGAAGTTGATTTATGGTAAATTCGTGGCTTGGGAGCTAAGCGTTTTGTTGGTTGTGAACCGAACGTCCTTGAACATTGTAATCAAATATGATTCATCCAGAACAGCGCGGGTGCTGCGCTGGCTGTGCCTTAGAATTCAAGGGTTTGTGCGGCGAGCCAGTCGATCACTGCGTGCAATGCCAGTTGCTGCGAGGCGCCTGCTGCCAGCGATTTCTCGTAGAGTTCGACCTGCCGGTCGGCACTCGTCCCGCGGGCCACTATGTCGCGGGCGTGCGCCACCTCGGCGGTGCAGCCCATCGCCTCCGCGTCCTCGCCGACGAGTGTGATCAACTCGTCGACGAGTTCCGCGAACGGCACGAGCTGGCCCTTGCCGAAGTCGAACAGGCTCTCGCTCACGCCATAGCGCTGGGCGCGCCAGCGGTTCTCTTCGAGCAGGAAAACGGGATAGGTCCGCCAGCTCTGGTTGGCCCGCCTGAGCCGAAACAGTCGCCGCGCAAGACAGACATAGATTGCCGCGATGGCGAGCGCGTCGTCGAGGCGGGTACAGACGTCCGGTATGCGCATCTCCAGCGTCGGGAACCGCGCCGATGGCCGGATGTCCCACCAGATCTTGCTGCCGTCCTCGATGATGCCTGCCGACGTCAGGACTTCAATGGTGTGGGCATAGTCGTTCCAGCTCTGGAATCGCCCCGGCATGCCCGTGCGCGGCAACTCGTGCATGACGGCGAGGCGGTAGCTCTTCAGGCCGGTGTTCTCGCCCTCCCAGAACGGCGATGATGTCGAAAGCATCAGCAGGTGCGGCACGAAATACCGCAGGTGGTTCATCAGCTCGATGCGGGTATCCTCGTCCTCGATGCCGACATGGACGTGCATGCCGCAGATCGCGAGGCGCCGTCCGACGCCGGCGAGATCGCGTGCGAGCGCCTGGTAGCGCTCCTTCTCCGTCGTCTTCAGCGTTCGTGCCCGTGCCAGCGGATGGGTCGCGGAGGCCACCGGCGCCATGCCATGCTCGTGCGCCAACCTGCCGATGGTCGCCCTTAGCGCCGAAAGCTGCTCGCGCGCCTCCGCTATGGTGCGGCAGGGTTTCGTGCCGACCTCGATCTGCGTGCGCAGGAACTCCGGCGCCACCTGTCCGCCGAGCGCCTCCTCGCAGGCCGCCATCAGCGCCTGCGGCGCGTCGGCGAGTTCCCGCGTCTCGACGTCGATGAGGTGGTATTCCTCTTCTATGCCGAAGGTGAAGGTCGGTTCCTTGAGTGCCATGTGCCCCTTTTCCTCGGTCTGGACGGCCTGCCGTCAGCTTATATGGTCACCGGAAGCGTGAAAGCAGCACGCCCCATCGCGCCAGTTGTCAGGCGCCGCACCGCCCGGCTAGAGCAGTATCCGATCTGACGTGACCGCATTTGCGGTCAACAGATCGGGTGGACCTGCTCTATCACTATGAATCTAAGCCATTTTTATCCGACCAATGAAGCGATTCCGTTCGCTCGGATAATGCTCTAGTGTCCGGCCATGACAAATCAAATCACAGATACTCTCCGCATCGCCTTGGCCCAGCTCAATCCAGTGGTTGGCGATATCCCGGGCAACATGGCGAAGCTTCGTTCGGCGGTCGCGACTGCCGCTGCCCAGGGCGCCGACCTCGTCGTCTTCCCGGAGCTGTTCGTCACCGGCTATCCGCCGGAAGACCTCGTCCTGAAGCCCGCCTTCACAGGCGCAGCGCGGGCCGCCGTCCAGGCGCTCGCCGCCGAGACCAGGGACGGCCCCGGCATCCTCGTCGGCACCGTCTGGCCAGAGGCGGGTGTCGTCTACAACGCGGTCGTCCTTCTGGACCGGGGCGAGATCGCCGGCATCCGCTTCAAGGCGCTGCTCCCCAATTACGGCGTCTTCGACGAGAAGCGCGTGTTCGCCGCCGGTGACCTGCCGAGCCCGCTGGTGTTCCGCGGCCTCCGCTTCGGCGCTCCCATCTGCGAGGACATCTGGCAGGAGGACGTCACCGAGTGCCTTGCCGAGTGCGGCGCCGAGATGCTGATCGCCATCAACGGCTCGCCCTTCGACTGGTGGAAGCCGGACGTGCGCATGAACGTCGCCGTCGCGCGCGTCAAGGAAACGGACCTGCCGCTCGTCTACCTCAACCAGGTCGGCGGCCAGGACGAACTCGCCTTCGACGGCGCCTCCTTCGTTCTCAACGGCGACGCCGCCCTTGCTGTGCAGATGCCGGCGTGGGCCGAGGCGGTATCGCTCACCGAGTGGAAGAAGGGCGCCGATGGCTGGCGCTGCGTCGGCGGGCCCAGGGTCCTGGTCGAGGAAGGCGATGCCGCCGCCTATCACGCCTGCGTCATGGGGCTCCGCGACTACGTCGACAAGAACGGTTTCCCGGGCGTCGTGCTCGGTCTCTCGGGCGGCATCGATTCGGCACTCTGCGCTGCGATGGCGGCCGACGCGCTGGGTCCGGATCGCGTCAAATGCGTGATGATGCCCTACCGCTATACCTCGCCCGAGAGCGTCGAGGACGCGGCGGAATGCGCGAAGCTCTTGGGCGTCCATTACGACGTCGTGGCGATCGAGCAGCCGGTCGCAGGCTTCATGAATGCGCTTGGCGAACTCTTCGCCGGCACCGAGCCCGGCGTCACGGAGGAGAACATCCAGAGCCGCGTGCGCGGCACGCTCTTGATGGCGGTCTCCAACAAGTTCGGCGACATGGTCGTCACCACCGGCAACAAGAGCGAGATGAGCGTCGGCTACGCCACCCTCTACGGCGACATGAACGGCGGCTTCAATCCGATCAAGGATCTCTACAAGATGGAGGTGTACCGCCTTTCGCGCTGGCGCAACGCCAACGTGCCGAAGGGCGGCAAGGGGCCGGCGGGCATCGTCATTCCGGAGCGCATCATCACGAAAGCGCCAAGTGCGGAGTTGCGAGAGAACCAGACGGATCAGGATTCGCTGCCGCCCTACGAGGTGCTCGACGACATCCTCGTCAACCTCGTCGAGCGCGAGATGCCGCTCCGGGCCATCGTCGCCAAGGGCCACGACCCGGCGACCGTCGAGCGCGTCGCGCGGCTTCTTTACGTGGCGGAGTACAAGCGCCGCCAGGCGGCACCCGGCGTCAAGATCTCAGCCAAGAACTTCGGCCGCGACCGCCGTTATCCGATCACCAACAAGTTCCGCGAGGACATCGCCGGCGAAGCCGCCGCCGACACGACGCCCGCCTCCGGCATGACCAAACCCCGCGAAGACGGCGGCGATGTGTTTTGAGGGGGTAGACGAGATCCCATCCCCTCAGACTCGAGCGTGGTGGTCGCTCTGGCGAGCATTTACCGACTTTCGTCTTGCTGGTCGATCCACCAACAGAACACAGCGGCAATAACGCTTGCAGCGATCACGCCATGGCCGAAGCCTTTCGTCATCAACGGTTCTTTAAAACCAAGAGGATCGCCCTGGTAGTAGCCGATGCCTATCAGCGCGACTACGACTGGCGCAGAGTAGCCAGCGATGTAGCCAGAGATGATGAAGAGCTCCAAAACCCACTGGATAGGGTGCGCCAATCGCGGCATGAACAGACGTCTCAGCTTCGCGCCTCGTGACAAGAAAGCCATTGCGAGGGAGCCATAAATGAGCGCGATCGCAAAGCCTATGTACCAGTGCCGAAACCAAGCGAAGAAATCTTCCATCTTGCGAATGAACAAAGCATTCATGGAGCTGGTATGGTGGCGTGCCTAAAATCCACAGAATTCGGTCGCCTTTCGTCCGCTTCGCCCGCGCCACATCAATCCGCCCGGATACAGCTCCGGCCTCGCATCCACCTTGCGCGATCCACACGAGCTTCAATTTAACTGATGCCTGATCTGTGGCGCCAGAATGTCAGCGAGAAATAGAGACACAGGGATCTTACGTGCAGTCTAATCACAGGGGCCAGTAGAGCCACCACAGCGTGCCGGTGGTGCCAAGCAAGGCTAAGTCGAATAGCGGCTTAGTTGCAAGAAAGTGAGTAAGCACGCCCATCCGTTGAATTTCAGAGAACAGGAGTCCTTGGGCAAGAGCGAAGGGCACCACAAAAAAGAAGACACCTCCCAGAGCCCACTGCCAGGGATGAACGAGAAAAGCCCAGGTAACAAGTGCGACAGCACAAACTAGTGTTGCGTTACCCAGTACTGCCAACCAGATTGGCCAATGTGACGGATGCGAACCGCGTACCAAAATTCGTGCCATATAGCTTGTGAGCATTACCAAGCTTGCTCCAGCCAAGAGTAAGTAAGTTGCCGCCATGGCTGACCCCTCAAGCTACTGTTTATACAACAAAGTGTGCCATGCGATCCCGTGAGAGGGAACGCGCGGCACGTCAGCCTGGCCGTCGACATTACTTCTCCCGCATGGCCATGGTGACACCTGAGTTTAGTTTAGACCGTGCATCCACCTACCATAATCCGGACACATTGCATTTTGTGTGTCCCTCTCTATGGCACTGAAATGTCAGCGGGCGACGGACCTGTGGACAGCGCCCATCACCCCCACCCCGTCATGGCCGCGCAGGCGGCCATCCACGTTGCTCTCCGCGAATGTGCCGATCGTGGCGGGCAGTCCGGTGCCGCGAGCGTCCTGCCGCATAACCGGCCCGCCCGTCGCGGAGACGTGTCGTAGGCGGCCGCCTCCGCGGCCGTGACGGCTGACGTGGC
>JBJOGJ010000016.1:0-29754 GCA_046048295.1 Pseudomonadota bacterium | reverse complement strand
CTGATTTCCAGGATCGACACCGCCTCGGCTGATTTCGCCGTCAACAAGCGCGCCATGGACGACGCCGTTGCACTGCTTGCCCGGCGTCGCTCGGCGGCCGCTGAAGGTGGTCCGCAATCTGCCCGCGACCGCCATGTCGCTCGTGGCAAGCTTCTGCCACGAGAAAGGGTGATGCGGCTGATCGATCCCGGCGCACCGTTTCTGGAGTTGTCGCCGCTCGCCGCAATCGATCTCTATGGCGGCGATATCCATGGCGCAGGTATCATTACCGGCATTTCGCGGGTCGCGGGAACGCTTGTGATGATCGTCGCAAACGATGCGACGATCAAGGGGGGGACCTACTATCCCCTGACCGTCAAGAAGCATCTCAGGGCACAGGAAATCGCCGCAGAGAACGGCCTGCCCTGCATCTACCTCGTCGATTCCGGTGGCGCCAACCTGCCCCATCAGGCCGAGGTTTTTCCGGACCGCGATCATTTCGGGCGCATCTTCTACAATCAGGCGCGCATGTCTGCCGCCGGGATACCGCAGATCGCGATCGTCATGGGAAGCTGCACTGCCGGCGGTGCCTACGTGCCCGCGATGTCGGACGAGGCCGTGATCGTCAAGGGCCAGGGCACGATCTTCCTCGGCGGCCCGCCGCTCGTGAAGGCTGCAACCGGCGAGACCGTTACGGCAGAGGAGCTGGGCGGCGCAGATGTGCACACGCGGCTGTCGGGCGTCGCCGATCATCTGGCAGTCAACGACGAGCATGCGCTCGAGATTGCCCGCACCATTGTCGCCGGCCTCAATCGCCGCGATGCCAGTCGCCTCGTCCATCGCGATGCCGTTGCGCCGGCATACGCCACGCAGGAGCTCTCTGGCATCGTGCCGGTCTCTCCTGCCGTGCAGTATGATGCGCGCGAGATCATCGCGAGGCTGGTGGACGGTTCAGAGTTTTCCGAGTTCAAGGCCCGCTATGCGCCGACCATCGTCACAGGTTTTGCCCACATCGAAGGCGCCCCGGTCGCGGTCCTGGCGAACAACGGCATCCTGCATTCCGACAGTGCTCTCAAGGCCACCCACTTCATCGAGCTTGCCTGTACCCGCGGCATTCCACTCCTGTTTCTGCAGAACATCTCGGGCTTCATGGTCGGCCGCGAGGCGGAAGCAGGCGGCATCGCCCGCGACGGCGCCAAGATGGTCGCTGCTGTCGCGGCGGCGAATGTCCCGAAGCTGACCGTCATCGTCGGTGGCTCCTATGGGGCGGGCAACTACGCCATGTGCGGCCGCGCCTATGACCCTCGTTTCCTATTTACCTGGCCGAACGCGCGCATCTCCGTCATGGGCGGCCAGCAGGCCGCAAGCGTACTGGCGACGGTGCGGCGCGATGCCCTGGAAGCATCGGGCAGGAGCTGGAGCGGGGAAGAGGAGGAGGCGTTTCGCAGGCCTATCCTCGAGCAGTACGAGGCAGAGGGGAACCCCTACTTCGCCACCGCGCGCCTATGGGACGACGGCATCATAGCGCCGGCGGAGACCCGCCGCGTCCTGGGCCTCTGCCTCGCTGTCGCGTCAATTGCGCCTGCCAGGGCGACCCGTTTCGGCGTATTTCGCATGTGAGGTCTTAACCGCGAAGTGTGCACGCGACGTTTTCCGTTTCACATCACTCGTGATGCGGCTAGATTTCCAAGCGTCCGCCACCAGGGAGCTTGCTGATGCGATTCCTCACCATGATCGTCGCCCTTCTTGCCTGGGCCACTCTCGCCCCCGCAATGGCCAATGGCGTCATGCCCGCGAATCTCGACTGCACGTTCAGCCAGGGAACCACAGTCTCTTACGCAAAGGGGAACTACAAGTCGAAGCCCGTCACGCCGCTTGCCATCGGCATCGTCGAGATCGACCTCACTGGGCAACGCGCGATCTTGCGCAATGGCACGGGGCGGACGACCCTGCGCGTCGTGCGGGCCATCAACGCCAACCACTTCCTCGAGGTGGTGACCGAAGGCTTCCTCAACATGACGACAATTTACGACAAGGATAGTGCGACGGGTACGTATCCAGCCGTCCATTCGCGCCATTTCGGGCTCTTTGGGGAGCCCGTCATTTCTCAATACTATGGGTTCTGCAAGGCTGCAAAATGAACGCCAGGAAAAGCGCCGGTAGCGCCACCGTCACGATCTACCATAACCCTCGTTGCGGCACCTCGCGCAAGGTGCTGGATGCCATCCGTGCCGCTGGTATTGAGCCGGAGATTATCGAGTACCTTAAGACCCCGCCGTCGAAGGCGAAGCTCAAGTCGCTGCTGATGGACATGGGCATGAAGCCCGGCGATCTCGTCCGCAAGAAGCAGAAGGAGTATGCGGCCGCCGGTCTGCATGGCGACACCCAGCCCGCTGAGGAGATCCTCGATGCGATGGTCGAGCACCCCGTTCTTATCGAGCGCCCGATCGTCGTGACGGCCAAGGGCACGAAGCTCTGCCGCCCCGCCGATCTTGTCCACGATCTGCTTCCCTGACCGATGTTCAAGCGGCTGCTTATAGCCAATCGTGGCGAGATTGCCTGCCGCATCATCCGCACGGCCCGTCGGCTCGGCATCGAGACGGTGGCTGTCTATTCGGATGCCGACAGCAGTGCACTTCACGTCGAGCGGGCGGACGCTGCCGTCCACATTGGTTCGGCGCCGGCGACGGAGAGCTATCTGTCGGTCGAGAAGATCATTGGGGCAGCCAGTTCTGCTGGCGCCGACGCCATCCATCCCGGCTACGGCTTCCTCTCCGAGAGCGCGCGCTTTGCCGATGCCTGTTCGGCCGCCGGCCTGGTCTTCGTAGGCCCTCCAGCAGATGCCATGCGCCGTCTCGGTGACAAGGCGAGTGCCAAGATCCTCGCACGCGAAGCTCAGATACCCGTCGTGCCGGGCTACGACGGACATGCGCAGGCTGACGAAGTCCTTGCCGGCGAAGCGGAACGGATCGGCTTTCCCCTGCTCATAAAGGCTGTGGCGGGCGGCGGCGGGCGGGGCATGCGCCGTGTCGATACCGCCGGCGACTTCGCTGCCATGCTCGCCAGTGCCCGGCGCGAGGCGATGGCGGCATTCGGTGACGAGCGGGTCATCCTCGAGCGCCTCATCGAACGCCCACGCCATATCGAGGTGCAGGTGTTTGCCGATCGCCACGGCAATGTCGTGCACATGTTCGAGCGCGAGTGCACGCTGCAGCGCCGTCACCAGAAGGTCATCGAGGAGGCGCCGGCGGCGGCCATGAGTTCCGAGCTGCGCACCAACCTCACGGATGCGGCCACAGCTCTTGCCAGGGCAGCACGCTATGAAGGTGCAGGTACTGTCGAGTTCCTCGTCGAGGGTGGGATCCTCTCGAGCAATGCCGGCTTCTACTTCATAGAGATGAACACGCGCCTGCAGGTCGAACATCCGGTCACCGAAGCAATAACAGGACTCGATCTCGTCGAGTGGCAGCTTCGCGTCGCCGCTGGCGAACCGCTTCCGATCTCCCAGGACGAGATTGCGATGCATGGCCATGCCGTCGAGGCGCGCCTTTGCGCAGAGGATCCCTCGGCCGGCTTCCGGCCTTCGACGGGGCCGATAATCGTCTGGAGCGAACCGGTGTTCGAGGGGCTCCGCGTCGACGCCGGCTTCGAAGCCGGTCGACTGGTGCCGCCCGACTATGACTCGCTTCTCGCCAAGGTCATCACCCATGGCGACACGCGTTCAGCCGCCATCGCTGCAGCCGCTGGCGCGCTCAGTCGGTTCCACGTTGCCGGTCCCCGCACCAACGCGTCGTTTCTTCATCGCCTGCTCACCTCGCCCGAGTTCGCCACCGCCGATATCGACACCGGGCTTATCGATCGCGGCATCGCCCGTTTCGCCTCGCGTGAGTCGTCCCCAGCGGCAGCTGCGGCCGGTGTCCGCGTCCTTCTGGAGGATCGCGCTGCGCAGTCTGGCGATGCCTGGTCCGCCGGCGACGCCTTCCAGCTCGGTGTGCCGCGTACCGTCCGCTACGCCTTCGTCGTCGACGGCGAGCCGCAATCCGTGTCGGCTGCATGGGACGGCGATGCCATGCGACTGATGGTTGCCGGCGGAACCTTCGACGGAGCCGAACTCGAGACGGCCGCCATCTTCACCCACGGCCCGTGCGCCTATGTCCTGTACGATCTCGCCCAGACCGTCGTCGCATGGCCGGACTGGAATGCCGAAACTGAGGCGGGCGAGGCTGGCAGCCGCATCGTTGCGCCGATAACCGGCCGGATCGCCGCCATCGCCGTGCGTGCTGGGGAAAACGTCGAGCGTGGCGCCACCATTGCTATTGTCGAAGCGATGAAGATGGAGCACATCGTGCAGGCTCCGCGGGATGGCATCGTCGCCGCCGTCCTCGTTTCACCGGGAGAACAGGTGGCGGCAGGTCAGGTCATTGCCACGTACGACGAAGAGGCCGGGGCGTGAGCATCCATCTCGTCAAGCTGAGTGCCGGAACGGATTCCGTCGAGAGCCTTGCCGAATGGCAGGCCGAACGGCTGGCCATGATGAAGCAAGACGGCCTTGAGCCCGAGCTCTTCCATCGGACTCTCCAGATGCCGCGACGGCGCGAGGAACTGCTCGACGGTGGCTCGATCTACTGGGTCATCAAGGGCATGATCCAGGCGCGCCAGCGCCTGATGGATTTCCGTGAAGGTACGCGCCTCGACGGCACGCCGTGCACGCTCCTGATCCTCGACAGGCAACTCGTCCCGGTCCGTCCCGTGCCGCGCAGGGCCTTCCAGGGCTGGCGCTATCTCGCGGCCGACGATGCGCCGCCCGATCTGGGCGTGGCCGGAGGCGAGGGGCTCGAAGGCATGCCGCCGAGGTTGCGCCGCGCGTTGGCTGAGCTGTGCCTGTTGTGATGGCGCTGGACGCCTGCGCCAGGAATCGTGACAATGCCCGCCCCATCAATATCCTGGCAGCGATGCAATGGCCGACAACTCTTTCAGCTGCATAGTCCGCGATCTTCCTGCCACCGTACCATTCGTGGGGCCGGAAGCGATCGAACGCCGCCGCGGCCGCCCGTTCGCGGCACGCCTGGGAGCGAACGAAAGTGTGTTCGGTCCATCGCCACGCGTTGTCGAAGCGATCGGCAATGCCGCTGCAGAGATCTGGAAATACGGCGATCCGGAAAACTTCGAGTTGAAGGCGGCATTGGCTGCGTTTCATGGAATTGCGCCGGCCAACATCGCCGTGGGGGAGGGGGTCGACGCCCTGCTCGGCTATGCGGTGCGGCTCTTCGCCGATCCTCAGGACACGATCGTGTCCTCGCTCGGCGGCTATCCGACGTTCAACTATCACGTTGCGGGGTACGGATGCCGCCTCGTCACCGTTCCCTACCGCGACGACCGGGAAGATCCCGTGGCATTGATCGAGACGGCACGCCGCGAGCGCGCCAGGATCGTCTACCTCGCCAATCCCGATAATCCGATGGGCACATGGCATGATGCCACGATCGTCGAGGGGATGATGGGTCTCGTGCCGGAGGGCATGACCATGATCCTCGATGAGGCTTACGCCGACACCGCACCCCGCGGTGCCATTCCCGTACTCGATGTCTCGAATCCGGGTGTTGTCCGTTTCCGCACCTTTTCCAAGGCCTACGGTCTGGCCGGCATACGGGTCGGCTACGCCATCGGCGAGGCCGGCGTGATCGCCGCCTTCGACAAGATCCGCAATCACTTCGCAGTGTCGAGGCTTGCCCAGGTGGCGGCGCTCGCAGCGCTGGCGGATCAGGACTATCTCGTCGGCGTTGTGCGAGGCATCGAGAGCGCGCGGGCGCGGATCGCCGCGATTGCTTCGGAAAACGGATTGGCCGCGATTCCTTCGGCAACGAATTTCGTCACTGTGGACTGCCAGCGCGACGGCATGTTCGCACGTCGCGTGCTGGACGCACTTATCGAACGGGACATATTCGTGCGCATGCCCTCGGTCGCCCCGCTCGATCGCTGCATCCGCGTCAGCGTCGGAACCGGCTCGGACCTGGATTTGCTGGCGTCGGTACTGCCTGCTGCGCTTGCCGATGCCAGTCGTGCTTGAGTATTCAGTTGCGGATGATGATTCGCGAGCGGTTCATTCCATAGCGGCGGATCAAATTGAACAGCTCGCGCGCATGCGCTGTGCGCAGCCGGATGCAGCCATGCGATGCCGGTCGGCCCAGCCGCCCTGTCTCCGTGGTGCCATGGATCGCATACCCCCCGCGAAAGAAGACGGAATAAGGCATCGGCGACCAGTAGTACTTGCGCGAGTACCAATCGCGTTCTAGCCGCTTAGGGCTGTAGACGCCGGTTGGCGTCCGGTACCCGCGACGGCCTGTCGAAGTCCGCCAGCGGTGACGATGAACGCCGTTCACGTAGACATCCACCGTCTGCGAGGAAAGATCGACCACCGCGTTGACCCGGGCCGAGGCCGGGGCGGCGAATTGGATGGATAGAATGGCTGCCAGTAGACAGCCCATAAGGGCACGCAACATCACTGAGATCCCGCTGAGAATTGGCCTGAATCCGACGGCACAAGCCGTCGATTAATCATTAACATTAACCACTGCATAGACTGCGTAAACAACTCTGGTCACAGAATTTCGGTTCGTGGCCCGTTGGTCACTGTTCCGGCACCTATTCCCGGTCCGCCGGCCGCAGCACAGGCGGCTCGAGGGCACCGGCGGCGGCCTCGTCCGGGCGCAGCGTTTCATCCCACAGCATCCCGACGTAGCGTCCCCCTGTCCGGCCCTCCGACAGCGCCGACGCAAGCCACACCGCAACGTTGTTCATGATGTTGACCGGCAGGGCGCGATCACCGGGCGGCGGCGTGGTCGCCGGATCGGTATGGACCCGCCCGCCCGGGATCAGCGAGTTGACGGTAACGCCGGTGCCGAGCAGGTCCTGTGCCCAGATCATTGTCGCCGCTTCGAGCGCTGCCTTGGTGACGCCGTAGGGCGAATTGTGCCGGCGCTGCATCGTCGAAAGGCTGGTCGTAATGTTTATGATACGGCCACTGCCTTTTTTGATCATGTGTGGCGCGACGAGATGGGTCAGCAGGAACGTGCCGTTGACGTTGACGTGAACCGTCTCTTGCCAGATATCGGCATCGGACTCCCAGAACGGCAGCACATTGCCTTTCGCTGGCAAGCCGGGGCCGCGATGTGGGCGCCGGGCGTTGTTGATCAGCACGTCTATGGTGCCATAAGCATCGAGCGTCTTCTCGATCAACTGCTCGCAGTCGCGCCGCGCCGTGATGTCCGCCGTCACGGCCAGCGCGCGGCCGGCGCCGAACTTCTCATAGATCTCGTGCGCGACGGACTTGAGGAGCTCGCTCTCGGGCGATGCGAGGACGAGCCTTCCCCCCGCTTCCGCCATGGCCAGCGCCATGGCGCGGCCAAGACCGCGGCTGGCTCCGGTAATGATGATGACGCGATTCTCGAGCGCGATGGCGGGCATTTGTTGCTCCCTCTGGATGATCGAGGGCAGCTTAGCTTCGCGGCCGGCTCTGATGCAAATACGCCGGTTGCCAGCCCTGCTGCACCTTGGAGGCCCGCAGTGCCGAACAGGCCGTGCGCGACGAAAAACTAGTTCAGCTTGCCGCGCAGGTCCTTGATGCTTTCGTCGATCAGTCCAGCGCCGACGTCATCCGTCACCTTCGACTTGATGACCCGCGACGCCGCCTGGATCGCGGCCTCGACCGCAGCCGACTGGACCTCGCCGAGCGCCTGCTGTTCGGCGCGCCCGATCTTTTCCTCTGCCAGCCGCGTCCGCCGCTCGAGCATCTCCTGCAGGTTGCGGTGGGTTTCGGCGGACAGCGCCTGCGCCTCGCTTTGCGCCTGCTCGATGATGCTCCGCGCATCCTTTTCTGCCTCGGCCGCCTTCTTCTGGTAGCTCGCCAGAAGGTCCTGCGCTTCGTCGCGCAGCTTGCGGGCCTCGTCCAGTTCGCGCCGGATACCCTCCGCCCTTTCATCGAGCGCCCGGCCGATCAGGGACGGCACCCCGTAGTAGAGGAGCAGGCCGATGAACGCGATGAACGATACCGCGACCCACGTCGTCGTATTGCCCAGAAGGGTGCCGTCACCGGCAAGCATGACTAGCATCGCCTTTTACTCCCCTGCCGGCCGTGCGATCGCCTGGCGCACGTCATCGCCGCTCACTTCCTTGCCGATCAGCTTGGAAACCACCGCCTGCGCCGTTGTTACCGCGATATCGTTGACCTGTGAAAGCGCGCCTGCCTTGGTCTCTGCAATTCGCCTTTCGGCGTCGACCAGCTTGTCGGCGATCTGCCGCTCGACGTCCTGCCGCTTCGCCTCGACTTCCCGGCCGAGGCTGTCGCGGGTCTCGCTGGCGATCTTGTGAGCCTTGGCACGGGCTTCGGCCAGCGCTTCCTCGTAGGCCGCAAGCGCCTTTTCTGTCTCGCCCTTCAGGCGCTCGGCTTCATCGAGGTCGCGTTGAATGCGCCGCCGCCGCTCGTCGATGACTTGGCCGATCCTCGGCAGCGCGATCTTGCTCATGATGAAGAACAGCGCTGCAAACGATATCGCCAGCCAGATGAGCTGCGGTGCGAATACCGCTGGATTGAGCTGCGGCAGGCCGCTACCGCCGGACGCCTCTGCGCCAGCTGCTGCGAGTACCACCAGACCTGTGAGCATCGTGCTCTCCACCATCGATTTGGCCGAACCCTTCGGGCCCGTTGTGTATGCCGCGCGGCCGGATCACCGGCGCGCACGGCAGAATGCGGAAACCTGCCCTCGCGTCGAGAGCCGGCTGGATCAACCGTAGAGGATCATCAGCGCGACGAGCAGGCCGAAGAGGCCGGTCGCTTCCGCGAGGGCGAAGCCGATGAGCAGGTTGGTGAACTGTCCCGGCGCCGCCGATGGGTTGCGCATCGCGGCAGACAGGTAATTACCGAAAATGTTGCCGATTCCGATACCGGCTCCGATCAGCGCGAAACAGGCGAGGCCGGCGCCGATCATCTTGGCTGCTGCTACGTCCATTTTAGTCTCCCTTGGTCGATTGGGTTGAAAGTGTGGAAGTGGAAGTCGTGGTTACGTCTATCTCAATGGTGCATGTGCAGCGCATCGTTGAGGTAGATGCAGGTGAGGAAGGTGAAGATGAGCGCCTGCAGGAAGGCAACGAGGAGTTCGAGGCCGGTGAACGCGACCATCGCGATCAGCGGCGCCACGCCGAACGCGCCGAGCGATACCACGAAGCCGGCGAAGACCTTGAGCAGCGTGTGCCCGGCCATCATGTTGGCGAACAGCCGGACCGAGTGGCTTACGGGACGGATCAGGTACGAGATGAGCTCGATCGGCACGATGATGAGAAGCAGCGGCCACGGCACGCCGGCGGGTGCGAACATCTTGAGATAGCCGACGCCGTGCTTGGCGAAACCGATCACTGTCACCGTTATCCAGACCATCGCGGCCAGCGCGAACGTCACGATGATGTGGCTTGTGACCGTGAACGTTCCCGGGATCATGCCGATCATGTTGCAACCGAGAACGAAGATGAAGATCGAGAACACCCAGGGGAAATACTTCATCCCCTCCTGTCCGCAGTTCTCGCGCACGATGTTGGCGACGTACTCGTAGATCAGCTCCGCCATCGACTGCATGCGGCCCGGCACGAGATTGCGCCGTCCCATGGCCAGTATGAGGAACGAGGACACCAATCCGACCACGATGACCATGAACAAGGACGAGTTCGTGAACGAGGCATCGTAACCGAACAGTTCGAACGGCCGGATGGTCTTGATCTCGAACTGTTCCATGGGGCCGTGTGCCCCACCCGCTGAGCCTGTCGCCACTTAGGGCCCCCTATTTGTCTTCCTCGTAAGGAACCGAAGGCGCGGACCGCTGCATGGGCTCCGCCTTCGCCTGCAACCTCTGGGCAGTCCGGATGACATTCAGCATCCCCGCACAGAAGCCGAGAACTATGAAGAGCATGAGCAGCCACGGCCGAGTGCCGAGCTGCTTGTCAAGGAACCAGCCGATGAAGCCACCGACCGCGACGCCAACCACCAGTTCGATGGCGATTTTCATCGCCTGCCCCATGGCCTGACCGCGTCCGCCATCCGGTCTGTCCGGTGGCGAATTGCGGGACTTGATCTCGTCGAGCTGCCGGCCGATTTCGGACGCGCGCTTTTTCATAGCGGCCCGGTCCTCGGGGCTGATCTCGCCGCGCCGCGTCCCATCGTTCGCGCCGCTGTCTGACATGGGAGCACCTGCCTGAACGATACTGACGGCCGTTGTCCGGCGGGTTCTTTGACGGCGCGGACCTTATTGAGCGATCCGGAGGGTGTCAAGCAAGGCGGGCTTCAATCCGCTTCGCACGGGTATGGCAAAGGGGCGCATGACACGGCAATCGTATTGTGGCGGCAACTCCATGCCGATCCTTGCCTTTTCTTAAGCAAGATTCGCTATCACCGGCTTATTGGTTTCAAAGCGTATGCGGGGAGACGATGCTGAGCTCTGTCGACGTTCTGTTCTGGCTGCTGATGTTGCTCGTGGCCGGTCTGGCCTTCCTGATAGAGGCTGGTGTTACAACCCGGCACCGCCGAATCGTACTTTCCAGCATCGCATCGGTTTCCATATCGGCGCTCTACATCCTCTTCATCCTGGAGGACAACTCGAGCTTCAACTTCGGCCCGCGCCCGGGGCCGCTCGGCAACGGTGGCGGTGGCGGCGACCGCGGCATGTTCGAGTACAACAACAAGCCACCGGACAGCGCCTCTGTCTACAAGGGCAAAGGTGTGGACGACGACAGCCTGGAGAAGATCAAACCCGGCCCGTTCACCGACTGCGCCGTCTGCCCCGTCATGGTGTTCGTGCCGGCTGGCCGCTTCCGCATGGGCGCTCCCGATGACGAGCCGGGGGCGCGCAGCTACGAGCGCCCGACGCTCTCCGTGAAGTTCGCGCAGCCGTTCGCGGTTAGCCGCACAGAGATTACGCGTAAGGATTTCAAGCTCTTCGTCGACGATACCCGCCATCGCACGGACAAGGGCTGCACCGTCAACGGCCAGCGCACCTGGTCCGCCGACTGGCTCTCCCCCGGCTTCCCCCAGACCGACGACCATCCCGTGGTCTGTATCAGTTACCGCGACGCAAGAGCCTACACGGACTGGCTATCGAAAAAGTCCGGCAAGAAATACCGCCTTCTTTCGGAGGCGCAGTGGGAGTACGCCGCGCGCGCCGGTTCGGAAACAGCATTCTGGAACGGGCCGACCATCAATCCCGGGCAGGCGAACTTCGACTTCGTGACGAAGGGCACGGTGCCTGCAGGCTCGACGCCGACCAACCCCTATGGCCTTTCCGAGGTGCATGGCAACGTGTGGGAACTCACCGAGGACTGCTGGACCTCTGACATGAAGTTCCTTTCGACGAAAGGAAACCCGACCAACCTGCTCGGCGACTGCAGCCGCCGCGTGATGCGGGGTGGCGCATGGGACAGCAAGTGGAACCTCGTCCGCTCGGCATCTCGCGCCGTCGCAGGAGAATCCGCCATCTCCAACACCATCGGCCTGCGTGTCGCCCGGGACCGCGCCAAGATCGACAAGGCGCATACCGGCGGTTCGCGCATCAAGAAATAGTTGCCGCGCACAATCTTCAGGCAGCTTGCCTGCGGTTTGTGCGGCGAGCGCCGGGCCGGATCACGTGCCTTGGAACTAAGTCATTGATCGCGTGAACCAATGCTGATTTGGCACGCACCTTGCCCCTGGTCTGTCAGTCTTTCGGGCAGACAGGAGGTGGCGATGTTCGGTTGGTTCAAGCGCAAGCCGGCAGCGGAGGCTGGGTCGGATGGGGCCAAGGTAGAGGTGGCGGCGGCGAATCCACCCGTGACCGAACCGTCGATTGTCGCGCCTGAGCCGGTTGCGCCGGCAGCGATGCCCGCGCCTGCAGCTGTGCCCTTCCAGGGCGAAGCCGCAAGCCCGGTCGCCGCGGCGGCCGAGGACTTCACCGCAAGTGAGCCCATAAAATTCGAGCCGCGCACGGCCCGCCGGATGGTCGGGCATGTCGTGGCCCCGAGGTCGCTCGCGCCAGGCGCCCCGGCCTTTGAACTGCAACGCGGGCGCAAGCGGGAGGCCGAGATACTGCGCACGCAGGCCAACGGCCGCCGGGTGATTGCACGTCTCACGGAGACCGGCCGCATCTACGCCTACACGCTCCGGCCCGACGGTACCTTCCGCCTCGAGCAGGCGCCGACCCCGGTCGCCGCGCAACTCGTCCGGGCGGACACCTGAACGGCGCTGGTGCATCAAGAACCGCAGGCTGGAATGGCCCGTGAGCGCCTTTCACTCGAGCGATCCCGCCTGAGGCGGAATCGCTCCAGGGCGCGACTGCGGCCCGGCGCAAGCGCCGCCCCCGCGGAGGGCACGGCCGCAGGCCGGAATTGCCAGTGAGCGCTTATTATGACGCTTCCGCGAACCGTTCCGCCGTCGCGAGATCGACCGAGACGAGTTGGCTCACACCCTTTTCGGCCATGGTGACGCCGAACAGGCGGTTCATGCGCGCCATCGTCATGGGGTGATGGGTGATCACCAGGAAGCGCGTTTCGGTGTCGGCGGCCATTTTCTCCATCAGCGTGCAGAACCGGTCGACGTTGGCGTCGTCGAGCGGTGCATCGACCTCGTCGAGAACGCAGATCGGAGACGGATTGGTCAGGAACACGGCAAAGATCAGCGACAACGCCGTCAGCGTCTGCTCGCCACCCGACAGCAGCGAGAGTGTCGTGGGCTTCTTGCCAGGCGGTTTGGCAATGATCTCGAGCCCGCCCTGCAACGGGTCCTCGCCTTCGATCATCTCCAGACGGGCCTCGCCGCCCCCGAACAGGGTGGTGAACAGGTCCTGGAAGTGCGTATTGACGCTGTTGAAGGCTTCCTCGAGGCGTTGCTTGCCTTCGCGGTTGAGCTTGCCAATCGCGGCCCGCAGCTTGGCGACGGCGGCTTCTACGTCCTCGCGTTCCCGCACCATGCCTTCGACCTGAGTGGCAAGGGACTGCAGTTCGTCGTCGGCGGCGAGGTTCACACCCCCGAGCCGCTCCCGGTCGGCCTTGAGCCGTTGCAGCCTGCGTTCCACATCGTCGAGCGGCGGCAATTCCTGCGCCGGGTCGAGCCCTGCGCTTGCGAGGCACTGGTCAGGTGCGACGCCGAATGCTTCCTCGATCTTGCGGGTCTCCTCGGTGCGCCTGTCCCTGGCCGCCTCGAGTCGTGCTTCTCGACGCACCCTTGCCTCCCGTGACGCCGCGAGTTCGGCCTGCACTGCGCGAACTGTCTGTGCCGACTGGCGTTGCAGTTCCTCGGCCTCCGCCAGACGGTCGGCGGCCGCCCGGCGGGCTGCTTCGCCAGCTTCCACTTCGCTCATCAGCCGCTGGCGATCGTCCTCCAGCCGTTGCGGAATGTCGCAGGCAGTTGCCAGTTCGCGTTCCGTTTCCGCTCCCCGCGCCTCCAGTGTGGCGATCTGCTGGCTTGCCTGGGCCTGGTTGTTTTCGAGCCGGCGCCGCTCGATGGCGATGGCATCCAGCCGGTCGGCGCGGATCGTCCGCTCGCGTTCGATGGAGGCGAGCATGGAGCGCTGCTCGAGTAGGTGCGCCCTGGAGAGATCGAGCACCGCGCGCTTGCTGTTGAGTTCGGGTTCATAGGTGGCAGGATCCTTGAGTGCCCCGGCTTGTGCCTCGACGTCGCGCGCAAGTTGCTCCACCTCATTCAGTGCCGACAGCGTTTCGGTCCGCTGGCCCGACATCGCTTCCGACTTCTGTTCGTATTCGCGCTCGCGCAGCTCGAGTTCGGCAAGATTTTTTCTGGCCGTGGCGGAAACCGCGTGCGTCTCGCGCAACGCCTGCCGCAGGCTACGCACGCGCGCCTCGATCGTAGCGTGCGCCTGCTGGGCGGCTTCGTCCGCCTCCGCCAGCTCCAGCGCCTTCTTGCGCGCCGTCTGCGCATCGATCCTGATCGACGCGAGCCGGTTTCGCTCCGCCAACCTTTGTGCAGCGGCCGTCGGCGTTTCTCCGGACGCGGCATAGCCATCCCACCGGCAGAGGTCGCCGCGCAGCGTCACCAGTCGCTGTCCCGGCTTCAACCTTGCCTGTAGCGCCCCCAGGTCATTCTGGCCGACGAGGCCGATCTGTTGCAGCCTGCGATGCAGTTCGGGCGGAGCCGATACGTGCTTCGAGAGGGGTTCTGCCTCGTCCGGCAGTTCCGGATCGTTCGTCGCCTCGCCCGGCTGCAGCCACCGCGTGGGTGCGGCCCTATCCAGTGAGGCATCGAGGTCGTCGCCGAGCGCTGCGGCGAGCGCTACTTCGTAGCCCGGCTGAACGGCGATGGTGTCCAGCACGGGGGGGAACCCGGCGCTGGCTTCGGTGGCGAGCAGCTTTTCCAGCGTCGACACTTCGGTCTCGAGCTGGCGCGCGGCAAGTTCCTGCGCCTGCGCCGCCTGCCGTGTCGCGCGGCTGGCCGATTGAGCCTCTTCGAGCCCGCTCTCGCTGGTCGACAGGTCCAGTTCCAGCGAGGCAATGGAGTTCTCGTTTTGCGCGACGGCGTCTTGTGCCGCCAGCAGGTTGGCTTCTGCCGGTCGTCTCTCCGCCAGCAATCCGATGTCGCGTTCGAGGACTGCAAGGCGCTGCTCCAACTGCCGGCGGCGGCCGGCGATCTCGTTCTGCCGCTGGACCAAGGCATTGCGCCGCGCCTTTTCCGCGATCGCCTCTTCGGTCAGCTTCGCGTACGCCGCCTCAGCCGCGCCGACGTCTTCCTCCGCCCGGCGGGTGATTTCCTTGAGGTCGACGGCCTGCGCGAGGGCCTGCGCTTCGGCTTCCTCGTGACGGCGCCTCTCCTCCGCCAGAGCCGCGAGCGCCTCGCTACCCTCCGCCTGTCGCGCCTTTTCGCGAACGAGATCGGCGCCGATCTGTTCCATCCTGCGCGTCAGTTCGTCCGCGCGCTCTCTCGCACGCTCCGCTTCCCGCTCCAGGTTCGCATGCTCGATCCGGATTCGCGCGACTGCCGCCGCCCGCTCGGCCTCGGCCTGCCTGAGCGGCTGCAATGCCTCCGCCGCCTCCGCCTCACCTCGTATGGCTTTTGCTTCGGCCTCTGTCGCGCTTCCCTGCAGGGCCAGCGCTTCTGCGAGTGCGCTCTCTTCGTCGCATACCGCCTGCTGGGCCAGTTGCCAGCCGAGATGCAACACGATCGCCTCTGCACGCCGTATGTCGCCCGATATATCCTTGTAGCGGCGCGCCTGTCGTGCCTGCCGCTTCAATTGCTCCATCTGCGAGTTCATCTGGCCGAGCACGTCGTCGAGACGTTCGAGGTTGCCCTCTGCCGCCCGCAGCCTGAGTTCCGCCTCGTGCCGGCGCGTGTGCAGCCCTGCAATGCCGGCCGCATCCTCGAGCACGCGGCGGCGCTGCTCCGGCTTCGCATTGACGAGTTCCGCGATCTGCCCCTGCCTGACGAGGGCGGGGGAGCGCGCGCCGGTCGCAGCATCCTCGAACAGGATCTTGATGTCCCGCGCGCGCACGTCCTTGCCGTTGACCCGGTAGTCGGAGCCCGACTCGCGCTCGATGCGGCGGGTGATTTCGATCACGTCGGCTTCGTTGAATTCCGCTGGTGCCGTTCGCAACTGATTGTCGACGAAGATGGTGACTTCCGCCGCGTTCCTGGCCGGGCGTTGCGTGGTCCCGGAAAAGATCACGTCGTCCATGCTGGCGGCCCGCATGGACTTGTAGGACGTCTCGCCCATCACCCACCGCAGCGCCTCGAGCAGGTTCGATTTCCCGCAGCCGTTGGGGCCCACCACGCCCGTCAGTCCGGCCTCGATGAGGAGTTCGGTCGGCTCGACGAAGGATTTGAAACCGATGAGTCTCAGGCGGGTGATCTTCAAGCGTCGCTCCTCCCGAGCGGTTGAGCAACCGGGCGCGTTCGCCCCTGGTGCTCCTGCCGCCTACCTTGCAGGCGCCGTGCCAGCGACGCGTGCGCCGGTACCAGGCTGCTCGTCCACCAGGGAGCGGATATCCGCCATCGTCAGCACTTGCTTGTACAGCCGCCCGTTCACGAAGAAATTCGGCGTGCCGATGATGCCCAGCGTCCGGCCGCGATCCTTTACGGCCTTGAGCCCGTCGATCATGCCCTGATTCTTTCGGCAGGCTTCATATTGCGTCCGTGTAACCCCCACCTGCTTTGCAATCTGGAAGATGGGTTCCGTTCGCACTTCCTGGCTTACCCACTTCCCCTGCTGCCTGAGGAAGCGGTCGTAGAGATCGAAGTACTTCGACGGAGGCGCGCACCGCAGCGCGACGGTCGCGGCGCCCGACTGGAAGCCGATCGGGAATTCCCTGAGGATGAAGCGCACCTTGCCGGTATCGATGTAGCGGCGCTTGAGTTCCGGAAACGTATCGATCTGGAACTTGCGGCAATAGGGGCACGTCAGCGAGGCATACTTGATGATCGTCACCGGCGCGTCGGCGCGTCCCATCGCCATCTCCGGCAGGGGGCCGGGCTGCATCACCTCGGCCACCGTCGGGTTCTTGATCACCTCGCGCTGGGCGACCGTTGTATCCTCGGCTTCCGAAAACGGATTGAAGGGACGCTTCGGCTGGCTGCTGGTGTTGAGCGATCCTGTTGCTGCCGGTTGCAGCCCGTTCGGCCCGAGTCCGGCCTGATCGCTACAGCCGGCGATCGCCAGGGTGAGAACGGCAAACGGCATGGCGAGAAGGCCGGTAACCGGCCGGGCACCCTGTTTAATCGCGCTCACCATCCAACGCACCGCGCCAACCCCTCTCACGGCCGTGACCTACTTGAGCCGGTCCTCGATCGCCGACGAGAGGGCGGCGACGCTCAGTCCGCCCTTGTACTTCTCGCCATTGATGAACAGCGTCGGCGTGCTGTTGACGTCGAACTGCTCGTCGCCCCGCTTCCGTACCAGCATGAGCTTGTCGTAGAGCGCCTTGTCGTCCAGGCACTTGTCGAAGCTCGCCTTCGTGAAGCCGGCCTGCTTTACAACATCGAACAGGCGATCCAGCGCGTCGCCGGAAACGAGCCATTCGTTCTGGCGCTTGAACAGTTCCTCGATCAGCGGCTTGGTCTTTTCATCGGACACGCACCGCGTCAGCATCGACGCGGCGAAGGCGATATTGTTCAGCGGAAACTCCCGGAAGATGAAGCGTACCTTGCCGGTGTCGACGTACTTCTTCTTGAGTTCTGGATAAACGGTGGTGTGGAACATCGCGCAGTGCGGGCAGCTCATCGAGGCGTATTCGACGATCGTCACCTTCGCGTCCGCGGGCCCCGAGGCGATTTCGGAAAGCGGCCCCGGCGCCAGTATGTTCTTGGCGTTGCCAGCGGGCGCGACGGTGCCGCCGACGGTGGTCGGCACGGCTGCTGGCTGTGAGAAATAGAAGATCGTCACCAGCAGCGCAGCGAGCACGGCGCCAGCGATTGCCAATTGCTGCTTGGTCAGTCCACCCATTCCTAAGCTCCCTGGGCACGCATCGTGTGCCCTGTTCCTGCAATTCCTATGTTTCGCAAATGAAATAGTGGAAAAGGCGGCGGAATGCCATGCCCTTGCGGTCCTAGCCGCATTCACGCCTGCGTGTTGCGGGGCGGACGCACCCGCCGCTCAGCCGCGCGACTGGCGCGCAGCCTTCTCGGCCAAAACGTTGGCCCCGAGGCGCTCGAGTGCGGCTCTGAGCCCCTCGTCCTTCATTTCGGGCAACTCGGGCTTGTGTGAGCCGATCACATCCTTAGGCGACGGCGTCTTGCGGACCGGTTTTGCCGCCTCGATCGGTGCCTGCACCAGCCGCAATTCCGACACCGCCCGGTAGCCGAAATAGCCGTTGATGCGTTCGATGATCTGCCTGCTCTGGTACTGCACGTCGAGCGCGCGCCCGCCATCCACCCGCAGCACGAGCGTGGCCCCGCGCCGTTCGCTGGCGACGCCGTTCTCGCTCTCGCCGAGCTTGCGGGGCCACTTGAGCTGCTGCGGTACGGTGAATGCCGCCAGTTCTGCACCCGCGATAGCGGGCCAGTCGGTGAGCAGGTCGGCGGTTGAAAACCCGTATTTCTCGAAGACTTTGCGCGTCAGTTGCGGCAGGTAGCTGCCGACTGCCGACGCTCCGCGTTTGAACGACCCCGCCTTGCGTTGCACCGCGCGCATATTGCTCTCCACCAACCGAGGATACTGGCGATTATCGTGAACAACGCGAAACAGAGGCACAATCGACACACGGCTGCTAAATCGCCCTGGTTACATCGTGCCTGCGAATCTCTACCATGAACGGCATGATTCGAAGCCCTGAAGGTGGACCGAGATGACCGCTGTTGCCAGAAAACCACTGGCGACCCGCGCCCCGGGTCCGGAAACCGCCCGCAACCTGCTCGCTTGGTACGACCAGGATCGACGGCACTTGCCCTGGCGCTATGGGCTGGGCGAGGAACCCGATCCCTATCGCGTCTGGGTGAGCGAGATCATGCTCCAGCAGACGACGGTGCGGGCCGTAAAGCCGTACTTCGAGAAATTCACCGCCCGCTGGCCGACCGTCGCGGATCTCGCGCGGGCGCCGCTGGACGACGTCCTCGCGATGTGGGCCGGCCTCGGCTACTATTCGCGCGCGCGCAATCTGGTGAAGTGTGCCCGTGTCATTGTCGACGACTACGCAGGTGTTTTCCCGAGCACGGAAGCCGAGTTGAGGGCGCTCCCCGGCATCGGCCCCTACACTGCAGCCGCAATCGCGGCCATCGCCTTCGGTGCCCCGGCTACCCCCGTCGACGGCAATGTCGAGCGAATCGTTGCCCGCCTGTTCGGCGTCGAGGAACCGCTGCCCGCCGCCAAGTCCGAGATCCGGCAGCTTGCCACCCTGCTGACGCCTGCCGAGCGCCCGGGTGATTTCGCGCAGGCGATGATGGACCTCGGCGCCTCGATCTGCACGCCCAAGAGCCCGTCCTGCATGATGTGCCCGCTCAGCAGTTCCTGCCATGCGCATGCGTTGGGCCTCGAGAAGGTTCTGCCAGCCCGCGTCGAGAAGCCGGAGCGGCCGCATCGTGTCGGCATCGCGTTTCTTGCGCTGCGTGAGGACGGCATGCTGCTGCTGCGCCGCCGGCCGAATGACGGCCTCCTGGGTGGCATGATGGAAATCCCGTCAACCGAGTGGTCGGACCTGTTGCCGCCGATCGACCAGGCGCTGCGCGTCGCGCCTATCAAGACCGACTGGTGGCAGGTGCCGGGCACCGTGACGCACGTCTTCACGCACTTCCGGTTGGAACTGATCGTCTACCGCGCCATCCCTTCGCTGGATACGACGCTTACGTTCTGGGCCGATCCGCAGCGCTGCAAGTGGGTTTCCCGCCGCCACCTCGACAGGGAGGCGCTGCCGAGCGTGATGAGGAAGGTCATCGCTCATGGGCTCAAGGAGCACTGATCCGCCCGCGATTTACCAAGTTGCACTTCCGCATGCGACGTCGTCAGAATTCCGCTAGACAGTCTCGGCGCGATTTTGAAACCGAGCAGGGAAGGGCAGGGCGCAATGCTGCAGCATTTCAGAACGAAACTCATCGTCTCGGGGGCGGCGCTCGTCATTCTTCCCTCGCTGGCGCTTGCCGATTGCGGCAACACGTCGGCTGGGTTCGGGCCCTGGCTCGAGCGCTTCAAGAGCAATGCCGCGAAGCAGGGCATCTCGCAGCGTACGCTCTCGTCTGCTCTGAGCGGTGTAACCTACGCGTCCAACGTCATCCGTCTGGATCGCAACCAACGCTCGTTCAAGCAGAGCTTCTCCACTTTTTATGCGCGCCGGGCTTCCGCCGGCCTCATCAAGAATGGGCGCGGACTCATGCAGCGCCACAAGGGGCTGCTCTCCCGCATCGAGAAGCGTTACGGCGTTCCGCCCGAGATGCTTGTCACGATCTGGGGCCTCGAAACCTACTACGGCAGCAATGGCGGCAAGCTGTCGATCATCCGGTCGATTGCAACGCTCGCCTATGACTGCCGGCGGTCTGCGTTCTTCCGCAACGAGTTGATGGCGGCGCTTCGTATCGTCCAGCGCGGCGACATGACCCCGGCCCAGATGCGTGGCGGCTGGGCCGGCGAGATCGGCCAGGTGCAGTTCCTGCCGTCTTCCTACTACAAGTATGCGGTCGACTATGACGGCAACGGACGCCGCGACCTGATCCGCTCCGTGCCGGACCTTCTCGCCTCGACCGCGAACTACCTGCGTGCCTATGGCTGGCGCCGGGGACAGTCATGGCAGCCCGGTTCCGCCAACTATGCGGTCATCAAGAAGTGGAACAAGGCCGAGGTCTACGCGCGCACCATTGCCAAGGCGGCGGTCGAGATGGGGCGGCGCTGAGCGCTGTCCGCGCGGTGGTGCCATCGCGTCCTTCACGCGATGATCGCACCGTGAGCGAAATAATGTTCGGAGCACATAGTGCTCCGAGGCCGCGACTGCGGCCCGGCGCTGAGCGCCGCCCCCGCGGAGGTGCCATCGCGTCCTTCACGCGATGATCGCACCGTGAGCGAAAAAACTACTTCGCCCGCCGGCGCGGCATCGGCACGAAGCTGCCGGCCTCGATCATTTGCTGGCGCCAGCGTTCCGTGTCCCAGCTGGCGCTGTACCAGTCGTCGGTACCGAACAGCCAGTTCTTGAACTTGCTTCGGTTTTCCTCGCGTCGCGCCAGGATCGTGTAGACGACCCCGATGTTCGAGGCCATGGTTTCGACCAGCGACTTCAGCCCGTTGGTTTCGGCCTCCACGTTCTGCACGCGGTTTGCGATGAGACCGATGTCTCCGGTCTGGTCGAGGCGCCAGCGGTCGATCGAGGTCGAGAGTGTCTGCTGGTTCGAGTTGAGCTTCAGGAGTGCATCATGCAGTTCGTCGATGGTCTCGTCGTGGCTGGTGGTGAGCTGCTGGGCCCGCTGCTCGAACGATGACATGACCTGGCGAAGCGGTGTCAATTGCTCTCCGATCGCGGTCTCGATGCGGTTCGCCTGCTCGTTGAACGTCGATGCTACTGCCGACGTGTCGACCGCAGGCCGGCTGGCGACGGCATCGAGCTTGCGTTCGATCGCCGCCATTCGCTCGTAGACCGCCTTCGTGCCGGACGCCGCCGCCGAGGTGTGCGTTTCCAGGTCTGCGATCATGCTCGTCATCGGCACGAGGTCCTGTGTGCCGCCAGCCTGCAATGCGGTCTCCAGCCGGTCCTCGAGCGTGCCCAGCCGGTCGAGCATGGCATTGAACGTCCGCTCGATGGCGCTGAGCTTGACGGCGAGATGGTCTGTCTGGGGGAAGTTCCGCGTCGCAGTCGCGATGGCCTGCAGCCGTTCCTCCAGTGCTGCCGTATCGATCGAGGCGCCGCCGAAATCTGCCCGCTGTTCGAACTTGGTTTCGAACTCGCGCAGCCTGTCGCCGAGGTCGACCCAGCCGCGCGCGAGATCGGAGAACCGCTCCTCGATTCCGGCGTCGATGTCATCCAGGCGCTGGGCGATCAGCCTGATGGCCTCGTCGTCGAGTTCGCTGCGCGGTGCCAGCGTATTGCGGCGCGCCGGTAGCTGAGCCAGTGCCGGCCGTTGCGCATCGCCGGCCAGCGCGGCGTAGGCTTGGCGTTCCGCCGCGAGTTCGGCCGACAGGTTCTTGACCAACTGCTCGAGCGCGTCGAGGCGGGAATTCTGCACCGTATCGGTGACCGTGCTCGAGGCCGCAGGCGTCTCGCGCATCGCCTCCGTGGCAGTGGCAAGGCGGTTGGATTTTCGCGCGTTCGCGTGGCGGCGCAGGAGGTCGAGGCCGGAGAGATCCTGTTTCATGTCACTCATCACTTCCAGGAGCGTGTCGATGTTGATTGGTGTGCGGCGCGGATAGGCCCGGTCGGCAGCGTGGCGGAGCAGGTCTTCGATCGCCTCGGAGGTCCGCGGCACGTTGTTTCCATTTAGGCCGGCCGGGATAACGGTCGCCACGATGCTCGCGCTCTCGCGGCGGAGGGCCGGGACAGAGATGCCGTGATCCTCCATGATCCGGGCAGCCGGCTGGTTGAGGGTCATGGCGTTCAGGAGATGCTCGAGGTGCACCTCGCTTGCCCGGTGTGCGACCGCAAGGTCGTAGGCATGGTTGATCGCCGACAGTGCTGTCTCGTCCACGAGCAGCGGATCGGATCGTCCGCCGTTGTAGATGGTCGATCTCGACCAGAGGCCGGCCTCGCTCGCCCCCTCGCGCCCGGTGCTCCAACGCTCGGGGGTCCGAAGATCGAGATCCTCGCCCTTGTAACTCATCGCCATTTCCAGCCCTTCCAAGCATTCGCCTGCCCGGTCGCGAGTCGCAAATTCTTGAGACAGCTCATCGGTTTGCCTGCCCAGCTTCTACCGCGACCATGCTAACTTGGCATAAAAATCGCAATCAATCGCGTCAATCTGTTGACTGTTGCTGTTTGGTTCCCGTTGTAGGACCGGCCGTAAGGGAAAGCCAGAGCCGTTGTAGCTCTTGGCAAACATCGCGCACCCGGAGGGCTGGTGCGCCCGCTGTCAGCCGGGCTCCGGTTGTTGCAATTCGGGTCCTTCGTTGCGCGGATTGTTGAGCTTGCGGCTCACCATAACCAGTTCCAGTGCATCGTCGGCCGGTGGCACCAGCAATCCGGCGGCCTCCTTGACCAATACGTTGCGGGTGTCGAGCCAGGCGTCGAAGTGTTCCGGCGCGAGAATGGCTGGCATGCGGTCATGCACCTTGCCGACGATCGTATTGGCCCTGATGGTCAGTATCGCCATGGTTTCGAGTTCGCTGCCGTCGGCGCCGATCCAGTCTTCATAGATCCCCGCAAATGCCATAGGGCCGCCCGCCGCCGGCCGGATCATGTAGGGTTGCTTCGCGCCGGGCTGCCCCACCCATTCATAGAAGCCGTCGGCCGGGACGAGGCAGCGCTTGTGGCGCATTGCGCCACGGAAGGACGGCTTCCCGGCAGCGGTCTCGGAGCGGGCGTTGATGAGCGTCGAGAATTGCTCCGGCTCCTTCACCCACGACGGAATGAGGCCCCAGCGGACGAGCCGGAGAATCCGCCTGCCGGCATGGTCCGGTCGCACGATGAGCACCGGTTGCGTCGGCGCGATGTTGTAGCGCGGCGGGAACGACTCCTCGCCGCCCACCGTCCCGAAGTAGGCGCGCACCGCCTCTGGCGGTGATGTCAGGCTGTATCTCGAGCACATTTCGCGCGCTCCTTCGGCAGCGCCGGTCGACGCCGGCGTTCGTCTCGGCTAGTCACAGGCAGGCAGGCCAGGATAACATTCTCTGCGGCCGGGCCAAACCGGCCGGCGGTACTGATCGAGGAATTGCCATGGTGGAGCCGACGACGGCCATCTGGCCGCGCGCCGCGGCGAGCATGGCGGTATTCCGGGACGGCCGCATTTTGATCGCCGAACGGGGCAAGGGCACGTTGCAGGGCCGCTGGAGCCTGCCCGGAGGCCACATCGAGCCCGGCGAAACCGCGCGCGATGCGGCACTGCGCGAAGTCCGCGAGGAGACCGGTATCGAGGCCCGTCCGGTAGGTCTCGTGGATATCCATGAGGTCATCCGTCGCGATGTCGCCGGCATGGTCGAGACGCACTATCTCATCGCCGTGTTCTGCGGTATCTGGATGTCTGGTGAGCCCGTCCCGGCTGACGACTGCCGGCAGGCGGCGTTCGTGGCCCCGGAGGACCTGTGCAACTATCCCCTGACCGACAACGCCCAGAATATTATCACCGCCGCGGAACGGCTTCTCGCCCGCGCCGGATGCGGCGCCTGATCGGTCTGCTTCTGGCCGCCGCCACCTGTGCCCTGTCCGCCGCACCCGCGTTCCCGCAGTCGGCGGACAACCGGCCCTACGACGCCAACCTCTTGCGTCTTTCCGAAATCCTCGGCGCGGTTCACTACCTGCGCGCACTGTGCGGTGCCGATGAAGGTCAGGCCTGGCGCGACCGAATGCAGTCCATCTTGAAGGTGGAGGGCACAACTGCCGCCCGGCGGGCCAAATTCGCGAGGAGTTTCAACCAGGGCTATCACAGTTACAGTCGCACCTACAAGGCGTGCACGCCGACCGCCAAGGTCGCCGTGAACCGTTTCCTCACCGAAGGCGCCAGCATTGCCGAGGAACTTGTCGAGAAGACGCCCTGAGGACCGTGCCTGGTGCTGCCGTGCGGCCGCTTCGATTTACCTTGAATTGCTCGAACAACTTGGCCCATTTGCATCGCATGCTAAGCAGGCTTTGCGATGCGCGCCGTGATGGGCACGAGGCGGCGGTCGGCAATCAGAGAAGTTCTGGCGATGAAGGCCTACTTGGATCTTCATGACGACGTTAGGTTCAAGGCTCTCGGCATCATGCTCGATGCCTGGGAGGAGGGCAGCGATGCCGGCGTCTCTACCGAATACATGGCCTATGCGGCGCTCTTCACGGCGCTGACCGAACTCGTCACGGAGTATGGCGAGGATGAAGTGGCGCACATGACCAGCGCGCTCTGCGATCGTATTCGCCAGGGCGAGTTCACCCTGTATGGGGCCAAGCAATAGGGCTCCCGCCGCGCCACAGCAGGACGGTCGCAACTTCTCCGAGCAGCACGACGCCGAACACCAGCAGCAGCACGCCGGCAATCTTGTTGATCCTCTCGATCTGCACTGCGCCAATCCGGTTTCGCAGGCGGCTTACGAGAGTTGCAAGGAACAGCCACCAGCAGATCGAGCCGGCCATGATCGCGGTTACCACGACGAAGGCGTCCACGTTCGAGCGGACCTCGACGAACGTCGACACGCCGCCGAAGATCGCGATCAGTCCGAGCACCGCTGCCGGGTTGGTGATCGTCATCAGGAACGTCTTGGGAATATCCCAGATGACGTCTTTCATTCCCGCCCACGTCTCGCCGACCGGTATGGCGGTGTAGCGGGAGTTGCCGCCGATAAGGCGGATGCCGGTTGCGATGAGGACGGCGCCGCCGACGGTCTCGATGGTGAGGCGATAGCGGGCGATGGTGCCGGTTATCGCGCCGACGCCCATCGCAGCAGCGAGCGCGATCAGGCCGTCTGCGAGCACCGCCCCGAGGCCTGCCGCAAAGCCGCTCCACATCCCGCGCTCGAGTGTCCGCTGGATGCATAGCACGTTGACCGGACCGACCGGTGCAGCAACCAGTATGCCGATTATCACGCCGACGGGCAGCAGCAGCGGGTTCGGCAGAAATTCCATCGTGACCTTGCCCTCGTCCCACTCGTGCCTTAACGCCGCTCGCCGCCTATGCTAACGGGGGATGGCTGCCCACCGTCCAGGCAAGGTTGGAGACCGAAGCGCGATGCATTCGCCACCCGTGCGCCATATTACCCGTTCTGCCCTAGCGGCTGTAGCATTAGTTTCGCTGCTCGCTGGCGGTTCCCTGGTCGTGTCGCAACTCCCTGTGGACAAGGCGATCGGCCAGGCGGCAGCGCCAAAATCCGGCGTTGCCCCGAAACAGCGGCAGGCACCGCAGGTCATCCGTGATTTCTCGAAGCTGCCTGCTCCCGTTGCGCGCATGCGCGAGGCGATCCTCGACGCCGTGAAGCGTGGCGACATTGCCGAGCTTCGATATGCGATCGAGCTCAACGAGCTGCCGCCCGATTTCGGCAATCTCGCGGGCGACGACGTGATTGATGGGCTCCGCAAGTCGTCGGCGGACGGCCAGGGCGTGGCGACCCTGGCGCTGCTTGCCGAATTGCTCGAGCTTCCCTGTGCCGTGATCCCCGTGGGGCCCGACGTCGAGAACGCCAAGCTCTACGTCTGGCCCTATCTCGCCGAGATGCCATTGTCCGGGCTGTCGCCCCCTCAGAAGGTCGATCTCTACCGGCTCGTGGACCACGGCCAGGCAAGGGAGATGCTTGCCACCGGGGTCTGGAAATGGTGGCGGCTCGCGATTGGCGCAGATGGCGTCTGGCACGTCTTCTCGCGCGGTGACCGCTAGCCCTTCCAGCGATGCGCCGGTCGGGTCAACCGCTACGCGTTAACCTTACCTAGCAACTACTTCCGGTCATTGGTTCACATTGCCTCTTAGCGCGGCTACAGGGCACTCCGGGAACGTCAGTACCCCGCGACAGCTCGGCACTCCGGAGGCCTTACGATGCGATTTCGCACTTTTGCGGCGACACTCTTGCTTGGCGGCCTGCTCGCAGCCCCGCCGGCCCAGGCATGGAACCCTTTCGGCGAACAATTCGAAGGCTATCGCCACTTGGGCGAGCAGCGCTCGAACCCCAGGCGCAGTTCCCCGGCGCCCCGTCCCGAACGCAGTGAGCCGCGCTCGAGCCCCAGTCGGCAGCAGTTCCCCGAGGTGCTGTCCGGTGGCGGCAAGCCGAGCATCGGTGCGATCCAGCCGGAAAGCGTCAACTTTCCTTCCAGCTACGGTGCCGGCACCGTGGTCATCGACACCCGGGGCCGCCAGCTCTTCTACGTGCTTTCCGGCAACCGCGCCTATCGCTATCCGATCTCCGTCGGTCGCGACGGTTTCCAGTGGTCCGGCACGAAGCGGATCACGCGCGTCGCCAACTGGCCGGACTGGCGTCCTCCGGCCGAGATGCGCGAGCGCCAGCCCGGGCTGCCTAAGCTGATGACGGGCGGTGTACGCAATCCGCTCGGCGCCAAGGCGCTCTATCTCGGCTCGTCGCTCTACCGCATCCACGGCACCAACAGCGCGCGCACCATCGGCTATGCGGCCTCCTCCGGCTGCTTCCGCATGCTCAACGGCCATGTCGTACATCTGTCGCGGTATGCGAAGGTCGGCACCAAGGTCGTCGTGCTGAAGGGCCTGCCGAACTCTCTGCGCCGGACCGTCGCCGGACAGGTCGCAAGTCCGAGCGCCGCTGCGCGCCGCGCCGCCGGGATCTGACGCCCGCCCGCGGTCTTTTGGCGGTATCGCTCCAGGCCGCGACTGCGGCCCGGCGCGTTGCGCCGCCTGACCAAGCTCGGGCTTGCCCGAGTTGGTGTCAAAGGTTGGGAGGGCCCGGTCCAAGCTCGGGCTTGCCCGAGTTGGCAACAAGGAGCTCAGGCCGGAACAGCCCGTGAGCGAAACAACTATACAAAGCGAACAGGCTGGCCGCCCGCCGTCCCCAGCACTTCGCCTTCCCACATCACCCGCTTGCCGCGCACGAGGGTTCCGACAGGCCACCCCGTCACCGTCATGCCGTCGTAGGGTGTCCACCCACAGCGGCTGGCGATCCACGCGTTGGTGATTGTCTGCTGTCTCTTCATGTCGACGATCGTCAGGTCGGCGTCGTACCCGGCGGCGATGCGGCCCTTGGCGGCGATGCCGAACAGCCGTGCCGGCCCGTGGCTCGTCAGGTCGACGAACCGCTCCAGGCTGAGCCTGCCCCGGTTCACGTGATCGAGCATGACCGGCACCAGCGTCTGTACGCCGGGCATGCCTGAATGCGACCCGGGGTAGGCATGGTCCTTCTCTGCCCGCGTATGTGGCGCGTGATCGGAGCCGAGCACATCGACGACGCCCGACGCAACGGCCTCCCACAATGCCGCCTGATGGCTGGCGTCGCGGACCGGCGGGTTCATCTGCGCATAGGTTCCGAGGCGTTCGTAGCAGTCGGGCGCGGCCAGCGTGAGGTGATGCGGCGTGACTTCAACCGTCACGATCTCCTTGTGATCTGCAAGGAACGCCATCTCTTCGGCGGTGGACACGTGCAGCACGTGCACCGGCCGCCGATACTTTTCGGCCAGCCTGACGATCCGTTTCGTTGCCAGCAGCGCCGTTTCCACGTCGCGCCATTCGGGATGCGACGTCGGATCGCCTGGGCGACGCACGCCCATGCGCTCGATCAGCCGCGCCTCGTCCTCGGCATGGAACGCCGCGCGGCGCGTCAGGCTCGCGACGATGCGGTCCAGCGACGGCTCGTCCTCGACCAGCAGGTTGCCGGTGGACGAGCCCATGAACACCTTGATCCCGACCGCGCCCTCCAGCCGTTCGAGGTGCGGTATCTCCTCCACGTTCTCGCGTGTGCCGCCGACATAGAACGCGAAATCACAGAACATGCGGTTGCGCGCCCGCGCCACCTTGTCGGCGAGCGTTTCGGCGCTCGTCGTGAGCGGGTTCGTGTTCGGCATCTCTAAGACCGCCGTGACGCCGCCGAGCACGGCTGCCCTGCTCCCCGTCTCCAGGTCCTCCTTGTGTTCGAGGCCCGGTTCCCGGAAATGCACCTGGCTGTCGATCACGCCGGGCAGCACATGCAGCCCGCGCGCATCGATGGTCTCGGCCGCCGCGATATTCAGAGCCCCGATCCCATGGACCCGGCCATCCTTGATCGCGATATCGGCCGCATGGATGCCGTCGTGGTTGACCACTGTGGCACCCTTGATGAGGAGGTCGGCGGCTGCGGCCATCTTCGATTTCCTTCGGCTTGTTGCGGTCGAGCGTCCTCCCGCATACGTAATGGTGTGGCAGAACGCAACTCGGAGGCTTTGTTCATGAACGGCGGGGCGGCACTGGCAGGCGGACGTGCGGTGCCGAAAGTCGCGCGGCTATCTGGCCGCGGCGCAATCCGGCTGGGCGGTGGCGATGCATTAGCCTTCTTGCAGAACATCGTGACCAGCGATCTCGAGGGGCTGGCCCCGGGTCAGGCGGTTCATGCGGGATTGCTGTCGCCGCAAGGCAAGATCCTGTTTGCGTTCTTCGTGGTCCGGCACCGCGACGAGCTTATCCTCGAGGCGGAGCGCGCAAGCATCCCGGGGCTCGTGAACAGGCTTCAGCTCTATCGCCTGCGCGCAAAAGTAGAAATCGACGACGTCTCGGACGCGTACGCTGTTGTAGCGGCCTGGGCTGGTGCGCTGCCTGCGGGCGACATGGTGGCCTACGCCGATCCGCGACTCGATCGCCTGGGCCAGCGCGCACTGCTCCCGGCCGGCTCCGCCGATGCGACCCTTGCCGGCTGGACGGCATCGGGCGCGGTCGAACGCGTGGACGAAGCCGCATACGATGCGCATCGCATCGCCAATGGCGTTCCTGTCGAGGGGCGGGACTACGCTCTCGGAGACACTTTTCCACACGAGGCGTTGTTCGACCAGTTGGGCGGTGTATCCTTCTCAAAGGGCTGCTTTGTCGGCCAGGAGGTCGTGAGCCGGATGCAGCATCGCGGCACTGCACGCAAGCGCATCGTGCCGTTCGTGTCTTCGGCGCCCGTCGCATCGGGTGTCGATGTCATGGCCGGGACGGCGACGATCGGGCGTACCGGTTCCGTCGCTGGCTGTGAGGGGCTGGCGCTTGTCAGGCTCGACCGCGCGGCTGAGGCTGGCGCCAAGGGCATCGGCCTCACTGTCGACGGCGAGCCGATACGCCTGCGGAAGCCTGATTGGGCGGGGTTCGATGTGCCGGAGACCTGAAGCGTGGCGTGTTGAGGGGGCCATGTGGCGTGATCGATAATTTGCGAGCCGACGACTGGGTGCGCTGTGGCTGGGCCGGCATCTCGGACAGCGAATATGCGCGCTATCACGACGAGGAGTGGGGCATCCCCGTCGCCGACGACCGGCGCCTGTTCGAGAAACTCGTACTCGAGGGGTTCCAGGCTGGTTTGTCCTGGCTGACGATCCTGAAGAAGCGCGATGCGTTCCGCGAGGCGTTCCACGGCTTCGACGCCGCTCGCGTCGCCGCAATGAAGCCGAAGGATGTCGAGCGTCTCATGCAGGATGCCTGCATCGTGCGCAATCGCGCCAAGATCGACGCGACGATCACCAATGCACGCGCCTACCTGTCGCTTGCCGAACGCCAGTCCCTCGCATCCTTCGTCTGGTCGTTTGTCGGCGGCCGTCCGATTGTCAACGCGC
>JBJOGJ010000015.1:0-29859 GCA_046048295.1 Pseudomonadota bacterium | reverse complement strand
AAGTCGGAACGTGCGCATAGCGAAAATTCTTCCACAGATCATAAGCGCAGCATCTGGCAGAGAATTTTCGGAAGACGATAGTGCACGCCTACAGCATGCCCGGCAGGACGAGGTCGGGGGGTGTGTGGCCGTCGAGGGTGGCCTGGATGTTGACGATCACCTTGTTGCCCGCGTCGATGCGGCCTTCCATCGTGGCCGAGCCCATGTGCGGCAGCGCGACCACGCGGTCGGAGGCGAGCAGCTTCGGGTTGATGGCCGGCTCGTGCTCGAAGACGTCGAGGCCGGCGCCGGCGATGGCGCCCGCCTGAAGCAGACGCGCAAGCTCGTTCTCGTCGATCACCTCGCCGCGGGCCGTGTTGATTAGATAGGCGGTCGGCTTCATGAGCTGCAGGCGGCGGGCGGAGAGCAGGTGATAGGTCGCCGGCGTGTGCGGACAATTGACCGAGATGAAGTCCATGCGGGCGAGCATCTGGTCCAGGCTCTCCCAGTACGTCACCTCCAGTTCCGCCTCGACCGCCTCGGGAAGCCGACGGCGGTTGTGGTAGTGGACCTGGAGGCCGAAGGCCCTGGCACGACGGGCGACCGCCTGGCCGATGCGGCCGAGACCGATGATGCCGAGGCGCTTGCCATAGATGCGATGGCCGAGCATCCAGGTCGGCGACCAGCCCTGCCACTGGTTGGCGGCATCCTTCAGGAAAGCGGCGCCTTCGACGATGCGGCGGGAGCAGGCGAGGATCAGCGCAATGGTCATGTCGGCGGTGTCCTCGGTGAGGACGCCCGGTGTGTTGGTGACCTTGATGCCACGTTCGTGAGCGGCCTCGACGTCGATGTTGTCGATGCCGGTGCCGAAGTTGGCGATGAGCTGGAGCCGCTCGCCGGCGGCGGCAACTACGGCAGCGTCGATGCGGTCGGTGACGGTCGGGACGAGGACATCGGCCTCGGCTGCCGCAGCGGCGAGCTCAGCCGCGGTCATCGGGCGGTCGTCCAGGTTCAGCCGCGCGTCGAACAGTTCGCGCATGCGGGTCTCGACCGCCTCGGGCAGCTTGCGGGTGACGATGACGAGCGGCTTCCTGGTGTTGGGCATCTGGGTCGGTCCCCAAAGATAAATGGTGACGCGCGCCACAGCCGGCGCGGCGAACACGGTCCACGGAAAACGAGGGAGCAGGCCATTGTGGCGGCTTTCCGTTTGATCTAGCAGATGTCCTCGGGTTGACAAATATCCGTGCTTCTCGTGTTCCGGATGGGCAATCGGGTGCGAGCAATGGCGACAGGCGGAGATCAGATGTTTCGAGTGTTCGCGGGACTGTTGGCGGGCGTGACGCTCGCGGCGGGCGTGGCGCATGCGCAGGGCGGCGTCAGGACGGGGCCGAGCGGGCAGCCGCTGCCGCGCTACGTGAGCCTCAAGTCCGACCGGGTGAACATGCGCAAGGGGCCGGGCACGCAGTATCCGATCGCCTGGGTATATCGCCGGGCGGGGCTGCCGGTGGAGGTCATCAACGAATACGAGAACTGGCGGGAAGTGCGGGACGCGGAGGGCGCAACCGGCTGGGTGTTCAGGCCGCTGCTCTCGAACAGGCGCACAGCGGTGCTGCTGGCGTGGAAGGTGGAAAAGGGCAAACCGCCGCCGACGGTCGAGCTCAAGGCCAGCAGCAGCCATCGCGCTGCGACGGTGGTGACGGTGGAGGCGGGGGTGATCGCCAATATCCGGTCCTGCGACGGCGCTTGGTGCCTCGTCACGATCGGAAGCTACCAGGGCCACCTGCAGCAGGACATGCTGTGGGGCGTCTATAAGAAAGAACGGATCAGGTAGGGCGCCATTGCGGCCGGCGGCCGGGTTCAGCCGGCGTCCTCGTCGTCGCGGACAAGACGGACGACGACGTCGACATGGGCGATGCGCATGCCGCTGGGCGGACGGGGCAGGCCATCGACGCGGATCTGATCGCCCGGGATGTCCAACAACTCCTCGCCCTCGACGTAAAAGTGGTTGTGGTTGGAGGTGTTGGTGTCGAAATAGCACTTGGCGCCATCGACGGCGAGTTCGCGCAGCAGACCTGCCTGCTGAAACTGATGCAGTGCATTGTAGACGGTTGCGAGCGAGACCTGCTCGCCGTCGGACTGGACCTCGGCGTGAAGCTCCTCGGCGGTGACGTGACGGTCACCGTCCTGGAACAGGCGCCTGGCGAGAGCGATGCGCTGGCGCGTCGGCCGCAGGCCGGCGGAACGCAACAAGGCGTCGATGCGCTCGTCACACATTGCGGTTTCGGGAGCAGTCGTATTGTCGTCAGCGCTCATCGCGGTCCAAATATCGCAGTCCAGTTTCCAAGGTCCAGAAGTCTTCATCACGCGAAGATTCGCCGCGATCCCCACGGGAATCAGCGGCCGTCAGCCGCAGACAGTGGCTTCCGGGCGCTTCCGACGACGACGGATCAGGAACTACGCGGGTTCCACTTCCACGTCAGAAGCACTAAATTGCAAATCTAAACCAGGGGATAGCACACTGCAATGGGTGGATCGGCTGGTGTTGGCCGACGCACGCGTTTGGCTTTCGATGGTCTATGGAGTGTGCTACGAGAAATATGACGGCGCACGGACATGGTGGCGGCGCTGGCCTCGGACCACGGCCGGGACAGGGGCGTCCCCGTCGGTTGCTTGGTCTGTTGCCTGCGGCAACTCGCCAGCCGACCAGCCGGTTCCGTCAAGGCGAGCGGACTAGACAGTCGGGGAACTCATAAGGATAATGGCCGAGCGACGCTCCAGTTTCGAATACGAGGATCTGCTGTCTTGTGCGCGGGGCGAACTCTTCGGCGCCGGCAACGCACAGCTGCCGCTGCCACCCATGCTGATGTTCGACAGGATATCGTCGATCATGGATGAGGGTGGCCTGCACGGCAAAGGGCAGGTGACGGCAGAACTCAATGTGGCCGGCAATCCACAGTGCGAGTGGTTCTTCAAGTGCCACTTCCAGGGCGATCCCGTCATGCCGGGGTGTCTCGGCCTCGACGCACTGTGGCAGCTGACGGGTTTCTTCCTCGGCTGGCTGGGGGCGCCCGGACGTGGCCGTGCGCTCGGTGTCGGCGAAGTGAAATTCACAGGCATGGTGCTGCCAAGCGTCAAGAAGGTCGAGTACATCATCGACCTGAAACGGGTTATTCTTCGCCGCCTGAAGCTCGGTATCGCCGATGGCATCATGAAGGCGGACGGCGAAGTCATCTACATGGCGAACGACCTCAGGGTCGGACTGTTCGAACCCGAGGGCGACACAGCGGCATCTGGGGCCTAGAAGTCGAGCTGATCGACAGTTAATCTGATGGGCGTCGGGCCTGACAGACAGACCAGTGGATTTCGGAAAGGTTTCAAATGCGACGCGTCGCCGTCACAGGAATGGGCATCGTCTCGAGCATCGGCAACAGTACGCAGGAAGTCGTCGCCGCGCTCAGGGAAGGACGCTCGGGAATCGTCCGGGCCGAGGAATACGCCGAACTGGGTTTCCGCTGCCAGGTGCACGGAGCACCGAAGCTGGAGTGGGAAGCGATGGTTCCCCGCAAGCCGAAGCGGTTCATGGAAACCGGCGTTGGCTGGAACTACGTCGCGATGCAGCAGGCGATCCACGATGCGGGACTGAGCGAGGCCGAGGTCCAGGACGAGCGCACGGGCATCGTGATGGGGTCCGGCGGACCTTCGACGCGCACCATCGTCAATTCAGCGGCGATCGCGAAAGCACAGACGCCGAAAAAGATCGGGCCATTCGAGGTGCCGAAGGCCATGTGCTCCGGTCCGTCGGCCGTGCTTGCGACGAGCTTCAAGGTACACGGCGTGAACTATTCGATCTCGTCGGCCTGTGCGACATCCGCCCATTGCATCGGCAATGCCGCGGAGATGATCCAGTGGGGCAAGCAGGACATCATGTTCGCCGGCGGGTGTGAAGAACTCGACTGGACACTGTCGGCGCTGTTCGATGCAATGGGCGCCATGTCGTCGAAATTCAATGACACGCCGGAACGCGCCAGCCGGGCCTACGACAAGGAACGAGACGGCTTCGTGATCGCGGGGGGCGCCGGCGTGCTGGTGCTCGAGGAAATGGAGCGGGCGCAGAGCCGCGGGGCCAAGATATACGGGGAACTCGTAGGCTACGGCGCGACGTCTGACGGCTTCGACATGGTGGCACCCTCCGGCGAGGGTGCGGTGCGCTGCATGAAGAAGGCGCTCGAGGGCATCGACGGCCGCGGTGTCGGCAAGATCGACTACATCAATCCGCACGGCACGGGGACCCCGGTCGGCGACGAACGCGAGATGGGGGCGATCCGGGAGGTATTCGGCGACGACATGCCGCCGGTTTCCTCCACGAAATCGCTCACCGGCCATTCGCTCGGCGCGATCGGAGCACAGGAGGCGATATTCTCGCTCCTGATGATGAACAACGGTTTCATCTGCGCCAGCGCCAACATCGAGGAGCTGGATCCTGCATTTGCCGGCATGCCCATCGTGCGCGAACTGCAGGACAAGGCACCACTTAACTGTGTGATGTCGAACAGCTTTGGCTTTGGTGGCACAAATGCCACTCTCGTGTTTCGGAAGGTGGATGGTTAACGGGCAGCGGCACATCGCAACGACCCGGACCGAATATTCAGCGCTCTAGAACGGAAGCATTCATGGAAAGTTTCGATATTGCCAAGCCCGGGGCAATGATGGCCGGCCGGCGCGGCCTGGTGATGGGTGTGGCCAACGACCGATCCATCGCGTGGGGAATCGCCCGCGTTCTCGCGGGGCACGGTGCGAAACTAGCGTTCACATACCAGGGCGAGGCGTTCGGCCGTCGTGCGATACCGCTGGCGGAATCGGTCGGCTCCGAGATCATCGTGCCGTGCGACGTCGAGGACCTGGCGAGCGTCGACAACGTATTCGCCGAGATCGAAAAGGTGTGGGGCGGCCTGGACTTCGTGGTGCATGCGCTGGCGTTCTCCGACCGGCGCGAGCTCAGCGGCCGCTATGCGGACACGACACGGGAAAACTTCGTGCAGACGATGGTGATCTCGTGCTTCTCGTTCACCGAGGTGGCAAAGCGGGCGGCGGCGCTGATGCCGGAAGGCGGATCGATGATCACGCTCACCTATGCCGGCGCGACGCGGTGGGTTCCTTCCTATAACGTCATGGGCGTGGCAAAGGCGGCACTCGAGGCTTCGGTGCGGTATCTCGCTGCCGACCTGGGGCCGCAGGGCATTCGCGTCAATGCGCTCTCGGCGGGTCCGATGCGGACACTGGCCGGATCCGGGGTCGCCGATGCCCGGGTGATCTTCAACTACCAGCGCGATCACTCGCCTCTGAAGCGGACACCGTCGCTGGACGAGGTGGGAGGCTCGGCGCTCTACCTGCTGTCCAACCTGTCGGGCGCGGTCACGGGCGAGGTGCACTTCGTCGATTGCGGGTATAGCACTGTTGCAATGCCGACACTGCAGTCGCTCAAGGCACTCGATACCGACGGTTGAGTCCGGAACGCGGATATCGCATTGCGGGCGCAGGCATCGGAGCCTGATTGACGCGCAAACGGGAAAAACACCGTTGGGCATTTTGAATATTGTCGCTAGCCCTTACGCGAGAGACTAAGATCGCGCCGATCACGTCCGATCATCGAGGAGTTCAATACATGATCAATCGCATCGTCGCGGGCCTCGCCGGCCTGCTAGCTCTGCTTGCGGTCAACGCGGCCGCCGTTGCCGCGCCGCTCTCCAGCCCCCAGAACACGGCAGTCGTTGCCGACACGCTCGTGCAGAAGGCGCACGGCTGCCACCGCGACATTCGCATGGGCGCTGCCGGCCCGCACTCGCATCGCGGTCCGAACTGCCGTCGCGTCGCTGCCGGCGGTCCGCGCCCCGGCTACGGATACGGCCCGCGCCGCCGCGGTTTCTGCCGCGACGTCCGCACCTGTCGTTACGTCGGCCCGATCAAGCGGTGCCGCACCAGGACCGTCTGCAACTGATCAATGTCGATTGCCAGGGCGGCACGCGGTCAACTTTGGACCTTGCGCCGCCCTTTCCTTTTGTGATCTTTGCCACTCATGATCGGTGTCTTCGATTCTGGCATTGGCGGACTGACGATCCTGAAGGCGCTGGCCGACAGGTTCCCGAATGTTTCGTTCTGCTATCTCGGCGACCACGCCAACGTGCCATACGGCAACCGTGCGGCGGAGGACATCATCACGCTGACGCGGGAAGGCGTGGAGCATCTCTTCAGGCGCGGCGCACGCCTGGTCGTGCTCGGCTGCAATACGGCGACCGCGGTGGCAGCACGGCCGCTGCAGCAGGCCTGGTTGCCGGGAAGCGGGTGGACCGGGCGGAACGTGCTCGGCATCGTGGCGCCGACGGTGGAGGCTGCGACGCAGACGCCGTGGGCGGTGATGAGCCCGCAGTACCCGCAGATGTACAACAGCGATGTCATTGCAGTATTCGGCACCGAGAGGACGATCTCGACGGGCGTCTACACGCAGGAGATCCGCAAGCGCTGCCCGCGCGTGACGGTCGTCGAACAGGTGGCGGCCGACCTCGCTGGCGCGATCGAGGCACAGGCCGACGATATGCTGCTCGACAGGCTGGTTGGCGACGCGGTGATGGCGATGCTCGACCAGACCGGCGGCACGCCGCCACATCGCGCGATCCTCGGTTGCACGCACTTTCCGCTGGTGGAGGGGCTGTTCCGCAAGCACCTGCCGGCGATGACGCGGTTCCTGTCGCAGCCGGAGGTCGTGGCGGACAGCCTCGAGAATTATCTCGAGCGGCATCCCGAATTCATCGACGGCGGAAGGGGTGGCGAGGTCGAACTCCTGACCACCGGGGTGCCCGAGGCAATCAGCGGTTCGGCGCGGGTGTTCTGGCCCGACGCGCCACGTTTCCTGCGGATCGGCGAACTCGCCGGCTGAGCGATCAGGCGTCCGACCAGATCTCGCGCGCGGTCTCGACGATCAGACGAAGCTTGGCTTCCTGTGCCTCCGGCGTGATCGGATTGCCGGTCTCGACGCTTGCAAAGCCGCATTGCGGGCTGAGGCCAAGGCGGTCGATGTCGACGAAGGCGGCTGCCGCCTCGATGCGTCGCTTCAATGCATCCTTCTCCTCCATGACGGACGACTTGGTTGAAACGAGACCGAGCACGACGGACTTGTCGGCGGGGAGATGGCGAAGGGGCGAGAAGTCGCCAGCGCGCGGCGAGTCGTATTCGAGGAAGTAGAACGGGAAGCGAAGCGCGTTGAAGAGCTTCTCGGCGATGATGTCGTAGCTGCCCTCGGCGTGAAAGTGGCCGCCGCGATTGCCGCGGCAGAGGTGCATGCCGATGCGGATGGCCGAAGGGGCGCGGGCGAGGACGCGGTTGGTAATGTCGATGTAGGTGTCTATCAGGGCACGCCAATCGTCGCCGCGGGCGGCAAGGGCATCGCGCACCTCCTCGTCGGCGAACTTGGCGAAGGCGGTCTCGTCGATCTGCACGTAGGTGCAGCCGGCATCGGCCAAGGCGGCGAGTTCGGCTGCGTATGCTTCGACGATGTCGGACCAGAACTGGTCGACATCGGTGTAGGCACCGTAGCGCAGGACTTCGGGCGTGCCGCCGCGGAAATGCAGCGCGCAGGGACCGGGCAGCGTGATCTTCGGCGTGGCATCGGCGTTCTGCCGCAGGAACGCGACCTCGGAGCCATGAATCGGTGCGGTCAAGCGAAGGCGAGACTTGATGACCGACATCGGCTGGGCGGCGCGCCTGGCACCATCCTTCGCCTCGTTCTCGTCGACGGGTGGCGCGGCGATGGTGACGTCACCCAGGTGCTCGTAGAAATAATCGTTGTATGCCTGGCGGCGGTATTCGCCGTCGGTGACGACGCGGAGGCCGGCGCGGGCCTGGAGCGCAATCGCCTCCCTGACTGCCGCGTCGGTGGCAGCGGCAAGCTCGCCATCGGAAGCGTTCCCAGCGGCATGACGGGCGCGGACGGCGAGCAGCGCGCGCGGGCGGAGCAGACTGCCGATATGCTCGGCGCGGAAGGGTGGCTGGATCATGGCTGGTGCTCCTGCTGTCGATTGCAGGATTGAGGGCATAGCACCGGGAGACGCAGATCGGAAACCCACATCAAAGATCGGCGTGGGCGAGACCGTGATCCTGGCAAAAGTGAAGCATGCCGCGTTCGGCGAGAGCGGTGATCGTGAACAGCGGATTGACGCCGAGCGAACGCGGGATGGCGGCACCGTCGAGCACGTAGAGGCCGGTGTGGACATCGGTGCCGGTGCGCGTGGCGGCTGCCGAGAAAACACGGCCCTTGTGATCGACGACGCCGCTGGCGCAGTCGCGCCCCATGGTGGCGCCGCCGAGGGGGTGGGCGGTGGCGGGCTCGCGGCCGACGACCTTGGCAAGCGGGTTCTGCACGTAGTCGCCGCCCAGGGCACCTACGAGATCGCGGAGAATGGCATCGAGGCGATGGAGTGCGGGTTCACTGGAAATGTCGGGCCAGGAGAGGGAGAGGTCACCGTCCTCGAGGTGCAGTGCGCCCGAGGCGCTGTCGTGGCCAACGGCGAAGAACGTCTGCAGGTGGGCGAACTTGCCATTGTAGACGCCGCTTATGAGGCTCTGGAGCGCACCGAGAAGGCGGCCATCGGGCAGGAACATGACCGGGAGCGCCGGGGCAACGGCGGAGGGCAGTACGCCGTCCTGGACGTTGACGTCGGCAGTGAAATCAGTCGGATCGCGGAACTCGATCTGGCCGCATACGGAGGCGCCGACGGGCGCCAGCCCGGGCTTCAGGGGATGGCCGACACCGACGGCCTCGACGCGGGGCTCGACGCCGTAGCCGAATGCGATGATGTCGCCGTTGGCGGAGAAGCGGGCGCCGAGGCGGTCGGAAAGTGCCAGTCCGGCTTCACGAGAACGAAGCAATATTTCAGTCGAGCCGAGGGTGCCGGCCGCCAACACGACGACATCGGCGGTGATCGAAAGGAGGGCTGCGCTCTCGCCTGCCACCGGCCTGACCTCGACGGCCCAGCTAGAGTCGGGGTTCTTCAAGAGGCGACGGACCTCGGCAAGGGTGAAGATTTCGGCGCCGGCAGCGGCGGCGGCAGGAAGATACGTGAGCGCGACCGTGTTCTTTGCGCCAACGTTGCAGCCGGCGCAGCAGTCGCCGCAGCCCGTGCATGCGGATTGCGCGATGCCGGCGGGGTTGACGGTGTCCTCGAAGCTCACGGCGAGCGGCGTCGCGACGGGGGCGGCAGACAGCTTCTCGCCAGCCTGCTGAAGCGCGCGGTACTTGGCGAAGCGGGCGGGGTCGGGATCGCGAGCGGGGCGGAGCCAGCGGGTGGCGCGGCGGAAGCCTTCGTCCAGGAGGCCGTCCTGGGCGATCTGGCCCGGCCATGACGAAGCAGCGAACACACGCGGGTCGGGACGCAGCGCGACGGCCGCGTTGACCAGGGAGCCGCCACCCAGCCCGCAGCCGAGGATGACATGCATGTCGCGGCCAAGACGGACGTCGAACAGCGCCGTCTCCGAGCCCTTCGACGTGCGTTTGCCACGGACGCGCAGCTCCCGGTTCAGATCGGTCAGGCGGGCGGGAAACTCACCGGTGGCGAATTCGCGGCCGCGTTCGAGGACGGCGACAGACCTGCCGGCGCGGGCGAGGCGCATGGCGGCGACGCCACCTCCGTAACCCGAGCCGACGACGATCGCATCGTAGTGGCGGCGGATCAGGTCGAGGGGACGGGAAAGGCGGTTCATGAAGGGCTCCAGGCTCAACGGAAGATGTAGGGGATGCGGTAGTCAAGATCCGCCTTGCCGAGACCCGGGGGGGCCGGCGGGAAACGCGTGCCGCGAAGCACCTCGAGGGCGGCGGCATCGAGGGCCGCGCTGCCGCTCGATTTTTCAATGCGGGAGGAGGCCAGTTCGCCGGTCGGCAGAAGGCCAAAGGCGATGACGACGGTACCCCTGGTGTAGCGGGGTAGCGAGGGCCGGCGGACAGCAAGCGCCTTGTATATCAACTTGGCGTACTCCCTCGATATGCCAGCCATTGCGGCGGCACGAGCATGGTCGGGAACGACGGGCGCAGCCGTGGTGGCAGCAAAGGCCGCTCCCGGTTCCCCGGCAGGCGCAGAAGGCGCGGCGGGGGGCGCCGCCTCGGCTTCCGGTCGGCGGTCTTCCGCAGGCTCCTCCCTGGGAGGACGGACTTGCGAATCCCGTTCCGTGCCGGGCCTCAGAGCCGCCAGCTCAGAAGGCTCGTCAGGCGTGTCGTCCGAGATCGCCGCAGAGGTCTCGGGCGCGGCAACAGGTCGACTGGCGGCGGCCGATGCAACGGTGTCGTCGGCGCCACGAAAGCCTTCGGGCAAAGGTTGCGCACGGGTTGCCGGTGCCGCGGCCGCCTCGGCGCTTGACGGCCGGCGAGCGGCCAGGAGACCGTCGAGGGTGACCAGATCGACGTTTATGGCCTCGAGTTCGCGGCCACCGGCACCCGACAGGCGTACGTCGTTTCGTGGGCTCAAGGCGAGCAGAAGGCTTGCGTGGGCGCCGGCTGCAAGCGCCAGGCTCAACAGCATCGCCGTCCGCCTGCGAGGCTTCGGGGAAAGGATCGCCGGGTCGAGCGAAGGTGTGGTCAGCGGCACGCCATCGCCGCCGGCCGCAGCTTCTCGTTCGATCGTCTCACGGCTCCCGTCCATTTCGGCAGTTCGCACGCTTGGCTCGCCTGTCGCTCGGCACACCCACCGACGTTGTAGTCCAAAGGCTGCCCAGGACAACCTCTGTGTGCCATTTTTCCGGGGCCCCCGTCGCATGAACGAAAACATCGGAATCGACCGATTCAACGGCAGACTCACCATATAGGTGAGCAGAGCGCGCGAACTCACGCAGGGCGTGCCCCTGGGGCAACAGGGTCGCGGTGCGCCGGCTTGGATGTGCGACGGCCCCCATCGCCCGCGGTACCCGGATGGTTAGGGAAGCCCTAACCGCGGCGGGAAACTTTGATGCAAATTCGAGCGCCGAACTAGGCAAAGAGTAAACCCAATGCTCGTATGCTGGAGGCTCTAAAGGACCTTCAGGTCGCGGGACAAAGCCATGCCGATCGGCACGCCCAACTTCGAAATCTATGCCCGCAATATCAAGCGGATATACTGGGCCGAATTCATCGACAGCCAACTCAGGACGGCACGCGCCAACCAGTTCAAGGCGTCGCTGGTCGAAGAGCCCTACAAGGACCAGGTCTTCCTTGCCGCAAACTACGAGACCGCGCGGACGCGCGAGAGCAAGTAGTGCCGGAAGGCAGCCAGGTTTGCGCCATTACCAGAGCATGGTAGACGGTTGATCCCGTGACCCGATGACCGTCGGCATCGGACAGCGCGGATTGGCCCGGAGCAAACTCATGATGGCGCGAAAGGCCGCTGCCGGCCGCTTGCACGAGCACAACAGGAACAACAGTTCGGTCTCGCTCAGGTCCCTGTTCGCCAACGACGAGCAGCGGTTCGCCAAGTTCAGCGCGCGGCTCGGCGACATGATCCTCGACTACTCGAAGTGCCGGGTCACCGAGGAGACGATGACGCTGCTCGACGCGTTGATGGAGGCGGCAGACGTGCCGGCGCGGCGGGCCGCGATGTTCGCCGGCGACAAGGTCAACGCGACAGAAGGCCGGCCGGCGCTGCACGTGGCGCTGCGCAACAGGAGCGGGCGGGCAATCCAGGTAGACGGGCGCAACGTGATGGACGACGTCCTTCAGGTGCTCGACCGGATGGAGGCATTCGCCGACGGAATCAGGTCCGGGATGATTGCCGGCTCAGGCGGAAATCAAATCACCGACGTGGTCAATCTCGGCATCGGCGGTTCGGATCTCGGGCCGGCGATGACGACGGCGGCGCTGGCGCCCTATCACGACGGGCCCAGGGTGCACTACGTCTCGAACATCGACGGCGCGCATATCGCGGACACGCTCAAGGGCCTCGATGCAGCCACTACGCTATTCGTGATCGCGTCGAAATCGTTCACGACGATCGAGACGATGACGAACGCCCACACGGCGCGGGCATGGATCGTCGAGCGCCTCGGCGAAGGGACGGTCAACGCTCACTTCTGCGCACTTTCGACAGCACTCGACAAGGTCGCGGCGTTCGGCATCGACAAGGAGCGCGTATTCGGGTTCTGGGACTGGGTCGGCGGGAGGTACTCCGTCTGGTCGGCGATCGGGCTGCCGGTGATGATGGCGATCGGTGCGGAGAAGTTCCGGGAGTTCCTCTCCGGTGCGCACGAGATGGACGAGAATTTCAGACTGGCGCCACCCCGCGAGAACCTGGCGATGCTGCTGGGTTCGATCGGATACTGGCACAGGGCAATTGCAGGGTATCCGACGCGGGCGGTTCTTCCATACGACCAGCGGCTGGCGAAATTCCCAGCTCACCTGCAGCAGCTCGACATGGAGAGCAACGGCAAGTCCGTTTCGCCCGACGGCGCGGCGCTCGGGGGACCGAGTGGTCCCGTCGTGTTCGGTGCCACCGGTACAGATGGGCAGCATGCATTCTTCCAACTCCTGCATCAGGGCACGGATGTCGTCCCCTCAGAGTTCCTCATAGCAGGAGAAGGACACGAGCCGGGCCTCGCGCACCACCACAGGATGCTGATTGCCAACTGCCTGGCGCAGTCGGAAGCAATGGCTTTCGGCAAGACGGATGCCGAGGCGCGGGCGGAACTCGCTGCGCAAGGACTGGACGAGGCGGCGATCGAGCGACTTGCGCCGCACAAGGTCTTTCCCGGCAACCGGCCATCCATCACGATCGCCTACCGGCGTCTCGATCCGGCAACGCTCGGCAGGCTGATCGCCCTCTACGAGCACAGAGTGTTTGTCGAGTCCGTGCTGTACGACGTCAACGCATTCGACCAATGGGGCGTGGAGCTCGGCAAGACGCTTGCAGGACACATCGATGCAGCGCTGAAATCGCCGGCCGGAGCGGTCGGGATGAATGCCTCCACGCGAGGACTGATGGCACATCTCACTGGGCGGTGAGCCGCGGCCGCTTGCACTCCGTGGCGGTTCTCTGGAATAGTGCCGGGGAACTTGAACTGGAGGAACGCATGACCCTGCTGCTATCGAACGACGACGTCGCCAATCTACTCACAATGCCCGAAACGCTGGACGCACTCGAGAGGGCGTACATCGAGCTCGACGCAGGTCGCGGCGTGAACCGTATCCGCTCCGATACGCTGACTTCGGTCAAGGACCGGCCAGGCGCCGTGTACGGCCTGAAGTCCATGGACGGCGTAGCGCCTGCGTTCGGTGTGAGCGCGGTCAGGATCAACTCCGACATCGTCACATGGCCGAAGCGGGGCAATACGGTTCGCCGCGAAAAGGTGCCGGCGGCGGGCGGCCGGTGGGTCGGCCTGGTGCTCCTGTTCTCGACCGAGAACGGAGAGCCACTCGCGATCATGCCGGATGGCGTCATGCAGCGCATGCGGGTCGCCGCATGCAACGGCCTGGGCGCGAAGTACATGGCGCGCGAGGATGCGAGCGACGTCGGCATCCTCGGTTCAGGATGGCAGGCGGGATCGCAGCTTATGGCGATCACCTCGGTGCGGAAGGTGAAGCGCATCCGCTGCTTCAGCCCGAGCGAGGAGAACCGCAAGAAGTTCGCCGAAGAGATCTCGCCCATCGTCGGCGTCGACGTGGAGCCGGTCGGTTCGCCGGAGGATGCAATCAGCAAGGCCGATGTCGTGTTGTGCGCAACCAACACGGTGGATCCGATCTTCTTCGAGAAGTGGATCGAGCCCGGCATGCACCTGTCGTCGCTGAAGCGTCCGGAAATCGAGCCCGCCGCCTATGCGAAGGCAGACCGGGTGGCGATACATACGAACGATCCAAAACCACTGCATTTCTCGACCTCCGAGTTGCATGAGGATCAAGAGGACGGGGTCAAGGGCTGGAGCGCGCTGGTCGAGGAAGTGGACTTCAAGAACCTGCCGACACTGCCCGAGATGATCGCCGGAAAATACAAGGGACGCACGAAGCCGGAAGAGGTGACAGCGTTCCTGAACAACCTCGGCCTCGGCTACCAGTTCGCGGCAGTGGGATCCGTCGTCTACCGGAAGGCCAAGGAACAGGGGGCTGGAACGGAGTTGCCGACGGAAATGTTCACGCAGGACGTGCATCCGTGATCGGGAAGCCAGAGCAAGCAGAGAAGGCAGCCGCCTTCATGGCCATGCATCAGGGGCAGGACATACTCGTCCTGCCCAATGCGTACGATGCGATCAGTGCGGCGCTGATGGCCGACGCGGGCGCGCGCGCCATCGCGACGACCAGCGGCGGCTGCGCATTCGCGCTCGGCTATCCGGACGGCGAGAAGATACCGCGGGCGCTGATGCTCGAGGCGATCGGGCGGATGGCGGATGCGATCGAGCTGCCGTTGTCTGCCGACATGGAGGCGGGATTCGGAGAAAGCGCAGAAGCGGTGGCGGAGACGTTGCTGCTGACGGCGGAGGCGGGTGCGGTCGGCATCAACATCGAGGACAGCACGAAGGGCGGAAAACGGACGCTGATCGATTTCGACCTCGCGGTGAAGCGGATAAGTGCGGCGCGAGTGGCTGCGGACAGCACGGGGATGCAGTTCGTCGTGAACGCGCGTACGGATGCGTTCGCGGTCACCAACGACAAGGCGGGTGCATTCGACGAGGCGGTAAAACGCGCAAACGCATACTTCGAGGCTGGCGCGGACTGCGCATTCGTGATCGGCGTGCGCGACGGGGATACGATCGGCCGGCTGGCGCAGGAGATCAGGGGGCCGCTCAACATCCTGGCGGGACCGGGATCGCCTTCGGTTGCAGAACTCGCGGCGCTCGGCGTGAAGCGCGTAACCGTCGGTTCGAGCTTCGCGAAGGCAGCAATGACGCTGGTGCAGAAGGGTGCGCAGGAGCTGTTGCGCGAAGGGACGTACGGGTTCGCGGAAGGCGCGCTCGGGCAGCCCGACATCAATCGAGCATTGGAGGGAAAGCGGGCAGACTGATGCGTCGCGTACGGCAGCCGCTTCGGGACCCGGCATACAGAAGCTATCGCTTGCGTCTGCAGGAAGCGTAAAATAGCCTCGGTATTCGACCTTAAGCGACAAAGGAGGACGGCATGGCCCGCCACGTACTCAGGTCTATGGCTCTCGGCGCACTGTCACTGGCGGCAGCCGGGCTGTGCGCAAGTGCCGTGCAGGCTCAGGATGCCAGGGCGTTCTTCAAGGGCAAGACGGTTACATTCCTGGTCCCGTTCGGAGCGGGCGGCGGCTACGACCTCTATGCCCGAATGCTGGCGCCGCACTACGGCAAGCACACCGGCGCCACCTTCGTCGTCAAAAACCAACCGGGCGGCGGCGGACTTACAGCGATCGGAACAACATACGTGGCGAAGCCCGATGGTACCACGATGGTGATCGTGCAAGGCACCGGGGCGGCGCTCGCGCAACTGCTCGGGAAAGAGGGCGTCCGGTTCGACCTCTCGAAGATGGGCTATCTCGGGACGGTGGCCTATTCGCCCTGGGTGGTGCTCGCAAGCCCGAAGTCCAACATCGGGTCGTTCGACGATCTGGTGAAGGCAGGCAGGTCGAAGCTCAGCTGGGCGGCAAGCGGTCCATCCGACGGGCAAGCGAATGGCGCCAAGCTCGTGTGCGAGGTGCTGAAGCTCGACCAGTGCAAGATCGTGGTCGGCTACAAGGGTAGCAAGGGCGCGGCGCTATCGGTTACGCGGGGCGAGACGGATGTGATGTACGTGACCGACGAGTCCGGGCAGAGCTATGTCCAGAGCGGCGACCTGAAGCCGATCCTGGTTTTCGCGCGCAACAAGTCGATGGTACTGCCCGATCTGCCGACCGTGTTCAGCCTGGCGAAGTTCTCCGCCGAAGACGAGTGGCTGATCGACTACCACGGCAAGCTCGAGGATCTCGGGCGAATACTTGTGACATCGCCGGGCTTGCCCGCCGACCGGCTCAAGTTCCTGCAGGACGTGACCAGAGCGATCCTGACCGACGAGGCTCTGATCGCGGAGGCCAAGTCGAAGAGGCGCGAGATCAGCTACCTCGACCCGGAAAAGACAAAGGCGAACGTGATGGCGACGATCGTCGACCTGACGCCTGAACAGAAGGCGCGCGTCGTGAAGCTGCTGGACGTGAAGGGCTGAGCGGGAGCAAGTCTCAGACGACGGGGCCGCCGATGCCGGAGCAGGGCGGCCCCTGCCGTTTCAGCCCGCGGTAACGAGAACGGCGCCGAAGGTGATGAAGGCGATTATCACCAGGCGCAGGCGGTCGATGCGCTCCCGGAAAATGAAGATTCCGATCAAGGTTGCGAAAATGATCGACGTCTCGCGAAGGGCTGCGGCCTTGCCGACGCTGTCGAGACGGGTGGCGAGCATGATCGAGCCGAAGCTGAGATATGCCACGGCGGCACCAATCACACCGCGGACGGCGAGGCGACGGAGATCGGGCTTCACAGCGAGCTGGCGCCAGCGCCAGTAGGCGATGAATGGAAACGTCGCACCGCTCAGCGTGAAGAACCACGCGAGGAACGTGAAGGGATCGCGGGCCAGCCGGATGGCGTAGGCGTCCACGTTGGTGTAGGCGGCGACCATGATGCCGGTTGCAAAAGCAACGAGCACCGCGATCACGAGGCGGCGAACGTCCGTCAACTCGACGTTGGACGCGCGGACGTTGGCTGCCGCAAGCGCGAAGATCGAGCAGGACAGCACGAGAACACCAGTCCATTGCAGGGCCGAATAGCTCTCATGGAAAATCAACGTGGCGAGGAGGACGCCTGCCAACGGGCCGGTGCCACGAGCGATCGGATAGACCAACGTAAAATTACCGAGATGGAAGGCGGCCGACTGCAGGCTCTCGTAGACGAGGTGTACGGCGACGACGAGTATGAATACGAACCACAGTTCAGCGGAAGGCAGAGGAAAGACGAAGAGCGCGAAGGGGGCGGCAAACATACCGTAGACGATGTTTATCGCGCCGCGGTTCACGAATGGATCGACGCCGCCCTTGTTTATGGCACCGAACGTGGCGTGCGCCATGGCGGAAAACAGGACTAGGCACAGGGCAAGCGTTCTGCCCGCATCAGTGCCGGCGAGGCCGACGAAGAAATCGCCCATCTAGCTTGATCCAGGATCACCAATGAATACGCGGGGAACGCATGTCGGCGGTATGACAGCATTGGCCAGGAAAGCATAGGGGCAATCGAACGGAATGCAAACCGGAAGCAATGAAAGAAATCAGGCTGGCCCGGCGGGCTGCTTGCGCGGTTCGAAGAGTTCGGTTACGGAGGTCAGGAACTCCGAATGGAGATCAACGGTGTCGCGGACGCCGAGATAGTCGAAGTTGACTTCCAACCAATCCGACATAGCTTTCCTGCCGCGGTCGCGCAGTTGGGTCAGGAACGGCCAGGAGGTGTCGAACTTGGTGGCGGCGGAGAACTCGCTCATCGCCTCTTCGGCGCGAATGGAGTGGACGAGCACGTCACGGAAGCGTTCAGCGTAACTCGGTTTCAGCATGTCATGCTGCTTCAGCTTCTTGACGAAGGCGATGGCACGCAATTCCTTCAGAAGCGAGGAATTGAAGGAAATCTCATTGATCCGGTTCATGATCTCGGGTGCCGTCGTGGGAACATCCTCGCGCGTTATCGGATTGATGTGGACGATCATCACGTCGCGGCACTCGGTTTCGTAGAAGAGCGGAAAGAGCGCCGGATTGCCCATGTAGCCACCGTCCCAATAGTGCTCGCCGTCGATCTCGACCGCCTTGAAGATGAACGGCAAGCAAGCAGATGCGAGAGCGACGTCAATAGTCAACCGATGGGCATTGAAGACGTGCACCTGCCCCGTACGGACGTTGGTGGCGGAAATGAAGAGCTTCACGCAATTGCAGGCGCGAACCTGGTCGAAGTCGATGCTGCGAGCAAGTACCTCCCGGAGCGGATTGAAGTCGAAGGGGTTCGACTGATACGGCGACACCATGCGGGTCAAGCCGTCGAACCAGAGCCAGCCGGGAGAAAATTCGATGCCGCCGAAAAGGTCATGCCAAGGCATGCGCCGGATGGGACTGTAGATCTGGCCGACCTCGTGGATGGCGTGCCAGAAAGACGCGAGCTTCTCGCGAGCCTTCTCGCGTCCCGTGCCATCGTGCGAGCCGAGGTGCATGCCGTAGGCAACAGCGCAGGCGTTCATGGTGCCGGCGGAGGTGGCGCAGATACCATCAATTTCAATCGATTCCTCCTCCAGCAGGCGATCAAGAACGCCCCAGGCGAATGCGCCATGCGCGCCGCCGCCCTGCAGAGCCAAATTGATGCGCCTGACGCCAGTGCGCTGCTGCATAAACGTTCTCCCTACGATCAAGCAGCCGTCCAGCCGCCATCCACTGGCAAAGCAACGCCAGTGATGTTCTCGGCATAATCCGAGCAAAGGAAGAGAGCGACGCCAGCCAACTGCTCAACGGTGACGAACTTCTTGGTCCACTGTGCAGCAAGAAGCACGTCGCGCTTCACCTGCTCCTCCGTAAGCCCCCGGGCCTTCGCGGTATCGGGGATCTGCTTCTCGACCAGAGGGGTCAACACGTAGCCAGGGCAGATGGCGTTGCAGGTGATGCCGTTCTCTGCCGTCTCAAGCGCGATGGTTTTGGTGAAGCCGACAATGCCGTGCTTGGCTGCAACATATGCAGACTTGAACGGAGAGGCGACAAGCCCGTGCGCGGAGGCGACGTTGATGACACGGCCCCAGCCGCGCTTCTTCATGCCTGGAACAGCGGCACGAGTGGTATGGAAGGCGGAGGACATATTGATGGCTACAATCAAGTCCCAGCGCTCGGGCGGAAAGCTCTCAACCGGCTCAACGGTCTGGATCCCGGCATTGTTGACGACGATGTCGACAGCGCCAAACTCCTTCTCGACAGCCTCGATCATGGTGACAATCTCGGCAGGCTTCGACATGTCGGCGTTGTTGTAGATCACGCGAGGTCCCAGCGCCTCCAGCGCCGCGCGATCGACCTCGATCGCGGCTGCATCACCAAATCCGTTCATTACGACGTTGATGCCGGCCTGGGCAAAGCCACGTGCAATGCCGAGGCCGATGCCAGACGTGGAGCCGGTGATGACTGCTGTCTTGCCCTTGAGCGACACGATTCTGCTCCTCTGTCGGTGGCCGTGGCACTTCGCGCCACGCAAATGCTACACACATGCCCTGCTCACATGTAGTGACATTCGCCGGCTTGCAAAGCGCACTTTCGAACAACATGAATGACGTGTGCTTGAAACGGAACGATCAAGCCGTAGGGTAGTGGCAGGAACTCCACTCAATCCTGTACATCCTGAAACTCAGCTACCTGACGGCAGAGAAGACCGAAGACCGGATGGACGAGATCGAGCGTGAACGTGAAGCGGCCAGCGCCGAGATCGCGGTGGGTTATGCGGCAGCGGCCGGGCGCCAGAAATTCCGGAATCCGAAACCGCCTGCCAAACACTTCCAGCGTGTAGCCGGCACTTTCGAAGACGAGCGCTCCACCATCGACAAGAACGCGCAGCGTCATGATGAGGCCAAGGTGCCGCCATGGCCCAAGAAATTCCTCGATGCCTGTTGGGCCGCGAAACCGCTTGGCAGACTGGATGGCCTGCGGGAGCCGGCCGGGGGAGGCGTAGACCCTCGTCCAGACCTGGCCGCCGAGGCCTGGGTTCTCCGTGACGGTAACACTCGCCGGACCAGTCGCGCCATCGTGCAGCGGCAGCGGCGCGCCAGTCAGGCGCGCGAGGTTGGCGATGATCCTGCCGGCCGGCGGCAGCACGGTCTCGATGACGCGGCCGCGATAGAGCCGCGCCATACCCCGAGCTATCGGCCGCGAGAACCGGCGCCGGACTGCAGGCGGCAGAGACAGCCACCCGGCCTGGGAAACAAGATCGCGGATGCGTGGGTCCGTCCCATCCGCCGGATCAGCCGGCCGGGGGACCAGACGCAGGACGGCGCCAGCCGGTTCTCCGCTTCCGCGCCACTTCTCCACGATGCGAACTCCCGTCGAACATTGCACCTTGCAGTCTCGTTATTTCTGTAAATACAGAAATAACGAGACAAAAAACTGAGGCGCCGTCGCGCCCCACGACCAGCCGTCTACGACCGGCCCGTCCGGCGCCTCACGCCGATCAGCCTTGCGATGCCGCCACCCATACGGACAAGCGCCATCAGCGTGGAAGACGGCAGACGCATGATCTCGGAGAAGCCCTTGTCCACGGTCTCCATGAAATCGAGCATGTCGGCGAGGCGCTGCCTGGCGCGGCGGCTCAGGGCGGGATCTGCTTCGGCATCGGCCACGCAGTCGCGCAGGACGGCGATCGTAGGATCGATCTCCCGGGCCTTGCGGCCCTGGGCGATGCGGCGAACCATCTCGAACAAGTCGGCCTCGGCCTCGAAATGATCGCGGCGATCCCCGAGCACGTGAACGCGGCGGACGAGGTTCCAGGTCTGCAGCTCCTTCAAGCTGTTCGAAACGTTGGAACGCGCCAGGGCGAGGCACTCCGAAATCTCCTCCGCCGTCTGCGGCTTCTCCGATATGTAGAGAAGGGCGTGGATCTGGGCGACCGAGCGGTTCACGCCCCAGGTGGACCCCATCTCGCCCCAGTGCAGCACGAAACGCTCGACCGCGGGCGGCAGGGATGGCTTATTTCCAGTAATTTCTGTCATGACAGAAATGTACGTCATGACTGACGGCCCGTCAACCCAAGACCGAACGACGAATTGCACGGCCAAAGAAGGCGGGGCAGGGCGCCATCGATCGGGCAAAATGGCCGATTAACCATGGGGCGCAGCATGTTGAGGCACCAGTCCATTTATTGTAGATGCTTGATCCGTAATCGTCGGAGAACGGTGCGAGCGGGCAGGCTGCTTCTGCCAGGACACAAGGCTGCAAACTCTTCACCTCAAGGGGTACGTCATGGCCAAGGTATCTGCACTCAAGCAACTCGACAAAGCTCTGAAGCAAGTACGTGAACTCGGGCTTGAGACGAAGTCGGCAGAGGAAGCGCCGATCGGCGGACTGCTCGAGAAAATCTACGACCTCGATACGGAGAACGTCACGGTCATCGCGAAGACGCTGTCCCAGGTGTCGCTGTTCAACGAGATCGTTCGCAACGAAGTGTCGGGGATGAACGTCGGCACGCGATACGAGGACATCGTGCAGTCCTTCAACTCGGTACGCGACGACGCCAAGCGCCTCGTCGACCAGATGGAGGATGGCAAGATCAATACGTTCGAACGTGTGGCGAACATCTGGATGAAGGTGCGCCGTGGCGACATCGCCGACCGTTTCGACGAGATCAAGCACGTCTATCTCGAGGTGGCGAAGGATGCGAAAGACCAGATCCTGAGGGAGGGGCGCATTCTCGATGCCTACCAGGACTTCCGCGTCGCCTACAAGCAGGCGCAGGTGCTGGCGCTCAAGGTGATGCAGAAGGCGGAAAAGCAACTCGCCGCAGCCAAGGCGGAACTCGAGAAGGCGTCCAAGAAGGTCGACAGCTTCACGGGCGAGGACATTTCGGAGCGGGCCGCGCTCGAGATGGATCGCGACGAAAAAATCCGGGCGTTGCAGAATGAAGAGAAGCGCTACCAGATCGCCAAGGATCTCGCCGACAACCTGACCATCGGCTACAACACCTCCGAAGTCGTGATGTCGCGCCTGATGCAGACGACGAGCGCCAAGGAAAGGGTCTACCAGCAGGCGGTGAGTTTCTTCTCGACCAACGAGGCGGTGCTGACGGCGCTGAAGGCATCGTTCACCGGCCTGTTCGGGCTGCACGAGTCGACGCGGACGCTCGAGAGCATGAAGGAAGGCGTCGAGAAGAGCCTCGAGACACTGTCGGAGATCGGGGACAAGGTGCAGGAGGCGGCGATAAAAGCAGGATATGGCCCGACGGTGAAGGCGGAGTCGGTGAAGAAGCTCGTCGATTCGGTGGTGAACTTCCAGATCCGGACGCGCGAGATCATCCAGGAAATGCGGGCACTCGCCACGCGCAACTCGGAAGAAATCCGGGAGGCCGTCGAGGACGGCAAGCGGCGTCTCGCGCGGCTGGCGGTGGATGGCGAGCAGCTTCTGGCCGATTGAGACGAGGACGGCGGGAGCAGCGGGCCTCCGGGTAGCGCCCGTCCATCCGAGATGGAACGGCCAGCATGGCAACAGACGAAGCCAAATCCAACCCACCGCCAAGCTCCCAACTGAGCGACGTCATGATCGCCATGGACGTGGTGGACACGCTCAGGCACGACCGCGACCTCGTGGAGAGGGAACTCAACGACGAGGTACGGCGCAAGGATCTGATCGACAGGCTGCGGGAGATCTATCGGGGGCAGGGCATCGACGTGCCCGACCGCATACTCGAAGACGGTGTGCGGGCACTCGAGGAGGAACGGTTCACCTACAAGCCGCCGGCCGACAGCCTTTCGACACGTCTTGCCAAGATCTACGTCAGCCGCGGTACGTGGGGTCGCTACGTCGGCGGGGCGGCGCTGGCCATGGTCCTGCTCTGGGGCGCCAACTACCTTTTCTACACACGCCCGCAGCAGCTGAGAGAAGCGGAGCGGGTTACAGAGCTGAAGCAGCGCCTGCCGGATTCCCTGAACAAGCTCGGCAAGGATATCGCTTCGGAAGCCAGCGACAATACAATCAGCGAAAGGGCGCAAGCCCTGGTAAGGCAGGGGCTCAACGCTGCATCGTCGGGCAACCTCCCGGGCGCCCGCGCGGCGGAAGCCTCCCTGAAGGACATGCTCGAGGCGCTCAGATCGGTCTACGAGGTGCGGATCGTCAACAGGAAGGGCGAGGTGAGCGGCATATGGCGCATTCCGAGGCGCAATCCGAACGCCTTCAACTACTATCTGGTGGTCGAGGCCATCGGCACTGACGGCAATGCCATTGCGCAGCGCATCACGAACGAGGAAACGGGAAGAAGCGAGAAGGTGAGAACCTGGGCGTTACGCGTCGACAAGCGCGTGTTCGACCGTGTCGCGGCGGACAAGGCCGACGACGGCATCATCCAGAACAATATCGCAGGCGTGAAGGAACGGGGCCGTATCGATCCTACCTGGAAGATCGAAACGTCCGGCGGCGCCATCACGAAGTGGAACTGAGATGGTCAGCGGCAGGCAGACACTCCACTCGATAGAACAATCGATCGCCGACCTGCGACGGCAGGAGCGCATGCTGATCGGCGAACTGGAGCAGGCGAACGACAGCCACCTGAAGCTGCTCGCCCAACGCACGGCGGCGTTCCGTGAACTGGCAGAAGTGCGCACGAAGAGCGCCATCGCCGACGGTGTGATCGACCGGGCAGACCAGCTTCAGCACCGGGTGGAAAGCGTACTGATCGCCAGGCAGAAGACGATCGACGCGCTGCAGGCAAGGGACGGCGAGGCGGATCGGGCGCGAAACGCGCTGGTCACTTCCGCGGAGCAAATAAGGGTGGAAATCGCGGACCTCGAGGAGCGGCTCGACGACGCGGCTTCGGAAGCGAAGCGGCAACTGCTCTCTGACCCGGAGTATGCAGCCTTCGCCGAGGCGCGAGACGCGGCGCAGGCAACATTCGACAACGCCGACAAGAAAGCAAAACGGGCAGAGAACGACTATCGGGAGAAGGGCAAGGCCTACGAGGCGGATCCGCTCTTCATGTATCTATGGAAACGGAAATACGGGGTTGCAAGCTATCGGCCAGGGCCTTTCGTCCGAATGGGCGACGACTTCGTGGCACGCCTCGTGCGCTACAACGAAGCGCGCGCAAACTATGCGATGCTCGGCGAGATACCCAAGCGCCTGCGCGCGCACTGCGACGAACTCGAGAAGCGCGCCAGCAGTGCGCGCGCCAAAACGGAGGCGATCGAGGCGGAGCGGGTCCGCAAGATTGCCGGCACCGACCTGATCCAGCTCATCGCCGATGCGCGAATGCGGCAGAGCAAGAACCACAAGGAACTGGAAGCCGTGGAAGCGGAGATCCAGGAGGTGAGCCGGCAGCTCAAAATCTACAGCGAGGGACTTGATCCCATGCTCAAGGAGGCCGTTGAGCTTGCCGCAGGGTTTCTCGAGCAAGAAAACATGCAGCGGCTCGTGCTGGAGGCGCGCCAGACGACGGAGCCTACGGACGACAACATCGTATCGCGTATTGCCGAGATCGACCGGAAGGCCGGCGAACTCAAGCGCGAGATCGCCGAGCGACGGAGGGAGCTCGACGATGCGGCACGCCGGCGCACGGAACTCATGGAAGTTGCGCAACGCTTCAGGCGGCAACGCTACGACGATCCGGGGTCGGTGTTCGGGCCGGACGACGTGGTCGGGGACCTGCTCAAGGAGCTCATTCGCGGCGCGATTACCGGGGCGGACTACTGGCAGCGGTCGAGGCGGCGCCACGGCTGGAATGACCGGCCGGCGGACCCCTTCCGACGCGGCTCGGGCCTGCCGCCGTTCGGTGGCGGGGGCTGGGGTTCGGGCTCGGGAGACGACGACTTCCGTACGGGCGGCGGGTTTTGACGGCAGATCCGCCTATCCTGGACTCTGCGAGCACGCGGCTACCGGGGAAAATCGCACGCTCGGAAGCCATCGCATCAGGCCCCGGCTTGCTGCGCAAACAACAGCACGCCTGAAAAAGCTGTCGATGAAGCACATATTGGGCGACCGAACGTCGATCAGCCGGTAAACTTCAAGGAGTCCTGCCCGGTTCCGGGCGCCGGTGATGGAAATCAGATGTCCCTCAGCTGCCCGTCTTTCATCGAGGAATTTGCGCCCTCGCTCTGCCGTCCGGTCGATCTCTACTGTGAACGGACAAGTGCCGCATTCGATGCCGAGCCTGTCAACGCGATCACCAACGCGGCATTCCTCATAGCCGCAATCGCCATATGGCGCCTCGTTTCGGGAGCCCGGAGCCACCATCCCTACAGCGCTTCCGTCAAGCTCCTTGCCTTGATTGTCTTCGCGGTCGGTGCAGGAAGCTTCGCATTCCACACGGTCGGCACCAAATGGGCAGAATGGGCCGACGTCATCCCAATCCTGCTGTTCATGGTCGCCTATCTCTGGATCATACTTGGTGCGCTCTTCTTCTGGTCCGCATGGCTGAAGCTGCCAGCTGTCGCAACATTCTTCGTCTTGACGTACTGGCTCTCACTCGAAAGCACTACCGCACTTCTCACACCGCTGATGCCAGCGAAGCTCGCGGAAGGCGCGATGTACGTACCGACGTTGATACTGATGATGGCGATGGCAATTGCGACCATGGGCCGGAGGCCGGGCACATCGCGAATGTTCCTCGTCGCGGGGGGCGTATTCACCCTCTCGTTCCTGGCGCGAACGCTCGACGGGCCGTTGTGTCAAATCCTGCCGCTGGGCACGCACTTCCTCTGGCACATCTTGAACGCAACCGTTCTCTATCTGCTCTGTCGCGCCCTGGTACATCCGATCCGCTGACGCCTGCCTTCCAGGCAAGCGAAGGCCGGCCCAACAGGGCCGGCCGGAAGCACGTTCTCCAGTAGCGCGATCAGCGGTTGCGCATGGACCTCATCTGCTCGTCGAATGAGGCCGGCCGATTGCCGCCATCGAGCGGGATGGATTGCACTTCGCCGGTCGACAGCTGGATGATCACGGCGCGTTCGGTGATCGTGCCGTCAGCATGGATAGCTGCGATGAGCACCTCGATCGCTCCGCCTTCGGCAGGCGGCTCGGCGAGCAGCAGTCCAGGGTTCGCCTGGTTGACCCAGACCGGAAGCGGACGTCCATCAGCCTGCAGGACCTTGTAGTCGACGATGCGACGGCTCTCATCGAGGTCGAGCGTGTTCGAAATCTCGACGAAGATGATCTGGTCCCGCACAAGGGTATCGACCACGATCTGACCGTAACGGGCAGAGTCGCCCACCGCGTTCACACCAGCAACGTCCATGCGGACCGAGAAGCCGGTCAGTGCGTGGATGTCGGTCGATGCGAAAGAGGTGCCGAAGGCGCCATCGGACAAGTCGGCGAGGCGGCGGAGCGTTGCTACCTCGTTGATCGGACCGGCGCCAGAGAGATCCTCGATACCGTTCAGGCTGGTGAGGCCATTGACGGTCTCGACCACGATGCCAGGCGCGTCGAGGCTGACCGAGCGGTCCGGCAACCTACCGAAACCCTGGACGGTGTCGAGGACGATGCCATTTGCTGCCAATGTTTCGGCAACGGTCGGAATCTGCGACGGCGGCTGGACATTGTCCGGAGGAACCGCCTGGAAAGTGCGGGCGCCCGGTTCGACCTCGATGGTGACGGTGATCACCTTCGTGCCGCCATTGCCATCATCAACGAGGACCGTGAAGACATCGGTCCCGGCGAAGAACGGTGCGGGCGTATAGGTGAACGTTCCGTCTGGGTTGACGACGACCGTGCCGTTACCCGGACCGGATGCGGGGCCAGAGAACGTGAGATGGTCGCCGTCGACGTCAGTTGCCGTGACCTGGCCACCGACCGGCTGATCCTCCATTGTGTTCAGAGTGATGTCCGGCCCGACCGGGGGATCGTTTACCGGCGTGACGGTCAGCTCGACGGTCGCCACCGACGTTGCACCGGACGGATCAGAGATGGTGTAGGTGAATGTCGGTGAGCCATTGAAATTCGGCGCAGGCGTGAAGACGAGGTCGCCGGCCGGTGTCAGCGTTACCGTACCGCCAGTGACGGGCACACCCGGCCCACCTGGGGTGATTGGCGTGCCATCGACCTCCTTCACCGTCAGCGGATCACCATCGACGTCGACGTCGTTGCCAAGAACCGGAATGGTGACCGGCGTGTCCTCCGGCGTCGTGACCTTGTCGTTCACGGCGACCGGCGGATCATTGACCGGGGTGACAGTTATCGTCACGGCAGCAGTATCCGAGTGGCCATGCCCGTCGGACACCGTGTAGGCGATCGGCGGCAAGACGCCATTGAAGTTGGCCGCCGGCACGAAAGTCAGCACACCTGCCGGTGATATCGTCAGATCGCCTTCCGGAAGGTTGACGGTGGTACCGGCTGGATGCGTCACGCCGTTCAAGGTGAAATCGACAACCGTCAGCGGGTCGGCGTTCGGATCGCTGTCTATACCGGAACCGTTGTCGACGAAGAGATCGGCAACCAGTGTCGTATCCTCAGCGACAGTCAGGACGTCATCGTTGGCTACCGGCGGCGCATTGTTGTCGCGGTAGTCTAGATCGTGATCCATGGGGGCCGCGTTCGAGCCGTCGGCGGCAACGTCGTCGTCGCCATCGGCCAGGTTGAACGTGGTACCGGTCAGATCGTCGTCATTGACGTCGAAGCCAGTGACCGCATCGACGATGTCCTTTAGGCCGTCGCCGTCGGCGTCGCCAGCCGCATCGATGGCGGCAAGGGTGAAGCCGTGCCCGGCCTCGTCAGCGTCCGACACGCCATCATTGTCGGAATCGGTGTCGAGATAGTCGGCGTTATCGGCGCCGTCGGTGTTGACGGGCGTCAGGCCGTTGGAGCCGGCTGCACCGGTTGCAACCGTAGCATCGTAGGCATTGTCGAGGCCATCGCCGTCGTCATCATTGCCCGTCGGTGCAATGTAGGCGTTCGTCGCCTGGGCTTCGACGTTGTCGGTGATCCCGTCGTTGTCGGCGTCGATGTCGAGACGATCGGAGAGGCCGTCGCCGTCGCTGTCTACATCCGCACTGCCACCCAGAACGTCACCCGTCAGGCGGACATCATAGATGGAACCAGAGGGGAATCCCAGCTGGTGATCGTGATGAAGCGTCAGCTCCGTTATGCCGGCGGGCACCGAGATCACGTAGTTGAAATGTCCATTGCCTATGTCCGATGATACAGCCGTTCCGCCATCGACTATCGACGCTGTGCCAGACGTAGACGTCAATTTGGCCGGATCAAAGACGTGAACGGCACCATTGACGTCCAAACGCATCCATTCATCGAAGGTCAGATTGCCTGAATGAGCCGTGACGAAGATCGTAACCTCTGTGACGGGCTGGTCGAACGTGAAGGTAATCTGCTCGTCACCATTCGAGTCACCGAGCCAGTAGCCCGTTATGCCGCCAAATGACAGCCGGTTTGCCTGGGCGTTCGTCGGGCTGGTCAGGTCAACCACCACAGGCGTACCGCCGTCCGCAAACAATGTCTGGGTAGCGCCTGTCGTGGTGATGGAAGGTCCAGCCGTGAACGTATCAGTGACGATGGCGATGCCTTCAGCGGTGTCAAGAATTCCATCATTGTCATCATCGATGTCGATCAGGTTGGCGACGCCATCACCATCGGTGTCGGTGTGCAAAGTGACCGTCCCGCGATCAGTGTCGATGCCATCCGAGACGATGTAGTCGAACGTCTCGGCGCCGTCGGATCCTGCAGGCTGGGTAACGTCGAGCGTTCCGTCAGGCTGCAGCGTTATGACCGTCCCGGAAGCGAGCGTTACGGTCGGGCTGCCCGGATTGATCGGAATGATGACGCCCGGGGCCGACGGGTCAACTATGCCAGTTACGCTCAGCGGATCGTTCTCGACATCGGTATCATTGCCGAGCACGTCGATATTGGTCGGCGTGCCTGGCACTACGATCACGGGGCCATCATCAGTTGCGACCGGCGGGTCATTGATGTCGTTGATGGTGATCGACACCGTTGCCGTCACGGGCGCGCCGTCGTCGTCCGACACCTGGTAGGTGATCGGCGTCACGGGGCCGTGGTAGTTGGCTGCCGGCGTGAAGGTAATCTGGCCGTGGGTCGCGGACAGCGGATCGGTATCGACCGTCCACACGCCTTCGCCAGGCACCGTCAGGCTCGTCACGAACGTGCCGGGGTTCAGCGGGTCTTCGATGCCGACAGAGGCCGGATCGAGCGTGCCGTCGATGTCGCCGTCGTTGGCGAGTACGTCGACCGTGACCGGGGTGTCCTCGTCCGTCGTGGCAGCGTCGTTGGTCGCCGTCGGGGCGTCATTGATGTCGTTGATGGTGATCGACACCGTTGCCGTCACGGGCGCGCCGTCATCGTCCGACACCTGGTAGGTGACCGGCGTCACGGGGCCGTGGTAGTTGGCCTCCGGCGTGAAGGTGATCTGGCCGTGGGTCGCGGACAACGGATCGGTGTCCACCGTCCATACGCCTTCGCCAGGAACGGTGAGCGAAGTGACGAACGTGCCGGGGTTCAGTGGATCCTCGATGCCGACAGAGGCCGGGTCGAGCGTGCCGTCGATGTCACCATCGTTGGCGAGCACGTCGACCGTGACCGGGGTGTCCTCGTCGGTCGTGGCAGCGTCGTTGGTCGCCGTCGGGGCGTCGTTGATGTCGTTGACGTTGAATGTGATCGTGTTGGCGGACAGATCGGTGTCACCGCCGCCGTTGGCGGTGCCGCCGTCGTCGCGGACGTGGAATGCAAAGTGCGCGACGTTCGTACCGTGTACGTTCGGAGGAGGTGTCCAGACAAGATTACCGGAGTTGATGTCAGCGACCGTGATGACCTGATTGACAACCACCGGCGTTCCGGAAAGTGTCAGCGTGCCAGCCGGCAGGGTTGAGATGCGCACGTCCTGGAAGTCGTCGGCCGGGGTGTCGCTCGGATCGGAGAAGCCGAAATCGGCCAAAGCCACCGTGTAGGGTGTATCCTCATCGACGGTTATCGTCTTGTCGGCACCAGAAGGAGCGTCGTTGACCGGGGTGACCGTGATGTCCAACGTCGAGGTGTCAGTCAGGCCAAAGCCATCGGTGAGGGTGTAGGTGATCGTCGGCACTGCGCCGTTGAAGTTGCCGAATGGCGCGAAGCTATAGGCGCCGTTTGCCTGAATCCTGATGTTGCCGACGCCTGGGATCGTGACGATCGAGTTCTGGGTGTGCGTGACGCCGTTGATCGTGAAGCTGGTGATGACCGGCGTATGGCCGTCGACATC
>JBJOGJ010000014.1:0-30427 GCA_046048295.1 Pseudomonadota bacterium | reverse complement strand
CGTGATTCGTCGATCCAGTAAGCTTGTGGGACACCGGTCAACAAATCCTTAAGCGATCGACGATGAGTGGCGGTCCGTTTTGGACCTGAAAGCCAATGGGGGCTGTCAGCGCTGCGCCATGCTTCTGGCGTATGCAACGAGTGCGCCGAAATTCTGTGGATCGCTGTAGGCCCAGTAGCAGGTGCCTGCTAGCAAGAGGCCGGCAATTGTAGCGCCGGCCATGGCCGGCGACGGCCAGCCTCTTCTGCTTTCGTTCAATTTCGGCTTGTCCAGCATTTGGTCTACGTAGGTGGCGAGCGTGGTTTCGGTGTTTTGTCCGCTTTCCTGACCCGCACCGTGATGGATGAGCGCAAGCCCGTGCGCCAGCAGGCCGGCTGCTCCGCTCCAGTTGCGCCGCTTCCGCCCGAACTGCCGCTTCTGCGCGTCGATCCCCGCTTCGATCGCCTGTCGCGCGAATTCGAGGGCTTTCGGCATCGCGTTGCGAGTCATGGCCCGCTGACGGATCACGCGCTGCACGAGGGGATGCACGCTCACGCACTGCAGCCCTTCCTCGCTCGTGTGCGCGTAAGCGAGCGACCAGTCGCACAGCAATTCGAATGTGTCACCGCGGCGCGTAATGCCATTCTGCAGGCCGCCACTCTGGGTGCCGGGGAACCACTCTGGCCTGATGCCGTTCGCACCGAGCAATGCCAGTGCATCCAACAGAGGTTCTGCCTCTTTGGACAACGTCTTGACCTGGTCGAGCGCAATCGACGACGTCGCGAACACCGGACTGTCCACACCGCGCATTTTGACCTCTCGCGACCACTGGTCGGCAAGTCTTGCATAGGAGGTGGCGCCCATCCCCGTACGCCTGCAGTACTCGCTCGCCTGGAACAAGGCGAGCGGCAGGTATCCGAGTTGGAGTGCAAGTGCGTTGGCGCTGCTGGCGTCCACGCTCGCGCCTGTTCGCATGAGGTAGGCTGCGGCAACTTCCGTAGGAAATATGTCGACGCCGACCGTTGCCACCGATTTCGGCCAGAATGCCCGGTTTGAGGTGATGAGGATTTGCGCCTGACCGCCCGGCAATAGCCCCGGTAGGGCTTCCACGTCGTCCAGATCGTCAAGGATCACGAGCCATGGCCGCCCATCGATCGGTCGCGCATAGAGGTCCAGCGCTTTCCGAAGTGCACTCGACACTTTCCGCTCTGCCTGGATGATGGGCATCGTCCGGCCTGCCCGTGCGATCAACTGGTGCGGCGTTGCGTCGGCATGGCGTGCATCGACCCAGCATATGCCGGCATATCTGTCACGGTTGCGTTCGGCGTAGGCAACGGCGAGCGAGGTCTTGCCGACGCCCTCCAACGCCCTGGCACTGGCCGGCACGATTGCGACCGCGTGCGGTGCCTCCCAGAGCGCACGCTCCATACGCTCGAGCTCGATCTGGCGCCCGACAAAGTTCGCAACCCTTAGCGGCAACGCAGACAATGGCAGCCCCGACGTCATGCCTTCACCGCGTACGTCGTTGTGTCCTCTACCAGTATTACCAACGCCGTCCGCCATGCCACATCCCCAATCTGTCGGAAGCGACCATTTACCAGATGATGAGTGGCATAGAAATGACGCCCGCTGGCGCGCCTGTGCCCCCCGGAACAGCGTAGTGCATCACACCACGCCATTCTGGACTTGTTCCCGAGGCCGGCCACCTCTCCCATCTCCCCCGCATGGCCGGCCTGACTGGCCCCCGGCTTCTGGCCGGGGGCATTTTTCTTCCCCGTTCCTTCGCGTGGATCTGCCGCCATCTCGGGCGAATCGGTCTAGCCTGCAAGCTGCACTATGCTCAACGCATCGAGTAGGGAGCCGCGCTTGGCTAATCCGGAACGCCAGGATCGCCACTTCGCCCGTCAGCGCGCGGTCGCGTCGGCGCGAAGGCAGTTGCCGGATTTCGGCATCGGCCGCTGGCAGCACACGGCAGCAGGCGTGCCGGATGTCGATGAAAAGACGCGCCTGCTTCGCAAGCTGGCAATCGTGAAGCGGGCGCGCTTCAATGCTGCCAAGCGGCTGGAGAGCAAGCACGACGCTGGTCAGTTGGCATTGGCGATCGCAGGCATCTACGGTTTTCTGATCCCGCTCTTCACGTTGCAATTCAAGGGCACGTTGGCGCCGATGACGATTTCCATCGTCGATTTCGTTGCCGTGGTAGCCGGTGCGTTGAGCTTCGCGATCGGTTTTCTCTACCAGGAACGCAACTACAAGTCACGGGCGCACGCCTTCCATGATTGCGCCCTCGAGATCAACCGCTTGCGCCATGAACTGGCTGCCACCCATGTGTCCTATGAGCATGAGATTCGCGGCTACATCGCCCGCTACAACGACATCATGGAGCGCTACGCCAACCATGACGAAATAGACTATCGCCTCGCATTGGCAGAAAGGCGGCGCACTCCGGAGGGTGCTGCAACCGGCGGGCGCACCCATGCCGTACGCCTATGGAGCCTCAGGATAGAGCGCTTCCTGCGCACCCACGGTCTCAACTTGGCCGTATGGCTCGTGCCACCGGTCGTCGGCCTGTCGCTTTGGGCAACACTACCGCGAGTCTGATGGCATCAGGAATGGAGAAAGCGGGGGCGCCGTTCAGGCGGCCCTCGCTTTTCCTGATTCTCATGACGCTAGGCGTCGGCCTTAGATTGCTTCCTTGAGATCCTTGGCGGCGCGGAACGCGATCTTCTTGCTGGCCTTGATCTTGATAGCCTCGCCCGTAGCGGGGTTGCGGCCCATGCGCGCCGGCCGCTTGCGGACCTGCAGAACGCCGATCGTGTTGACGCGCACGCGGGCGCCCTTCTTGAGGTGCTTGGTGATCTCGACTGTAAGATCGCCGAGCAGCCCAGTGACCTGCTTGCGCGGCATGTCGTGCTTCTCTGCGAGATCCTTCGCAAGTTGGGTCAGCGTGATGACGGGCGTCGGTGCAGCCTTCGCCGCGGAAGCCTTCGCCGTTGCGGCCTTAGCGGGAGCCGCCTTCTTTGCCTTGGCAGGCACTGCCTTCTTTGCAGCCATGATGTCTCCTGGTCTTTCGAGTTTGTGTGAACGGACACGCATTTTGACTGATGAAATGCGCTCAATAATGCCTTTTGGCGAAAGATGCCACCGCAACTTGGGCCGCTGGAGGCTCTGTTTGCCGCACTTTGGCGGCGTTTCAGAAGACCTCTCGTCGAAGCCATTTGCTGCAATGGATGCTCCCGCAGAGGGCGCTACCGGGCACGCGACTCCTCCCTGCCGTTGGGCCCATTCGCTTGTGTCGATTGGGACGACAGAAGATTACATTGTGATTTCAAGAACTAGAGTGATTTGATTGGAGTGAAAACGAAAAACATCAAGTAAACCAACTGAAAAAACAGAAAAGTGATTGTGGAGCAACAGGTTGGCCAATCCGCAGTCGGATTTGTCCATGTGTTGAGCCCGGCAGCCGCCTTGTGGGCGTTTGGCTGCCGGGTCTCATTGGTGCGCGTGTGGGATGGATACTGCGGTGAGAATCATTTTCGAAATATTAACAAGGACTTCTGTGCTTGTATGGACATCGTTCTAAGGGGTTGTGTCGAACGGAAAGGGCGCCCGTTGGGGCGCCCTCTTGAAGGGATGTGCAGTGCTCGGATTACTTTGTGATCCGGAGCGTGGAGATCTGCAGCGCGATCTCGCGGAAGGCCTGGCGGAGCTCGTCACCCGACGACGAGTTGAAGAAGTGGCTCGGGCTCGTCGCACAGTCGCGCATGGTGTTGAAGGCCCAGCCCGAGGTGCCGATTTCGAAACCGATCGTGTAGACCGTGATCCCCGCCTCCTTCATCTTGTTGCAGATCTGCTGAGCGTGCGCCGAGACCTGCGAGGTGTTGGCACTGTTTCCGCCGTAGTAGTTGTATTCGCCGTCGGTCAGCAGGATCGCGATTTTCCTCAGCTTCGGCTCGCCTTTGGAGTTCATCTCGGTGAGTTCGCTATAGGGGCGCGGCGTGCTGGTCGCCGGCCAGATCGTTGCCCAGTTTGGCGAGATCATGTGCCATGCCCAGGCCGTACCCAGTGCGCCGGCGGTCATGCCGGAGGACGAGAAGCTGTCGATCCTCGACTTCAGCGCATCCTTGTCGTTCGACAGCGGCATGACGGTGGCCCACGGCGTGCAGTTGGTCGAAGTCGAGCCGTTCTCCTCGTTCCATGTCGGGATCCAGCCCCTGCTCGAAGCAGGTCCCGTGCCCGGCGTCTGGTCGGTGTACTTGTAGACGTCCTGGCGATCGACGACGCACGTAGACATCGCCGGTGTTCCCGGGATTGCAGGCGAGCCCGGATCAGTCATGTACTCCGGCTTGTTCTTGCACGAGTTCTTGAGGTTGCCGTTGTTCCTGTAGCAGTTCGCCGGGTATTCGTACGTCGGCGGAACAGCAGGCGTGCCGGGTGTGCCGGCGGGGTTCTTGCCAGTGACCGCCTCGAAATACTCGCCAACATTGACGGCAGGCGCGAACGGAACGAGCGCAATCTTCGAGGTATACTCGCTCTGGTCCTCCCAGATGACGATGTCGATCAGGTCCTTTGCGGCATCCTTCATGTCGTTGAGCTTGGAAGTGCCCATCGAACCCGTGACGTCGAGCATCATCGAGATTTCGATCGTCGACTGGCCGTTGCCGCCGACCGCAAGCACTGCCTCGGCGACGGCATTGATCTCCAGCCCGGGCACACCGGCAACGCTGAGAAAAGGCGTCGCCACGACGGCATTCTGGATGGCGCGGACGCGCGTCGCATTGTCGACGATCTGGAACGACGTGGTATCCGAGAACGTGCCATGCGACTTCATTCGGTTGTAGTACTGCTGCGCCGCGGCCGTGGCGTCATCGATTGAGCCGTTGGTCTGCAGCACGCGACCTGCCGCGAGCACGGCCGCGTCGAGCGCAGCCGTATTTTGCGTCTTTGCGTTCAGGTACCGGCCCACGTCGACGGCGCCGCCGACAAGGCCGACCACCGTCATCGCCGTTAACGCAAAAATTATTGCGATGTTGCCGGAGCGGTCATTGGCAAACCTCCGCGCAAACCCGGACCTGGAAACATCGTACTGGAGAGGTGCGTATGCGGTCATCTTAGGTGAATCCCACTAGAACTGTTGTCCCAGCGGTTTTCGCACGCGAGATATTTCGAATCTTATTTCGGACGGAGCTGAATTTGACTAAAGCTCTCGCCTGGCCGCAAACCACTTGTTAACAGACCTTGCCTCCCGGTGAAGCTGGCCGGTGCTTATTTCTCCCAACATTGAACGAAACATCCGATAAATCGGTCGGTCAGGGTTAAAACTGCCCCCTGTACGGTAAACGAATGCTTTAAGTGCGATCTCCAATGATATCGTCTCCATAGTTGGAAAGTTAAGTCAGTTATCTGATTTGTCGAGTAGTCGCATAGGGGGTATCGCGGATTCGGGAGCACTAGCCTGGTGTCAGCACACCAATTACCGCTCCCGTCAACAAGGTCGCGAGCGTACCCGCAACGATACTCTTGAGGCCAAGCTCCGCGATCTCGCTGCGCCTGTGGGGTGCGATGGCAACCAGCCCGCCGACCAGGATCCCCGCGCTGCCGAGGTTTGCAAAGCCCGACAGCGCATAGGTGAGGATGAGCCGCGAGCGCTCCGAAAGCGTGTCGGATGCCTCGCCTGCGAGCCTTAGGTAGGCGATGAGTTCGTTCGCCACCGTCTTTATTCCGACAAGTTCTCCTGCCGCCAGGCACTCCGACCACGGTATGCCTATGATCAGGACGAGTGGCGCGAAGATCCATCCGGCGATCTGCTCGAGCGTCAATGCGATTCCGAAAGGCTGGCCGGCTAGCGCTAGAGCCTGGTTGCCGAGTGCGATCAGAGCCAGCATGACGACAAGCATGGCCGTTATGCTGGCGAGCAATTGGATCCCGTCCTGGGTCCCTTGCGCGATCGCGTCCATGCTCGACACGACGCTCCCGTCCGTTGGCATGTCTACCGGTCCGTCCTCGCTGGGAGGCTCTCCGGGAACCATCAGCAAGGAAAGCATGAGCGCAGCAGGGAGGCTGATCACGGATGCCACGATCAGGTGCCCTGCCGCCCCCGGGACCTTTTCCTCGAGCACGGAGGCATAGAGCGCCAGCACTGTTCCAGCGATCGTTGCCATGCCAACTGTCATGACCGAGAACAGTTGCGAGCGGCTGAGTTGTCCGACATACGGACGTATGAGAAGTGGCGCCTCCACCATGCCAACGAACACGTTTGCAGCCGCTGCGGTGCCGACCGGTCCCCCGACGCCTAGCGCCCTGCGAAGCACGAATGCGAACGCGGCAACGACCTTCTGCAGTACCCCCCAATGATAGAGCAGGCGCGAGAGCACGCTCATGAGCAGCACGATCGGCAGCGCCTGCAGCGCCAGCACGAAGCCGTCCTGTGGGTTGGTGACGTCGAACGGTTGCGGGCCGCCTGCCAGGTAGCCGAAAGCGAACCGCATGCCCTCGTTCGTTGCCGCCTGCAGTGCGCCGACCAGCCGCGCCGGCCACTCGAACGCGTCCCTGAGAAAACCGACATTGAGCATCGTGCCCGCAATCACGAGCTGCATCAGGATCGCGAGCATGACGAGTCTGCAGGTTTCGAGCGGCTTCAGCGCCACGCGGCGTTCCGAAAGCAGCCACGCAATAAGCGGTATGACGAGCAGGCCCGCGAGGCTTTGCAGTTGCAGGCCCATGATACCCCCCCGTTATTCACGCGCCTGCTATGCGAAGCAGGAATCGTAGAGGCCATGTGCCTCTGCAACCGTTGCCGACGTGAAATTCGCTGCCACGATCTGCGTGTTGCTTGTGATGATTTCGGGTTTCCCTGTAGCGTCGGTCGTCCGCGACACTGCCGTCTCCGCCATCTGGCGAAGTCGCGATCTGTCGATCTTGACCGCATCGAAATGGCTCGGGAACCCGACCTCCTCGTAGAGTGCGAAGATTTTCTCCACCAGCCGCGCTCTGAGATCGCCCGCATTGTCGCCGCGCCGGCCGACGCCGATCGTCTCCGCGAGCCGCACCAGCTTCTCCGGAAATTGTCCCGCGCATGCGTTGATGGTGCGCGGCATCAGCGTGCCGACCCCGAGCCCGTGTGCCACCGTGAAGTTCTCTTCGAGCGGCCGCGAAAGGCGATGCGCGAGGCCCAGCCGGGCCTGTCCGCACGCCATGTTGGCGATAGATGATCCGACGAGATTGTCGAGCCGCGCCTTTGGCTCGCCTTTCACGATCGATGCCGCCATCGAGCCGAACAGCATCCGCGCCGCCTCGAGCGCCAACGCATCGGTAAGTGGTGTCGCAATCTTCGAGAACAAGGCTTCGAGTGAATGGGTAAGTGCGTCGACAGCGGAAACCGCTGCAATCTTCTGCGGCAGGCTCTCGAGTGTTGCCGGATCGAGTACGGCCAAATGTGCGAAGCAGAGCTGGTTGCCGAACGTGAACTTCCCGCCGTTGATGTCGTCCTTGACGATCGTGAACGGCGACACTTCGGTGCCGGACCCAGCCGTTGTCGGGATCAGGAGGAGCGGCATAGGTCGCTTCTTGATATTCTGCTGCTTTTCGAGCGGGCGGATCTCGTCTCCGTTCGTTGCCAGCGTGGCGATGCCCTTGGCAGTGCACATCACCGAGCCGCCCCCGAGCCCGATGATGCCGTCGATGCCGTCACTTGCGAGCTTGGCCTTCTCCGACTGGATGTGCGAGGCACGCGCATCGATGCCGCATTCGTCGAATACCCTGAATGTGATGCCTCCCGACTTCAGCACGTCGCGTATCCGTTCGGCACATGCAGTGCCCCCGATCGTCTTGTCGGTTACGATGAGTGCCTTCGACATGCCGATGGACTTCGCGAGGCCGGCAAGCTCGCCCAGGGCATCCTCGCCCCAAACTAGGCGTACCGAGTTGAAGAAACTCTGCATTTCTTGTTGACCTCCGGCCAATGGAAGGGGCGCCATGAGGGTGACGCGATGTTGGTCGAAGTCTCATCCTGCGGGCCCGGTTGTCAACAACTTGGGCGGCCGCGGGAGCAGCCAAGTTGTCGCCGGAGGCCGGCACCGCTATGGATCGTCATGGACGAATGTGGTTGTGAGGACCAGGAACAATGAGTGAGCTGAAGCCATCGGACATAATTCTTGCCGCCGGGACTGCGCCGAGCGCTGTTCCCGTCTGGCTTGTCACGTCCGCCGCCCCGGCTGGCGGTGCAGAGCTTTCGCCGGCACAGCAGCAATGGCTCGCTTCCTCGGGTTTCAAGGGACAGGCGAAGCGCCAGCTGCTTGTTCCCGGTCCCGACGGAAACGTTGCTCTAGTCCTGTTCGGCCTTGGCGATGCCAAGACAGGCGACCCGGCAGGCCCGCCGTCGATGCTGGCTGGTGCCCTCGCGACTTCCCTGCCTGCCGGCACCTATTCACTTGCCGGAAGCGCCGCCAGCGATGAACTCGCCGCCGTCGCCTGGGGCCTCGGCGCCTATCGTTTCCGCCGCTACCGGGCCGGCGCATCTGGCGAAAGCGCTCGCCTCCAGGTCGGCCCTGGCGTGAACCTCGAGCGCGTTATTGCCCTGCTAGAGGCACAGTGGCTCGCGCGCGATCTCATCAATACGCCGGCCGGCGACATGGGCCCCGAGGAACTCGAGATGGCGGCACGGACCGTCGCGGCCCGGCACGGCGCTCACGTTTCGGCCATTATCGGGGACGACCTCCTCGACGGGAACTTTCCCCTCATCCACGCCGTCGGCCGCGCCAGCACCCGCCCGCCCCGTCTGATCGACCTCACATGGGGCGATGCCGCTGCGCCGAAAGTAACGCTCGTCGGCAAGGGGATATGCTTCGACACCGGCGGCCTCGATATCAAGCCGTCCAGCGCCATGCTCAACATGAAGAAGGACATGGGCGGCGCCGCCACAGCCCTGGCACTCGGGCAGATGGTTATGGCTCTCGGGCTCGATGTGCGGCTTCGCGTGCTTCTGCCCACCGCGGAGAACGCAATCTCCGGTAACGCCTTTCGCCCTCGCGACATCATCAGGTCCCGTGCCGGTACCACCGTCGAGATCGGCAACACTGACGCCGAGGGTCGTCTCGTTCTCGCCGACGCACTGTCCTTGGCCGACGAGGAAAGGCCTGACCTGATGGTTTCCTTCGCAACGCTGACCGGTGCTGCGCGCGTTGCGATGGGGCCTGACGTATCCCCCTTCTTCTGCGACGACGAAGCCCTCGCCGCCGACATCTTCGCCGCCGGCAACAAGGTCGGTGATCCATTGTGGCGCCTGCCATTTTGGAATGGCTACGATCCAGCACTCGAGAGTGACGTCGCCGACATCAACAACATCTCGGACCTGGGTTCCGCCGGCGCCATTATCGCGGCGTTGTTCCTTCGCAGGTTCGTGAAGCAGGCGAAACGCTATGCCCACTTCGACATCTTCGGCTGGATGCCGAAGCCGAAGCCGGTCGGTCCCAAGGGCGGCGAGGCGCAAAGCGCTCGCGCCATGCTCGAGGTGATCTCCGCCATCGCGCGTAAGACGTCCTGAGGCGGTAATGACAAGCCAGCCCCCGAATACCGTGCTCGACCCGCGCCTCAACGCGTATCGCCCGGACCTTGCGGCCGAACACTTGAAGGGCCGCATCGAGGCGCAACACTACGTGCCGGGCTCCCGCCATCAGGTTCGCCGGCCGCTTGTTCCCATGCGGCAGCGACCTGACACCTCGGCGCCGATTATCAACGAGGCGATCTACGGCGAGGTAGTGTGGGTGTACGAGCAGAAGGATGGTTGGGCCTGGTGCCAGCTTGATCGAGACGAGTACGTTGGATACGTGCCATCAACCATGCTCTCCCCGGATCTTCTCCCTCCCACGCATCGCGTCGCAGCCCTTGGTACCTTCGTCTACCGCCGCTCTGACATCAAGTCGGAGCCGGTCATGCAGCTTCCGTTGAACGCGGCGGTAACCGTCACCGGCACAGAGGACAGGTTCTATGCCCTTGCTGGTGGAGGCTTCCTCATCTCGCGTCATGTTGTCGAGATCTCTCGCTACACGCGTGATTTCGTCCAACTTGCCGAACGTCTCATCGACACACCTTATCTATGGGGCGGCCGCAGCCGCTTTGGTATCGACTGCTCGGGCCTGGTGCAGCTCTCAATGGAGGCGGCCGGTCTGCCTTGCCCTCGGGACAGCGATATGCAGGCCGGCGCGATCGGCGCCGAAATGCCGGTTCGAGAGGATCTTGAGGGCCTGCAGCGCGGTGATCTCGTGTTCTGGCCCGGCCACGTTGGTATAATGGTCGACGGCGTGATGTTGGTTCATGCCAACGCACACCATATGGTCGTCATCGCCGAGCCGCTGGTGACGGCGGCCCGTAGGATTGAGCGCGCCGGGAGCCGGATATCCAGGATCAGGCGCCCTCCGGCTCTCGCAGCCAGTGCTATTTCTTGAGCCCTGCGACAGGCGGCCGATATGGCAGGTAATGCCGGTCTCGATGTGTGAGAACGTGATCATCGCGCTCCGATCGCCTGCCAAGGTTCCTTCGCCGCGACCAGGCTTCGCCGTTCCCGAGCCGCACGATGACCTCGACTCCTGTCTCCACGCCTGTCAGTTGACTCATGTAGTGCCGGCGCAGCACACGGCCCGCTTCGATCGCCCGCGCCAGTTCGACGAAAAGTGTCAGGTGCGCGATCGGTTCGTCCTCGTAGAATTCATCTGCCAGGGCAAGGTCGAATTTCTGGTCCGCCCGTATTCCCAGTTCGAACCCGCATCCGCCCGCCGCACGCGGCGCCGCTGAGATACGCCACACACCATCTGCCGCGTCGGTCGTGACCTCGGCCACGTCCCGAACGCAACCTGCCCATGCCTCCAGTTCGCCGATGGTTCGTGCCAGCTCCTGCCGGTATTGGTCGTCCGAGATCACCCCTGTCCCCGCTCAGTTCCAAACCCCGTTCAGTAGCCCCGCTTGCGGTCCACCGTGTTCTTGAGCCCCCGCCCTGCCTCGTACGCCCTCAGCTGAGCCGCGACGTAGTCGGATATCGTGTCGGGGTCGCTGTCAGCGGCATTGTGCGGCGAGATCGTCACTTTCGGATGCGTCCAGAAACGATGCTCCCGCGGCAGCGGCTCTGTCCGGAAAACGTCGAGCGTTGCGGCGAGAAGCGTGCCGTCGTCGAGCGCAGCCAGGATGTCATCCTCGTTCTGCAGCGCGCCACGACCGGCGTTTATGAGCACGGGGCCTCCAAGCACGCCATCCCGTGCCAGCTGCCGGAACAGTCCCGCGTCTAGGATGCCGTCCGTCTCGGGTGTTGCCGGCAACAGGGCGACCAGAATATCCGTACTCCCCAGGAAGGCGCGGAGTTCGCCCTTGCCTGCGAAACTCCTGACGCTGGCCGCCTCCTTGCGCGTGTTGCTCCATCCGGAGACCTGGAAACCGAGATCGACGAGGGGTGGTGCCACTGCCTGCCCAAGCACGCCGAAGCCCATGATGCCGACCCGCACCTTCGACGAGGGCCACTGGTGCTCCGCCGCCCAGGTGCACTCCCGCTGCGCGGCAAACAGCCTGTACTGCCGCCGGTGATACATCAGCACATGCAGCAGCACGTATTCCTTCATGCGGGTGATGAGGTCGTCCGCCACGACTCGGACCACCGGCACATCCGGCAGATTGGGATCGGACATCACTGCATCGACGCCAGCACCCAGGTTGAAGATCACCTCGAGGTTTGGGAATCTCGCAAGCACCCCGGGCTCCGGCCGCCACGTACCTGCGAACCGCACCTCCGCCGGATCAAACGCCGGATCGGGCCATATCGACACCGCCACCTCCGGCATGCGCTCAGCGAGCCGCTGCCGCCAGCGCTCCGCCGACCAGTTGCCGCCAGTACCGCGTATGCAGAGGGCAAAGCTCATTCGCTCACCACTGCCGGATTCGCCACCTCGAGGTTGAAGGCCGCCGCCAGAAGCGCCTTCGTGTATTCCGTTTGAGGACTGTCGAATATGCGCGCCGAAGGCCCTTCCTCGACCACCTTCCCGTTGCGCATCACTATCACATAGTTCGACAGTGCCCTGACCACCTTCAGGTCGTGGCTGATGAACAGGAAGGCGAGCGAGCGCCGCCGCTGCAGGTCGCGCAGGAGATCGACGATCTGCGCCTGCACGCTCATGTCGAGCGCACTCGTCGGCTCATCCAGCATCACGAATTTCGGATCGAGCACCATCGCCCGCGCGATGGCGATGCGCTGGCGTTGGCCGCCAGAGAATTCGTGCGGATAGCGGTCCTGCGCGTCAGGATCGAGGCCGACGTCCTCCAGTGCCTGGCTGACACGTGCCCGCCTTTCGTCGTAGTCGAGTTCCCGCTGCAGGATTTCCAGGCCCTCGCCGATGATCTCGCCGACTGATAGCCTTGGGGAAAGAGAGCCATACGGATCCTGGAAAACGATCTGCATCGACTTCCTGAGCGGGCGCAACTCCCGGCTTTTGAATTCGTCGATCTTCCTGCCCATGAACACGATCGGCCCCTCGGAGGAGATGAGTCGCATCAGCGCAAGCCCGAGCGTCGTCTTGCCTGAACCCGACTCGCCGACCACGCCGAGCGTTTGCCCCTCCCTCACCTTCAGTGTCACGCCGTCCACCGCCTTCACGTGGTCGACGGTGCGCCTGAGCAGCCCGCGCCTGATCGGGAACCAGACCTTCAGGTTGTCGGCCTCCATCACCACCGGCGCGCTTTCGTCGCTTGCCGGCGGCTTTCCCTTCGGTTCTGCCTCGAGGAGATGGCGCGTATAGGCGTGGCTGGGCCTGTCGAAGACGTTGCCCGTCGCCCCCTCCTCGACCACCTCTCCCTTGTTCATCACGTAGACCCGGCTAGCCATCTTCCTGACGATGCCCAGATCATGCGTGATGAGCAGCATCGCCATGCCGAGTTCGCGCTGCAGCGACTGCAGAAGCTCTAGGATCTGCGCCTGGATCGTGACGTCGAGCGCCGTGGTCGGTTCGTCCGCAATCAGAAGATCCGGCTCGTTGGCGAGCGCCATCGCGATCATCACGCGCTGTCTCTGACCGCCCGAAAGCTGGTGCGGATAGGCGCCGAGCCGCTGCTCCGCATTTCGGATTCCGACCTTTTCGAACAACTCCAGAACCCGAGCGCGAGCCGCCTCCCTGTCGAGCCCGCGATGCACGCGCAGCACTTCGCCGACCTGCCGCTCGATGGTGTGCAGTGGATTGAGCGAAGTCATCGGTTCCTGGAATATCACCGAGATCATGTCGCCCCGGATCGCCCGCATGTCCCGCTCATCGGCCTTTAGCAGATCGCGGCCGCGGAAAAAGATTTCGCCCGAAGGATGCGAGGCAGCCGGATAGGGCAGCAGCTTCAGAATAGACAGCGCCGTCACCGACTTGCCGGAACCTGACTCGCCGACCAGCGCAACGGTCTCCCCGCGCCCCACCGTCAGCGATACCCTCTTCACGGCATGGTTGATCGTCTCGCCGGCCTTGAAATCCACGGACAGGTTGCGGACGTGCAGAAGCGTGTGTCCGGGTTCGAACTTTGCGCTGCTCATGACCTCACCTCAACGAAAAGTCTTGCGCGGATCGAATGCATCGCGCACGGCCTCGCCGATGAACACGAGCAGCGACAGTATCAGGGCGATCGAGAAGAACGCCGTGAGCCCTAGCCATGGCGCCTGCAGGTTCGACTTGCCCTGTTGCAGGAGTTCACCGAGCGATGGCGAGCCGGGCGGCAGTCCGAGGCCCAGGAAGTCGAGCGTTGCAAGCGCCGCAATCGCCGCCGACAGCCTGAACGGCAGGAAGGTCAGCGTCGCCACCATGGCGTTCGGCAACACGTGCTTGAACATGATCTTGGCGTGTCCAAGGCCGAGAGCCCGCGCAGCCGTAATGTACTCGAAGTTCCTGACCCTGAGAAACTCCGCCCGCACCACGCCGACGAATGCCACCCAGTCGAACAGCAGCAGCACCAGCAGCAGCGTCCAGAAGCCCGGAGCCAGCACTGACGAAATGATGATCAGAACGTAGAGGGAAGGAATCGAAGACCAGATCTCGAGAACGCGTTGCAGCACGAGGTCGACGACACCGCCGAAGTAGCCCTGCACCGCGCCTGCCGTCACGCCTATGATGGAGGCGAGTGCGGTCAGGATCAGGCCGAACAGTAGCGAGATGCGCGCCCCGTAGATGACCCTCGCCAGGACGTCGCGTCCCTGGTCGTCTGTGCCGAGCCAGTTGCGGTTACCAAGGCTTTGGTATCGCGCCGTCATGTCCGCAGGCGCGCCCTCGCAAACCTCGCCGCCGGTTGCCCAGAACGGCGCCGCTGGAAAACCAAGGCACTTTCCTCCGTATCCGGTGACGCCCGGATAGTCGAAGTTGATGGTGTCGTAGGAGTAGCGGATCGGCGGCCAGATCATCCAGCCGCTCTTGTTTATCTCGTTGGCGACGAACGGATCCTTGTAGTCGGTTACGGCCAAGAACCCGCCGAACTTCGATTCCGGATAGTCGAATACGATCGGGAATAGCAGCTCGCCCTTGTAGCTCGCGACGATCGGCTTGTCGTTGGCGATGAATTCCGCCGACATCGTCACCAACAGCAGGGCAATCAGAATCCTGAGGCTCCAGAAGCCCCGCCGGTTTTGCTTGAAATTGTGCCACCGCCGTTGGTTGATCGGCGAGCCCAGGTTCTTGCGAAGCCGCCGGAAAGGCAGCCATCTTGACAATCCCTGGCCTGCCGAGCCGATGAGCCCTGCCTTGTTCGCGCGCGTTTCGACGCTGGCGTCCATGCCTCAAACCTCCCGACTCTCGAAGTCGATCCTCGGATCGACGAGCGTATAGGTGAAGTCGGTGATCAGCTGTACGATAAGGCCCACTAGAGAGAAGATGTAGAGTGTCGCGAAGACCACCGGATAGTCCCGGTTGATGATGCTCTCGTAGCTGAGCAGGCCGAGCCCGTCGAGCGAGAAGATGATCTCGATCAGCAGCGAGCCGGTGAAGAATGCGCCGATGAACGCACCCGGAAATCCGGCGATGATGAGCAGCATGGCGTTGCGGAAGACGTGGCCATAGAGCACCGTTCCTTCCGAGAGCCCCTTGGCGCGCGCAGTGAGAACGTACTGCTTGCGGATCTCGTCGAGGAACGAGTTCTTGGTGAGGAACGTCATCTGCGTGAACGCCCCGAGAGCCAGCGCCGTGAGCGGCAGTGCTAGGTGCCAAAAGTAGTCGACGATCTTGCCGAGGAGTGACAGCTCGCTCCAGTTGGAAGATCCGAGCCCGCGCGATGGGAAGATCTGCATGAACGAGCCGCCGGCGAACAGCACCAGGAGCAGCACCGCCACCAGGAACGCTGGTACCGCGTAACCGACGACGAGGAGCCCGCTGGTCCAGGTATCGAACGGCTCGCCATCCTTGACTGCCTTGCGTATGCCGAGTGGGATCGAGATGAGGTAAGTCAGCAGTGTCATCCACAACCCGAGCGAGATGGAAACCGGTAGCTTCTCCCAGATCAGCTGCAGGACGCTCGTATCGCGGAAGTAGCTGCGCCCGAAATCGAACATCAGGTAGTTTTTCATCATCAGGAGGAAGCGCTCGTGCGCCGGCTTGTCGAAGCCGAACTGCTTCTCGAGTTCCTTGATGAATTCAGGATCGAGCCCTTGCGCGCCTCGGTAGTTTGAATCGTTACCCTGTAGTCCCTGCGTGCCGGGGCCCCCGCTGAGGCCGTCGCTGGCGCCGCCGCCGACCCGGGCAGTCGCCCCGGCGTCGGCACCTGTGAGCTGCGCGATGATCCGCTCGACGGGACCGCCTGGCGCGAACTGTATAATGGCGAAGCTGATGAGCATGATGCCGAGGATAGTCGGCGGGATCAGCAGCAGGCGTTTGATCAGGTAGGCAGCCATGTCTCGGACGATCTCTGCTCGGGATTAATATAATCGGGGGATGCAGGCGGCCGCCTTGCCGCTGCGGCTTGTTCAGTCATTGGCGGGCGAGTTTGGCAGCTTTCTCCGCGTCGTACCACCACGTATCCACGACACCTCGGTCATATTTTGGCTTGATCTTGGGCCGCGAGAACTTGTCCCAGTAGGCGATGTTGTGGGCGGCCTTGTACCACTGAGGTACCCAGTAGTGCCCCGCCCTGAGCACACGGTCGAGCGCGCGTATCGCGGTAACGAGCTCTTCCCGCTTCCGCGCTTCCATCGCCTTGTCGATGAGCTTGTCCACGAGCGGATCCTGGATGCCCGCAAGATTGCGGCTTCCGTCCTGCCTCGCAACCGTGCTCGAGAAGTAATTGAGCAGTTCTGCCCCGGGCGTCAGCCGCATGATGAAGCGTGAGACGACGACGTCGAACTCGTAGGATTTGACGCGTCTTTGGTACTGGGCCGCATCGACGACTCGGATCCATGCATCTATGCCAAGTGTCCGCAGGTTGCGCACATAGGGTGCGATCACCCGCTCGAAGCCGTCGTCGTCGATGAGAAACTCGAGCTTCAGCGTCTCGCCCTTCTGGTTGGTGAGCTGCATCTGCCCGTTCCGCAGCTGCCATCCAGCTTCCGCGAGCAGCAACTGCGCCTGCCGCATCAGCCGGCGGTCGTGGCCGGACCCGTCGCTCTCGGGCGGGGTCTCTGGCGGCTGGTCCAACGCAACCGTTATTTGGCTATCGGCCGCCGCGATGAGCGCCGCCTCGCCCGCGCTTGCGGGCCCGTCAGCCTTGAGCTGCGAACCTTGGAAATAGCTCTCGGTCCTCTTGTAGAGTCCGTAGAACATCCGGCGATTGGTCCACGGGAAGTCGAACACCAGGCTCAGTGCCTTCCTCACCCGAACGTCGGCGAGTTTCCCGCGTCGGGTATTTAGAAAGAACCCCTGCGCGCCAGACGGGCTGTCGTCGGCAAGGGTCAGCAATTGCATGCGCCCCTCGCGGACTGCCGCGAAGTCGTAACCGGTCGCCCAGACCCGCGATGTGAATTCCTCTCTGAGGTCGTACACACCGGCTTTGAGGTTTTCGAGTTCGATGTTTCGGTCGCGAAAGAACTCGTAGCGCACCTTGTCGAAATTGTATCGCCCGCGGTTCACGTTGAGGTCGCGAGCCCAGTAGTCCTCCCGCCGTTCATAGGTGACGTATCGGCCGGGCTTGAAGTCGCCCACACGGTAGGGCCCGGAGCCGACTGGTGGAGTGAGTGTGGTCTTCGTGAAGTCGTGCTTCCGATAGTAGTCCTTGGACAGTACCGGCAGCGTAGCCACTGAGCCGGGGAGATCGCGCAGCTGGGCACCCTGGAACACGTATTTCACCGTGTGGTCATCGATTTTCTCGACGCGCACCACGTCGCGAAGTGGATAGCGGATCAGTGGATGCCCGTCCTTCTTGATGGCCTCGAAGGAGAAGACGACGTCATCAGCGGTCACTTTGCTTCCATCCGAGAAGCGCGCCTCCGGTCTCAGCCAGAAGGTGACGGACTTACGATCCTGCGCAACGGCTGCCGCGCGCGCCACCAGTCCATAATAGGAATCCGGTTCGTCCTTCGCCTGCACCATGAGCGAATCGAAGCACAGGCCAATCCCTTGTGCCGGATCGCCCTTGAGGATAAACGCATTGAAACTGTTGAACGTCGTCAGGCCCGCCTGACCGATGAGGCTGAGGCTGCCGCCCTTCGGCGCATCGGGATTGACGTACTCGAAGCTCTTGAAGCCCTCCGGATACTTGAGGTCGCCGAAAGCTGAGATCCCATGGCTCTGGGTGCCTGCACCGCTATCGTCGGATAGCGCCGGCTGCATTGCGGCCAGCATCGCTGCGAGAATGCCGATTGCGGTATGCTTCATCATCTCCCGAGCGCCGCCTTCATTCGAGCTTCACCCTCTGGATCGATCCACCAGGTGCTGAGGAAGGCTGTATCGTTGGTCGGATGCTTGTCCGGCCGCGCGAATTTCACCCAGTAGGCGAGCCTGTCGGCCGCTAGGTACCACTGTGGCACGACGTAGAAGTTCCACTGCAGGACACGGTCGAGCGCCCGCGTCGCCGCAACGAGTTCGGCGCGATCCTTGGCCATGATGAGCCGCTCTATGATCTTGTCGATCGCCGGGTTGGTAATGCCGGCGAAATTACGGCTCCCTGTCTGGTTCGCCGAGGCCGACCCGAAGAAGCCGCGCTGCTCGTTGCCCGGTGAGTTCGACTGCGGAAATTGCCCGGTGAACACATCGAACTCGAAAGTGCGGGCGCGTTGTATGAGTTGTGCCGTATCGACGGCCCGTGCTGTGGCGTCGATCCCCAGCCGCTTCAGGTTTGCAATGAAAGGCAGGACGATTCGCTCCGTGCCTTTGCTTGAGGCGTTGAGCAGGAATTCCATCCTGAGAGGCTCGCCGCGCGCATTCCGCCTCACCCTGATGGTGCTCCGGTTGCTGAGACCTACCTTGACCATCATCGCGCAAAGGAAGCCGCAGTCCGCCTGTGGCCCGTCCAATCGCCATCCGGCTTCGTCGAGCAGTTTCGCCGCCTTGTCCAGGTTGCCCCGCATTGCCTCTCTCGACCCGTTGACCGGCGGCGACCAGACTGGACCGAAAACTTCCGGCGACACCAGATCCCGCACCTCGTTCAGGATCTCGAGTTCTTTGCCTTCGGGCCGTCCCCGTGCCGCCAACTCCGAGTTGTCGAAGTAGCTCGTGAGCCGCTGGTATTGACCATAGAACAGCGTCCTGTTGGTGAACTCGAAGTCGAACGCGAGATTGATGGCCTGCCGCACGCGTGCATCCTGGAACTTCGCACGCCGCGTATTCATGATGAAACCGACCATCCACGCGACCTTGCTGAGCGGCACTTGTTCCTGCTTCACATGCCCGCGCTTGACCGCATTGAAGTCGAACTGTGTCGCCCATGCTGTCGCGCTGGTCTCTTCCCAGTAGTCGATCGCGCCCGTTTTGAAGGCTTCGAACGCCGGTGTCCTGTCGCGGAAGTAGGTGAGCCTTACCGTATCGAAGTTCCACTGCCCGCGCATGATCGGCAGGTCCTTCGCCCACCAGTCCTTCACACGCTCGTAGATCACTTCCTTGGTTGCTACGATGGACTTGACGCGGTAGGGCCCGGAGGTCAGTGGAATTTCCAGCGTCGGCTTCGAGATGTCGCGCTGTTTGCCAGTGCTGTCCTTGCCCTCCCAGTAGTGCTTCGGCATGACATAGAGCTGGCCCATGATCTGCGGCAGCTCACGGTTGTTCTTGACGTTGAAGTGGAAGGTGAGCTGGTGGTCCCCCTGCCGCTCCACTCTGGCAACGTTCTTGTAGTAGTGCCGGTAGAATGGCAGTCCCTTCTGCAGCGCTTCGAACGAAAAAATCACGTCGTCGGTCGTGATCGGCTTGCCGTCGTGGAACCTTGCTTCGGGTCTGAGCTTGAACGTTACCGACGAGTAGTCGTCGGGATAGGAGACCCAGGTGCAGAGCAGGCAGTATTCGGTCGATGGTTCGTTCGGATTGCTCGCCATGATCGTGTCGTAGGTGAGCTGTACGAGCCGGAACGGCGAGTCGCCGCGAACCGTGAACGGGTTGAGCGTATCGAAGGAACCTGCCGACCAGATGTTGGCGGTGCCGCCTTTAGGTGCCTTCGGATTTACCCAGTCGAAATGTCCCTTCCTGGCGTCGAATTCGGGCGGCGAGACGAGCCAGAGTGCAGTATGCCGCTTCTGTTCCGCGCTGGGTGCAGCGGGCTGTTGCGCCTTGGCTGCCGCGAGGCCCATGCCGAAGGCTGCCAGGGCTAGGCAGGACCGGACCACGAACCCGCGCACCTTCGCAACGAAACTGATCCTGTACTCTGAAAGGAACAAACGGCTTCTCCGCGCGGCTCGGGTTCAGTCCCGGCAACTTAATCCGCCTCGGCGCGACCTCAAAGCCCGTGAAACCTTAAAAATTGGAAAGCCCCGGCTTATCGACCGGGGCTTCTTGTCGTATGCGATAATTCGAGCGCTTAGTTCGGCAAGGCCGGCGGGTTGTCGGACAGTGTCCGCAGGTATGCGATCAGGCCCGCCAGCTGGCCCTCGTCCTTGAGGCCGGCAAACGACATCCGGTTGCCCGGTATGGTCGCCCGCGGGTTGTGGATGTATTCAGCCAGCAATTTGTAGTCCCACGTTGCGTCCTTCGCCTTGAGCGCGGAGGAGTACTTGTCGTAGCTCGCCTGCCCACCGACCTTGCGGCCGACGACGCCCCAGAGGTTGGGGCCGGTCGGAGTCGATTTCCCGCTCTTGTCCACCGAGTGGCAGGACTTGCAGCGTGCGAAGACACCAGCGCCGACCTTGGGATCGGTCTGCGCAACCATCGACACCACCTTGGCCGGATCGAATGCTGCAGCCTCCGGCTTGCCTGCGTCCGTCGTTGCGGCTGCGGTCTGGACTTCGAGCTCGTAGCCCGGTTTTTCGTAGCTGGAGTCCCCGGCGCCCAGGACTTCGAGCAGTGTTCCACTGCCGAAGGCCACCAGCAAAGCCGACAGGACTGCACCGGCAATCTTGTTGAATTCGAAGCTATCCATAGGCACTGACCCCAATTTTTCCCCGCCCGGTGAGGCGCACGCACACATCGCCCGCTCCCGGCGCAAAATCGTCCGTTTCCCCTTGCCACCAGCGACGGCTCTATTCTAGAGGCTTGCCCCGAGACGAATTGTCACCCGCTTGGCCATACGCTGACCTGCGGCAACGTGAATGAGGCGAGAAATGACGCGCGCCGTGATCCTGATTCCGGCCAGGCTGCAGGCCAGCAGGCTGCCCGGTAAGCCGATGGCTGATATCGCTGGACAACCCATGATCGTTCACGTCTGGCGCCGTGCTGTCGAGGCCGAACTCGGCCGTGTCATTGTCGCTACCGACGCCGAAGAGATCGCCGGTTGCATACGCGACTGCGGCGGCGAAGCCGTCATGACCCGTGCCGACCACATGTCCGGCTCCGATCGCATTTTCGAGGCGCTCAGCAAGGCCGATCCCGATGGCGACATCGACTTTGTCGTCAATCTGCAGGGCGATCTCCCCACCTTGGAGCCGCGGCTGGTGGCCGAATGTCTCGCCCCGCTTTCCACCCCCGGGCCGGACATTTCGACGATTGCAGCGGAGATTCGTGAAGAGGCGGAGAAAATGTCGCCCGACGTCGTCAAGGTTGTGGGCACGCCGCTTCCAGGCAGGAAGCGAGGAGCCGCCGGGCAGACCGTTCTCCGGGCGCTCTATTTCACCCGCGCCCCCGCGCCCCATGGCGAGGGTCCCCTCTACCACCACATCGGCATCTATGCCTATCGCCGCAGTGCCCTCGAGCGCTTCGTATCCCTGCCGCCATCTCACCTCGAGAAGCGTGAGCGCCTCGAGCAGTTGCGCGCCCTGGAGAATGGCATGCGCATCGACGTTGCCGTCGTTGACACCATTCCGCTCGGTGTCGATACTCCCTCGGATCTGGACCGGGCGAGGAAGATCATCGGCGGCAAGGGGGGCTGAGGCGCCGCTTACCTCCATTCCCCAGGCCCCTGCTCTCAACCTCTTGCAAAATACTGGATCATGCCGAGTACGAGACCGAAACCAATGGCGCGCCCCCGCAAGGGCGCAGTGAAGGCGCCTGAGTGCATCGCCTACCAGGGCGAACCGGGCGCCAACTCTCACATGGCGGCCATGGAAGCCTACCCGGATCTCGAGCCGTATCCCTGCGCGACATTCGAGGATGCGCTGGGCGCGGTTCGAACCGGCCTCGTACGCTACGCGCTGATCCCCATCGAGAACTCCGTCGCCGGTCGTGTTGCCGACATTCACCATCTGTTGCCGAAAGCGGATCTTTACATAGTCGCCGAGCATTTCATGCGCGTGCGCTTCCATCTCATGGCCCTGCCGGGCACCCGCCTCGAGGACATCAAGGATGTCTACAGCCACGTTCACGCCCTCGGCCAGTGTCGCAAGATCATCCAGCGGCTGGGCCTGAATGCGCACGTGGCTGGCGACACTGCGGGCGCCGCGCGAATGATCGCCGAGCGCAAGGATCGCTTCCGCGCCGCGCTTGCGCCGGAGCTGGCCGCCACGACCTACGGCCTCGACATTCTCGCCCGGGATGTCGAGGACGAGGAGCACAACACCACCCGCTTCGTCGTTCTCTCCGCCAGGCCGGAGGACGCCGAGCCTGGGGCAGGGCCTTACATCACGACATTCATCTTTCGCGTGCGCAACGTGCCGGCTGCCCTCTACAAGGCGCTGGGCGGTTTCGCGACCAACGGCGTCAACATGATAAAGCTGGAATCCTATCAGCTCGAAGGGTCCTTCAAGGCGACCATGTTCTTCGCCGACATCGAAGGCCACCCTTCGGACCGCAACGTCGCTTTGGCACTCGAGGAGCTTTCATTCTTCTCCATCGAACTCAAGGTTCTTGGCACCTATGCCGCTAACCCCTTCCGTCTGGAGCTTGAAAAGCCTCAGCCGGCTTGAGCCTTGCGCTCCTGCGCAAGCCGACGCTCGCGCCAGACTATCAGCAGGCCGGCGCCGATCACCAGGCTTGCGCCGCCGAGTGTCCAAGCCGTCGGTACTTCAGCGAATAGCAGGTAGGCGATGGCGACGGTGGCCAGCATCGACACGTATTCGAATGGCGCCAGTGTCGACATGTCTGCATGACGTATGCTTTCGGTGAGCAGCAGCTGCGCCGTGCCGCCCGAGAGCCCGGCAAGCACCAGGATCGCAGCCGAGGCTGGATCGGGAACGGTCCAGCCGAACGGCAGCGTCAGCAACGATCCGGCCGAGCAATAGAGTGCGAAGTGGAAGACGATGGAGGCCGTACTCTCGCCGGAGACGAGCATGCGCACCACCACCAGTCCGAGCCCGACCAGTGCTGCTGCTGCAACCGCTGAGAGCGCGCCGGCGAGCGCGCCCCATTGTGCAACGTCGCCGCGCAGGAACTCCAGTCTTGGCCACATGATGATGAGTACGCCAACCAGCCCGATGACGATCGCCGCCCACCGGTATCCGCGCACCACTTCTCCGATCAGCAGCGCCGCGAATATCGTCGTGAACATCGGCATCGCGTAGCCGATGGCGATCACGTCGGCCAGCGGCAGCAGACCCACCGCGGTGAAGTTGAGCACCATCGCCAGCGCCGAGAGACCACCGCGCCAGGCATGCCCCACCGGATTCCGTGCCCTGAGCACCTTGAGTGAGTCGCCCTTTAGCCAGACGTAGGCGAACACTGGCACCAGCGTGAAGAACGAGCGGAAGAACACCGCCTCGCCAGGAGGCACGACGTCTGCCGTCGCCTTGACGCACGCGAACATGGTCGTGAACAGCAGCACCGCCGTGATCTTGAGCATGATGCCGAAGGCAACGCGCCTGCCGGAGGCTTCTGGGTTCCCTGCCATGCTACCGTCCGGCCCTCGCGCTGCCTTCCCGCCACACCATGAAAACTCCCGCTCCCATCACGATTGCCGAGCCGGCAAGCGTCCATGCCGTCGTCGCCTCCCCGAACAGGAGATATCCGAATGCTATGCTGAACAGCAACGATGTGTACTCGAAAGGTGCGAGTGTCGACATGTCCGCATGCCGATAGCATTCGGTGAGAAAGATCTGGCCGATGCCGCCGAGCAGCCCGGCGAGCACCAAGAGCGCCGCTGTCGTCGGATCCGGCCATCGCCACCCGAATGGAATGGTAAGGAGCGATAGTGCAGTTGCGGACACGCTGAAGTAGAACACGATCGTTGGAGTCCTCTCGGTCCTGACGAGCCCCCTGATGTGGACGAGCGCCAGCCCGATCGCTGCAGTGGCTCCGATTGCGCACACCGCGCCAAGCGCTTCCGCATCGGTTTGGACCTGTCCCCTCAGGAAGCTGAGCTTCGGCCACATGATGATGAGCACGCCGATGAAGCCGACAGCAATTGCCCACCAGCGATAGGCGCGTATGACCTCGCCCAGCAGCAAGGCTGCGAAGATGGCCGTGAACATCGGCACCCCGTACCCGATCGCGATCGCGTCCGCCAGCGGCAGCAGCCCGAGCGCGGCGAAGTTGAGCACCATCGCCGAAGTGCCGAACACGCCGCGCCAGAAGTGTCCCATCGGCCGCTTGGTATAGAGCGCGCCCGGAAACTCGTTTCGCCACAGCAGGTACGCACCAATCGGAACCAGTGCGAAGAACGACCTGAAGAACGCCACCTGCCCCGGCGGCACCTGCGGTTGGGTGGCCTTGATGCAGACGTACATGCACGTGAAGATCAGGACCGAGATGACCTTGTAGGCGATCCCGCGCGAAGGATTCATGAGTGGCTGTTCGCTGCAGAGGTGGATGTCGACCGCCGACTACGTGGCATATCGGCTGGGCCGGCGCCATACCCCTGTCTGAAAGACACGATCTAGCTCCAAAATCCCGTTTGGTTCCGTTTCAAGCGCTGATCTTTCTTCTCTTGCCGGTTCATCGGCGCTAAGTGTGTGCTGCCATGCGTGGCGTTTGTAGAATAGTGGTTTTGGCCAAAGTAGAATTGTTGATCGATGACTGAGCGTAGCGAACCGACAGCGGCGAATGACCCGCCGCTCCCAGGCCCGGCAAGTGCCACGGCAAGCAAGTCCGCTGCCCCTCGGGACGAGAGGCTGGACGAGAAGAGCACGATTGCCAAGTATTTTCACGATAACGGCACAAGTGCGCTGCAGGCGCACAAGCGCTGGCGGAACGGGACGGCCATTGCCCGCGCCCTGACGGTCGCGCTCGGCCTGATCCTGTTCATGGTCCCGGTCGTTCTGGCTTGGCTCGAGCACGGAGAGATTGGCGGCGCCTTGTTTGCAAGTATCGCCGAGCGTCCCGACTTCCTGATACCTGCCGTGCCGATGATCCTCATCGGCCTCGTGCCCCACCTCTGGCGCTTCGGCTGGGAGCTGCCGGCTGGCCTGCTGCTCCTGATCTTCGCAGGCGAGATGCTTCTTTTCCAGCCAAACCGGCCGCGGATGACTGTCGCTTTATCGGTCTTGGCGCTTTGTGCCATCGGTTATGGTGTCTATCTGAGGCTGAAGCGTCAGCATGACCCCGCCGACCTGAAGGATGTCGAGAAGGAAGTCGATGCCGCGACGGACAAGGTCTTGAAGCGCGCCGTCGAGAAGGCCCTGAAGGATGCCCCCTTCCCGGCCGACTATTCGCCATCTGCCTGGCAGATCCTGCGTACCATTCCGGAGCGCGATCGCCTTGGATCGCTCAAGTTCCAGTGCTTCGTCGGACACGATAAGCGCCCTCGCATCACGCCGCTTGGCTTCGCCGCCTTCAACTACCGCGAAAATGGCCTGGCCGTAGTCCAGGGTGCCGTGGACCTCACGAAGGAGCAGGTCTTGTTCACGGATGCACAGGAACTGGCCTATTCCGAGATTCATGCCCTGCACTGGTCGCAGGTTGCCCCTCCCGACGATGCCGGTCATGAGAAAGCGGCCCAGCCGGTCGCAGACGATCAGGCGCCCGCGGCCGACAGCCAGCCACACACCCTGATTGGCGGCGCTGGCGCATCTGGCAGCAGTGGCGGTCGGCTCTCGGGTTTCAGGCGTGGCGGCCGCAGGCGCCACGTCGACAGCCTGTCGATCTCGGTAGCCGATCAGCCCCGGATCGTTCTCGTGTTCCACGACAGCGAGGCGCTCGACGGCGGTGTCGGACGCAACTCGATCGAGACCATCGAGCGGATTCGCGAGGTCTGGACGGCGATTTCGAACAAGCGCCTTGCCTTGGCTGGAGGCGGCAGGAGCGCCAGTTAGAGTATCGCAGGCTCGAACGTGCCGTGAGCGAATTTTGAGCGGTTCCGCCATTTGGCGGTATCGCTCCAGGCCGCGACTGCGGCCCGGCGCGTTGCGCCGCACCCGCGGAGAGCCCGGCGTCCAAGCTCGGGCTTGCCCGAGTTGGCAACAAACACCGCAGGCCGGAATAGCCCGTGAGCGAAATAACTAAACCCCACCGCCCTCGGCGAAGTGCCGGATCAGGGTATGCGCGATTGCCTGCCGGCCCGGGACGAACAGCCCGCCAGCGTGGCGGCCTGCAAGCATGTCGAGCGCCTCGCTGCGCGTGAACCAGCGTGCTTCCTCGATCTCGGTTGCATCCGGCACGATCTCTTCGCTGAGGCCCTGCGCCACGCAGCCGATCATTAGCGTATGCGGGAATGGCCACGGCTGCGACGCGTGGAACCTCACGTCGCCGACCTTGACGCGCGTCTCCTCCAGCACCTCCCGTCGAACCGCGTGCTCGATGTCCTCGCCCGGCTCCACATACCCGGCGAGGGCCGAGAACATGTTCTCGCGGAACCGCGTCTCGTGAGACAACAGGCACCTACCGCCATCCGGGTGGATGACCAGCATGATCACGACTGGGTCCAGCCTTGGGAAATGCTCCCGCCCGCACGCCCGGCATCGTCGCTTCCAGCCCCCGTCGAGTGGCCGTGTCGCCCCGCCACAACGTCCGCAGCAGCGGCTGTTGTCGTGCCAATGGGCGAGCGACTTGGCGAGTCCGATGAGCGCAATGTCGCCCTCCGGCAGCGCACCAGCCGTCGCCAGCTTGCGCAGGTCGTCGTCGGCGCTGAGGCGGGCCTCTGGTGAGCGCTGGAAACTGCGCAGCATCTTGATGTCACCTGACAGGGCGAAAACGGCGGTCCCGTTTGCGGGATTGACACCAAGGAAAAGCGCTGCCGCGGGATCGAAGCCGCAATCGGCGAACTCTGCTGCGGTGAACCAGCCGACTTCCACCGCCGCGCCGTCTGGCGGCCGGGTCAGGACAGGTCGCCCCTCCACCAGGACCAGGTACCTCGTCTGCGGCCCCTCGATGAGCCCCTGTAGGTACGCAGCGTCCCCGCGTCGCTCGCTTTGCCGGTCGAGTTCGAACGTCGACCCCAGTGATGGCCTTGTCATGGGTATGTCCTACTCCGTGGCTGACAGAAGCACGCGCACGCATTCTGCGCAACGTGCTTTGACCCGGCTGGATGTGGAAACATAACGTTTTGATCGCCAACACAATTCGCCGTGCCCGCAGCGACACCTCCGCCAACCTGCACGCGCCGGACTGGGCAATGGCTATTTCATGTCGAACTGCGCGCGGACGGGGTTGTCTTCGTTCGCCCGACCGTCCATATTCGGCGCGGGAGGTTGGCGGCGGACGTGTCCCTCGCCAACCGGGTCAGGTCCGGAAGGAAGCAGCCCTAACGAGCCCGATGCGGGTCGTTGTTCAACCTCCCACTTCCGCCACGTTTGCCCGGGCGGGTAATCCTGCTGGTTTCCGGGGTGATGGCCAAAGATCCCAACAAGAACGATGATGCTGCAGCGCCGGACCAGCCCTATGTTGTGCTGGCCCGCAAGTATCGCCCTGAGACCTTCGACGATCTGATCGGCCAGCAGGCCATGGTCCAGACGTTGACAAATGCCTTCGCCACCGATCGCATTGCCCAGGGATATATGCTGACCGGTGTCCGCGGCGTCGGCAAGACGACCACCGCACGCATCCTCGCTCGCGCTTTGAACTACGAGAAGCCCGGCATCGACCGCCCGACCGTCCGGATGGACGGCTATGGCACCAACTGTGCCGAGATCGTCAAGGGCAGCCATCCCGATGTGCTGGAGATGGACGCTGCGTCCAATACCGGCATCGACAACATCCGCGAGATCATCGAAAGCGCCCGCTATCGTCCCCTCGTCGCCCGCTACAAGGTCTACATCATCGACGAGGTGCACATGCTCTCGAAGGGCGCCTTCAACGCCCTTTTGAAAACGCTCGAGGAGCCGCCTGAGCATGTGAAGTTCATCTTTGCCACCACTGAGGTGCGCAAGGTTCCGGTGACCGTGCTCTCCCGCTGCCAGCGCTTCGACCTGCGTCGCGTCGGCGTCGGTGAGTTGGTCGCGCATTTCCAGAACATTGCCACCAGGGAAGGCGCCGCTGCGGATCCCGAGGCGCTGACGTTGATCGCCCGTGCCGCCGAGGGCTCGGTCAGGGACGGCCTATCTATTCTCGACCAGGCGATCGCCATGGGCTCGGGCTCGGTGACGTCCGACGCGGTTCGCGCCATGCTCGGTCTGGCTGATAGAGGCCGCATCTTCGACCTGCTGGAGCATCTTTTTTCCGGCAGCACCGCTGCATCGATCGATTCCCTCGCGGCCCTTCACGGTGACGGCGCCGAACCCGTCCAGATTCTCGCCGATCTGGCGGAGGCTGTCCATCTCACCAGCCGCATCAAGGTCGCCGGCACGGATGCCGCTGGCGAAGGCGTCTCGGGGGAGGAACGCCGCCGCGCTGCCGGCCTGGCTGAGCGCCTGTCCATTCCGCTTCTTGCACGCGCCTGGCAGATGCTTCTGAAGGGGCTCGACGAGGCGGCGCGGGCCCCCAATCCGCTTGCCGCTGCCGAGATGGTCCTCATCCGCATCGCGCACACAGCGGACCTCCCGACCCCCGACGAACTCATGCGCATGTTGGGCGATGGTAGTGCGGTGCCGTCGGGCCAGCCCCGCGCTCCTAACGGCGGCGCACGTTCTACATCGAGCGACAGCACCGTCGCCTTGATTTCCACCGGCCAGTCGCGGGCCGGCCCGGCACCGCTCGCAGCGCTGAGGCCAGTCGCCAGCGTCGACCCTGGAACTACCCCGCGCCTCGAGACGTTTGCCGACGTTGTCGAGTTGGCTGGCCACCAGCGCGACGCCCGTCTGCGGGTTCATCTGGAGGAGTATGTGAGCCTCGTATCCTTCCAGCGGGGAAAAATTGAGGTTGCCCTGGTCGACGGCGCCCCGCAGGGGCTGGCGAACGAACTTGCCGAAAAGCTGTCGAACTGGACCGGCGAGCGATGGTTCGTAACCATCGCCCGTGATGCCAGGGGCGAACGAACAATTGGCGATGTACGCCGCGAAAGGGAGGCGAGCGACTTGGCGGAGGTCCGGAGTCATCCGGCCGTATCCGCCCTGCTCAGCGAGTTCCCTCAGGCCGAGGTCAAGGCGGTAAGACCTATCTCCCCCGAGGCCGAGGCTTTTCCCATTTCCGGTGAGGAGGAGACCGGCGACGCAGAGTCCGACGCCGATTGACGTCGTAAGGCCGCACGAACAGCCACCCGGAGGATGAGATGAAGGACATCATGGGCATGATGAAGCAGGCGCAGCAGCTCCAAGAGCGGATGCAGCGCATGCAGGAGGAACTGGCCGCGATGGAGGTCGAGGGCCAGTCGGGTGGTGGACTGGTGAAGGTCGTGCTCAATGGCAAGAGCGAACTGCGCCGCGTCTCGATCGATCCTTCGCTCATGAACCCCGATGAGACCGAGATACTCGAGGATCTGATCGTTGCCGCCGCCAACGACGCCAGGAGCCGGGTAGAATCTACAATGCAGGTGAAGATGCAGGAGCTGACGGGCGGGCTCCCCCTGCCACCGGGCTTCAAGCTGTTCTGAAGGCGCAGCGGTCCGCTGTTGACCCCGTCCTTGGTCCAGCCTCTAATCGCCGGGTGGAACTCCGGGAGGCGATGCCATGACCACGAAGCGCAAGCCGCGTATCGACATTCATACCCATGTGACCGTGCCGGAAGTGCAGGCCATCGCCCGGAAGGTCCGCATCGACTCTTCCGCGCCGGGAACACAGGACTGGGTCCCGGCTGCCTCGAAGAAGATCCACGAGAGTGTCGCTGCAGGTGTCGAGGACAAGCTCACTGATCCAAGGGCACGCATCGCCGACATGGACGCCATGGGCGTCGATATCCAGATCGTGAGCCAGAACCTGCCCAATTGCGCCTTTTGGGCTGGCGACGAGTTGGGCCAGGCCATGGCGCGCGCCTGCAACGACGGTATAGCGCGCTTCGTCGAGCAGATGCCTGACCGCTATGCCGGCGTCGGCGCAGTACCCATGCAGAATCCGGACCTTGCCATCAAGGAGCTGGAATACGCCAGGGCGCTCGGCCTGAAGGGCGTGCAGATTCAGTCTCATGTTCGCGGCCGCGAGCTTGGTGAGGCGCAGTTCCGCCCGTTCTGGTCCGCTGCTGAGCAGCTGCAGATGCCGGTCATTGTTCACCCGCGCGGTTTCACGCACGACGAACGCCTGCACAAGTTCTTTCTCTGGAACTCTATCGGCCAGCCGCTCGAGGAGGCACTCGCTATCGCCTCGCTCATTCACGAGGGGATACTTGAGGATTATCCGCGCCTGAAACTCGTAATCAGCCATGGCGGCGGCTATCTCACCTTTTATCCCGGCCGCATCCAGCGCGCCTATGATGCCCGCCCCGAGCCAAGGGAGAACATTTCCAGGCCGCCCATCGAGTACATGCGCCGAATGTACTACGACAGCGTGATCTTCGACCCCGATATGCTTTCGTTCCTGGTCCGCAAGGTCGGTTCGTCGAAAATAATGATGGGGACAGACTACCCCCGCGGCGAGGTTGAGGAGGACCCGGTGGGATTCGTCGGCCGTGCTCCCGACCTCACCGACGAAGACCGCGAGCGGATCATGTCCACCAATGCGATGGAGTTGTTCGGCCTTGGCTGAGGCATCGCGTCGCCCGCCCCGCGAGATTGTCCG
>JBJOGJ010000013.1:0-30820 GCA_046048295.1 Pseudomonadota bacterium | reverse complement strand
GTGGTGGAACCGTCGCTGTCGATCAGGTCTACCAGGAAATGCGACAAGGGCATGCGGAGGCCCTGATGCCGATGATCGCCGACGTCATGTCGCGGTCGGACCTCGGCTTTTCGAAGCTGGATCGCATCGCTGTCGGCGTCGGACCGGGCTCCTTCACCGGCACGCGCGTCGGCATCGCAGCTGCGCGCGGCCTTGCGCTCGCGACTGGCGCAGGGTTGGTCTGCTTCACGAGCCTGAGAATCATCGCCGCTGCGGTTCGGGAAAGCGCCGTCATGAATACCGGTGCCATCGCTGTTGCCCTGGAGGCTGGCCGCGGCGAGATCTACTTCGAGGTTGTGGGGGCGGACGGTGGAACTGCAGGAGCCGCCGTCGCAACAAGTGTGGCTGGAGCTGTGGAGCTCCTCCCGACTGGAACTGTCACGCTCGCGGGCGCCGCTGCGAACCTGGTAGCGATTGCCGCCGGATGCCGAGGAGATTTGTCCGTCGTGGTGAGCGAAATACGTTGGCCGCGAGCAGCGACCCTCGCAAGACTGGCTTTCGAAGCGCCGGCTGCAAGTGAGCCGCCTTTGCCGCAATATCTGAGGCCGGCCGATGCCAGGCCGCAGCCCGGTAGTGGACTGGTGGAGCGCCGTACGTGAGCAGGCGCTTGAGTTGCGATACACCGCCGACGGTGTATGCCGACCCTGCCAGAGCCGTGTCTATCGCTGAATTGCATGCTGCTCAGTTCGATGCGCCATGGGATGCCCCGAGTATCGCAGCGCTGATGTCTCGCCCGGGGGCTCTGGTACTTGCGATCGAGACCGAAGTGTCGGAACTCTCCGGTTTCGTGATCTGTCAACAGGCGGGAGACGAGGCAGAGGTTCTTTCGCTCGCCGTCCGCGGCAACGTGCAGCGGCAGGGCATCGGCCGCAGACTGATGCAGTCGGCCTGCCGAATACTGCGAGAGCGCGGCGCCACTCGCCTGATCCTCGAGGTCGCAGCCGACAATCGGCCGGCCCTCTCGCTTTATCGCACGCTCGGCTTTCTGGAGTGCGGCCGGCGTCCCGGGTATTATGTCCAGGGCAGGTCGGAGCCTGTAGACGCGCTGGTGCTCGACCTGACTTTGTGACCAATGGCAGGATCGCCTTTCTGGTAACGCGGCGATCCGGACAAGCAACCATGACCGAGCGTGAGCGTACGCACACAAACACCATGACTGGCAGGCTCGGGGCGGCCCTGCGCCTGCTCGGCTTTCTGTCGATCACGCTGCCGCTGATGCCCGTGCAGGCCCTTCTCCTCAGAACCCATGTCCGATGGGCCGAGACGTTCCCGCACTGGTACCACAAGAAGGTCTGCCGCCTATTGGGAATAAGGCTCCATATCGAAGGCGAGATCACGCAGGCCAAGCCCGTGCTCCTCGTTGCCAATCATACGAGCTGGCTTGATATTCCAGTCATCTCTGCCGTCGCCCCCGTGAGCTTCATAGCGAAGTCGGAGGTGACGGGCTGGCCACTGGTCGCGCAGCTGGCCAAACTGCAGCGGACTGTTTTCGTCAATCGCCAGCGCCGGTCCTCGGTCGGCAGGACGGCCAATGAGATACTGCTGCGCCTGGAGAGGGGCGACAAGATCGTACTGTTCGCGGAGGGCACCTCGAGCGACGGCAATCGCGTGCTGCCCTTCAAGACGTCGCTCTTCGCCGCCGCCAAGCCGACGGCCGGCGTTGGTGGTGAGGCAGCCGGCGAAGCACTGGTGCAGACCATGGTCGTCGCCTACACCCATCTCCACGGCGTTCCGATGGGGCGCGCCGAACGGGCCCGCATCGTTGGCTGGTACGGCGATATGGAACTCGTCGGTCATGCCTGGGCCCTGCTTCAGGCCGGCCCGCTCGACGTGCATATTCGCCTCGGCCAGCCACGGCCGCTCGACGAGTTTGCCAATCGCAAGCAACTGGCGCAGCAGACTGAGACCGAGGTTCGCGAGACACTCGTAGCGATGCTGCGGCAGGGCGGCCACCTGGTGCGAAAGACCGGCCGAGACACGTTGCCGCCGGGCGAGACTGGGGGAGAGCGCCCACCGGATTGAATATCGTCGTCAATTCATGCGCTTGTAGGAATGCAGATGGAGCATTTCGCCCGAAATATCCAAGGAGTTTCACAATGCGTCACAAAATCTAAACATTGAACTCGCAGGTCGTGTATGCTGCAGTGCAAAATGGCGCTGTCGGGCCGTCCGCATTTACCCTTGGTTACCGGCGACGTGGAATAGTGACCGCTTGGGAGACAGGAATTCATACCCGGTCTCCTCGGCAAAGTGATCGTGGTGTTTCTTGATGTCAGCAGCGAAAACGGTGTTCATAAGGGCATATGGTTGCCAGATGAACGTCTATGACGCGGAGCGGATGGGCGAGGCGTTTACCGCCGAAGGCCTGTGCCAGACGCCGACGATGGACAATGCCGACGTCATTGTGCTCAACACCTGCCACATCCGCGAGAAGGCTGCCGAGAAGGTTTATTCCGAGCTCGGCCGGGTCGCCCAGATCAAGCGCGACCGCGCAGCGCTCGGCAAGGATACGGTGGTCGCTGTCACGGGCTGCGTAGCCCAGGCCGAGGGCGAGGAGATCGTCCACCGTGCGCCCGTCGTCGACGTCGTGGTCGGCCCGCAGAACTACCATCGCCTTGGTGATTTGATCGCTAGATCGAGAAGCGAGGCGCGCAGCGTCGTCGATACCGAGTTTCCGGAAGAGGATAAGTTCGAGCACCTGCCGAAGCGCGCGCCACGCCGTCGTGCCAGCGCGTTTCTTACAGTTCAGGAAGGGTGCGATAAGTTCTGCACGTTCTGCGTCGTGCCCTACACCCGCGGAGTAGAGGTCTCGCGGCCCGTCGAGGCGGTAGAGGCCGAGGCGCAGGCACTGGTGGAGCAGGGCGTGCGGGAAATCACGCTGCTCGGCCAGAACGTCAATGGCTATCACGGGCGGGACGCCACCGGCCGGACCTTCACACTGGCCGATCTGATCGCCCGCCTCGACCGGATCGTTGGCGTGCGCCGGCTTAGGTATACGACGAGCCATCCCTGTGACATGACCGGCGATCTCATAGCGGCGCACCGCGACATCCCCTCGCTCATGCCGCACCTGCACCTGCCATTCCAGGCAGGATCCGACCGCATCCTCGCGGCCATGAACCGGAAGCACACGATAAGCGACTATTTGGCGCTTGTTGACAGGATACGCTCAGCCCGGCCCGATATTGCGCTCTCGACCGATATAATCGTCGGCTTCCCGGGCGAGACGGACGCTGAGTTCGAGGCAACGCTGGGTGTGGTCCGAAGTGTCGGTTTTGCTCAGGCGTTCTCGTTCAAGTACAGCCCGCGGCCCGGAACCCCGGCGGCCAACCTCGCGGACCAGCTGCCCGCCGCCGTTGCCGACGATCGGCTGCAGCGCCTGCAGGCAGTCCTCGCCAGCCAGCAGCGGAAGTTCAATGATGAATGCGTTGGACGGACCATCCCGGTCTTGTTCGAGAAGACCGGGCGGCACACGGGCCAGCTCATCGGTCGCTCGCCCTACCTCCAGCCCGTACATGCCGTCGCTGAGCAGTCCGTCATCGGCAATATCGTTGATGTCACAATTTCGACCTCAGGGCCAAACAGCTTGGGCGGCGTCGTGCAGCAGTGAACAATGATGGGATTTTCACGCAGATGGGCCTTGATCTCGGTGCTTCTCTTGTGCGTTAGTAGTCGCGGACGAAAGGTTGGTCGGGAGCCGGCTCGGCATAGATGCCGGGACATCGGCCTGGAGAGCTGATTTTGTCGGCAAATCGCGGTGCACCCGGTTCCAGTTCCAGCGGCTCAGGCAAGCCGCGTCAGGACGAGGCGCGCGTCGTCGTTCCTTTTGAGGATAATCGCCTACTGAATCTTCTTCTCGGTCAATATGATAGCCACCTCGCACTTCTCGAGGAAAAGCTGCACGTTTCTGCCCACGCACACGGTAATGTCGTCGTGCTGACCGGCTCGCAAGCGGCGTGCGAGACTGGCAAGCGCGTGCTTGAGACGCTTTACCAGCAGGTTGCGAAGGGCGAGACCGTCGGTCCGGGAGACTTCGACGGGCTCATTCGGCACACGCCCGAGGAGGGACAGACCGAAACCGGCCAGGCCAAGATTGCAACGCGGAAGCGGACGGTAACAGCGCGGACGAAAACGCAGTCGGCCTACATCCGCGCATTGGAGAAGGCTGATCTTGTCTTCGGCGTCGGGCCGGCGGGAACGGGTAAGACGTACATTGCCGTCGCCTATGCCGCCAGGTGCCTGGAGCGTGGACTTGTCGAGAAAATCATCCTGTCGCGGCCGGCGGTTGAGGCCGGCGAGCGCCTCGGCTTCCTGCCGGGTGACATGCGCGAGAAGGTCGACCCATACCTGCGGCCGCTCTACGACGCACTTTATGATGTTCTGCCGCCCGAAAAGGTGGAGCGTGATCTTGAGTTGGGCGTGATCGAGGTAGCTCCGTTGGCCTTCATGCGTGGCCGGACCTTGTCCAACGCCTTCGTCATACTGGACGAGGCGCAGAACACCACCACCATGCAAATGAAGATGTTCCTGACCCGCCTCGGCGAAAATTCGAAGATGGTCGTCACGGGCGATCCTTCGCAGATCGACCTGCCACCGGGCCAGAAGTCGGGGCTCAGGGAGGCGGTCGGGTTGCTCGCCGGTGTCGAGGAGATCGAGGTCATCAGGTTTACCGGCAGCGACGTGGTGCGCCGGGAGTTGGTGGCACGTATCGTTGCAGCCTATGACGCGGCGGAACAGAAGGGCTCCGGCCCCCATGAGTGACGACTGCGACAGTAGGTTGCGGGGAGCACGGCTGGCGATCGAGACCGTGCACCGCGCTGGAGTATGGAACGAATTCGGCGCCCTGGACGCTTTGGTCGAGTCGTGCGCATCGGCGATCGCCGGAGCGGTCGATCTGCCGGCGAAAACCGTCGAGGTAGCGCTAGCGCTGAGCGACGACACTGACGTGCGCGAACTCAACAGAACGTTCCGTCACCAAGACAAGCCGACCAATGTTCTGTCGTTTCCTGCCGGCGAGGGTGTAGATGAGGGGGGGATCTTCATCGGCGACATCGTGCTTGCCGAGGAGACCCTCCTGAATGAGGCCGCCGATCTACGCATACCTGCGGAACATCATTTCCAGCATCTCGTCATTCACGGAATCCTGCATCTCCTGGGTTATGACCACGAGGACGACCAGGAAGCGGAGGCGATGGAAGCGCTGGAAATTAGTCTGCTCTCGGGAATCGGCATACCGAACCCCTATTCCAGCCCAGCCACCGAAGCAGGATGCGAAAGTCCGGAGTGTCGGACCAGGCAATCGACAGTGCGATGACGACAGATCCATTTACCCCGAAATCCGATCAATCTTCCGACGAATCCAAGCCCTCTGTAGGCCAAAGTTGGCTTTCGAGCTTGCGGATGAGACTGGGGCTTCCGGGCGGTCAGTCGCTCCGGGAGACGTTGGAAGAAGCGCTTCGCACGGATAGCGAGGGCGAGAGCGGCTTCAACCCCGAAGAGCGGGCGATGCTGCTGCGTATGCTGCGCTTCGGAAAGCTTCGCGTCGACGATGTGATGGTACCGCGCGCCGATATCATCGCGGTCGACGAAACCGAAGCGGTTGGCGAGCTTCTGCGGACATTCGATGAGGCCGGCGTATCGCGTATTCCTGTATTCCGGGAGACGCTGGATGATCCGCGCGGCATGATTCATATCAAGGATCTTTTCAGCTGGCTAATTAAGGAGTCGACGCTTGGCACCAGTGCGTCGGCGCATGGGGGGGCTGCGAAGGCTGCCGGCAGCGGACTCGGAGTCTTCCGTTCGTCGGCGACACGCAAGATGCTCGAGAAGCAGATCTCAGAGTCCAAGGTGCGCCGGCCCGTTCTATATGTGCCGCCGTCGATGCCCGCCATGAACCTCCTCATCAGGATGCAGACGACACGGATACACATGGCTTTGGTGGTGGACGAATACGGCGGCACAGACGGTCTCGTAACCATTGAAGACCTCGTCGAGCAGATCGTCGGCGAGATCGAGGACGAGCATGACGAGGCGGAAGACGCACACATCTCTGAAGACCCGCGGGCGGGCCTCATTGCATCCGCGCGCACGCCGATCGACGAGATGGAAGAGGCGCTGGGCGTGAAGCTTCTCAAGCCGGGCGAGGAGGATGAAATAGACACAATTGGCGGACTTGTGTTCGCGCTCGTTGGCCGGATACCCGCACGCGGGGAACTCATTCCGCATCCCTCAGGCATCGAGTTCGAAGTGCTGGACGCAGATCCGCGCCGCGTCAAGAAGCTCAAGATTCACCGCACCGGGAAGCAGCAAACGCAGAATCCCCAGGGCGCGGCTTGAACGCCCACTCTTCTACTAGCGGACAGCACCGACACATGCCCGCCGGACTCCTGCCATCTTCCCTAGAAGCTGCTCGGGCAGCCGTTGCCGGAGCTCGTGGCATCAAGGCCTGCGCAATCGCATTCGTTTCAGGTGCAGCCTCCATCCTAGCGCTCGCACCTTTTCATTTCGCGCCCGTGCTGCTTGTCACGTTGCCGGTCCTTGTCTGGCTCGTGGAGGCGCGTGCCGGGAGGGCCGGCAACGGCTGGCGGCGTATCGCTTGGCGAAGTGCCGCCATGGGATGGTGGTTCGGCTTCGGCTTCCACCTCCTTGGACTGTACTGGATCGGACACGCTTTCATGGTCCAGGCGGACCAGTTCGCTTGGCTGCTGCCGTTTGCGGTCACGCTCCTGCCCGCAGGTCTCGCCCTATTTCATGCCTTGGCTGCTGCCGCTACAGCGCTGGTCCTGGCGCGCCTGCAGAACCCGTCCAGCATACGAGAACAGCGTTTTCGCGATGCCGCTCTGCCTGTTGTTGTGCTGGGGCTTTCTCTCTCCGCCACCGAATTCCTCCGCGGCACGATACTCACCGGTTTCCCGTGGAACGTCCTCGGTTATGCGCTCACCTGGCCGTTGGCGCCGATGCAGGCTGCGGGCGTGGTCGGCATCTACGGCTTGACGCTTGCAGTGCCGATCGTATTTGCATGGCCTGCGGTGATCCTGGCTGGAGGTCGGCTTCAAGGTACTGGACCGTCTGAACGCCTCGCAGTCGCCCTGGCACCGCCGGTTGCCATCGTCGGCGGCGCCTTCGCGTATGGTCTTTGGGCCCTGTCCGGCTCGCTTCCCGCCAACCAGCCGGATATCCGCCTTCGGCTCGTGCAACCGAGTATCGCGCAGACCGACAAGTGGCGGGCCGACAAGCAGCGCGAAATCTTCGAAGAGCACCTACGGCTTTCCGCACTGGGCGAAGATGGCGAGGCCGACAGCCTCAAGGGAATCACGCACGTCGTTTGGGCTGAGGCTGCAATGCCGTTCATGCCCCTCGAGACACCAGAGGCCATTGACCGCATTGGCCGGCTCCTGCCCGAGGGGACGCGCCTCCTTGCCGGAGCGCTGCGGCGGGACATCGACGACGGTGGTAAGTTGCAGGTCTACAACAGTCTCGTGGTTTTTGGTGCAGGCGGCCGCTTCGAAGGCCTTTACGACAAGATCCACCTCGTTCCGTTTGGCGAGTACCTGCCCTTCGGCGAGCCCTTGGAGGCTCTGGGACTGAGGGCCCTGGTCGGGCAGCGCGGCGGTTTTGCAACGGGCCCTGGACCGCGACCGCTGGTGCGCCCCGCCGGTCTGTTACCAATGGTGGTCCTCATCTGCTATGAGGCAGTCTTCCCGGCCTCGGTGATACAGGGGCAGGAGCGCCCGGCCTTTCTGTTGAATGTCACGAATGATGGTTGGTTCGGACAGTCGACAGGCCCTTACCAGCACTTCCACCAGTCGCGACTGCGGGCTGTGGAGGAGGGGTTGCCGATGATCCGAGTCGCCAACAACGGCGTTTCTGGAGTAATCGATGGCAAGGGGCGGATTGTCCGGTCGCTGGGGCTGGACGAAAAAGGCGTCATCGATGGCGGTCTTCCGCAGCCCTCCGCCGCTCCGCCGTTTGCAATGCTTGGCAACACGATTTTCTTCGCACTGTGGTTAATGCTCGCGCTGACTGCATTTCAAATGTCTAGAAAAAGATCGGTTGCGAGTGAATCGTAAACGTTCCACTCAATCAAATTCGCAAATAATTCTTGTTGAGGTTGACGAAAAATCCTTCCACACCTAGGAAAAGATCGCATTCAACAGAAGTTGCCCTTTGCGAGAAAGACACCGGCTATGACTACGAAAAGCGATGAAGAGCGTGTTGACACCACAGAGAAGGGTGGCGCCCGCCGCGCAAATCCGATCGACGTTCACGTCGGCAGTCGGGTCAGATTGCGCCGGATGATCCTTGGAATGAGTCAGGAGAAGCTCGCCGAGAAGCTTGGGCTGACCTTCCAGCAGGTGCAGAAGTACGAGAAGGGGATAAACCGCGTTGGCGCAAGCCGACTGTTCGAACTCGCGAACGTGCTGGGCGTCCCGGTGCAGTTCTTCTACGAGGAATTGCAGTCTGTGCAGCAGGGCTCGGCCATGGCGAATGGTTTTGCAGACTCCGGTACAGAGAGCTATATCGTCGATTTTTTGAATACCCGCGAGGGACTTGAGCTCAATCGCGCTTTCGTGCGCATAGCCGATGCCAAGGTGCGCCGTTCGGTAGTCGAGCTTGTGCGGACACTGGCCGGTGAGAGCGACCGGGGGGAAGCGGAGTAGCCGAAACGCAACCGGAAGTGCCCTGAAGGTATAGCACTTGCGAAGCGCTCCGCCGCAGAGCTTCGCTCTTGACCCGCAGTCTAAACGCTGCAAGAAACGCTGCATCTTCTCAATAGATCCGAGACAAATGCAAGGAGCCGACCTTGTCGCGCAAATCCTACCTGTTCACGAGCGAATCCGTTTCCGAGGGCCATCCGGACAAGGTCAGCGACCGGATTTCCGACGAGATTGTCGACCTGTTCTTTACGGAAGGTCCCCGTGCCGGAATAGACCCGTGGTCGATCCGGGTCGCAGCGGAAACGCTCACCACGACCAACACGGTGGTCATAGCCGGTGAAACGCGCGGACCCACCACGATCACTAAGGACTGGGTGGCCCACGTCGCTCGAATGGCCATCAAGGACATCGGTTACGAACAGGAAGGCTTCCACTGGGAGAAGGCTGATATTCGCGTCCTCCTGCATGCCCAGTCTGCCGATATCGCCAAAGGCGTCGACGCCGCCGGCAACAAGGACGAGGGAGCCGGCGACCAGGGCATAATGTTCGGCTATGCATGCCGGGACACCCCTGAGCTGATGCCGGCGCCCATTTATTACTCGCATAAGATTCTTGAGCTCATCTCCAAGGCACGTCATGCCGACAAGGAGAAGATCCTCGGGCCGGACTCCAAGAGCCAAGTCACCGTCCGCTATGAGGACGGCAAGCCTGTCGGTGTGACGCAGATCGTCGTCTCCCATCAGCACCTTATCGAGAACATGACGTCCGACCAGGTGAGAGAGCTGGTCGAGCCCTACGTGCGAAAGGCGCTGCCGGAGGGCTGGATCGGGTCCGATACAGTCTGGCATATCAATCCGACCGGCAAGTTCTACATTGGTGGACCGGATGGTGACTGTGGCCTGACGGGCCGCAAGATCATCGTCGACACCTATGGCGGCGCAGCACCCCACGGTGGTGGCGCGTTCTCGGGCAAGGACCCGACCAAGGTAGATCGTTCTGCTGCCTATGCCGCCCGCTACCTTGCCAAGAACGTCGTAGCAGCGGATCTGGCCGACCGTTGCAGCATCCAGCTCTCCTACGCCATCGGCGTCGCACAGCCATTGTCGATCTATGTCGACACCTACGGCACCGCGAAGGTCGACGAGGCTAAGATCGAAAGGACGCTTGGCGAGATCATGGATCTGTCGCCGCGCGGCATCCGCCAGCACCTTGACCTGAACAAGCCGATTTACGCACGCACCGCTGCGTACGGCCACTTCGGTCGCGAGCCTGACAAGGACGGCGGCTTCGCCTGGGAGAAGACTGATCTGGTAGGCAAGCTCAAGTCCTCTCTGACCTGACTTTCGCTGTCACCGATCTGACCACAGGGGCCGCCCCGGCCGGAGCCGGCAGGCGGCCCTGCCGTTTATGACGCAGATGCAGTCGATGCACCGAGCTCCAGCAAACCTCACCCGCGATCTGCCGTCGTTTGGTCGTCGGCGTGGCCGCAAGCTCAGTCTGTATCAGGCGCAACTCGTTGAGCGGCTCTCAGCGACGCCGCACGTGGACCTGGCCACACCGCCCCCAGACGATCTCACCAGGTTGTTCGCGCACGAGGTTGCCGACGTCTGGCTCGAGATCGGTCCCGGCGGAGGCGAGCACCTTCTCGCACAGGCCGCAGCACATCCGGATATCGGCCTTATCGCCTCCGAGCCCTTCCTGGAGGGGGTGGTCAAGGTTCTGAGCCGGATGGAAGCCGATGGGATCGGTAACATCATGATCCATCCTGATGACGTCCGTCCGCTGCTTCGCTGGCTGCCAGAGGGGTGCGTAGGTCGGACATTCATCCTCTTTCCGGACCCATGGCCCAAGCGGAGGCACGTTAAGCGCCGCCTTGTGTCGGCTGGAACATTGGGCCTGCTGGCACGCGTCATGCGCCCAGGCGCCGAACTCAGGATTTCCACCGACATCGGCGACTATGCGCGTACTGCCCTGATAGCCATGCGCGATTGCGGAGCATTCGAGTGGCAAGCGCACAGCACCCGCGATTGGCGCATCCGGCCGGAAGATCAGGTTGAAACCCGCTATGAGCAGAAGGCTAATCGCGAGGGACGAATTGCTTACCATTTTAGATTTCGGCGTAAATGATTCGCCCAAAGGGGGAAGATTCTGTCTTGCACCCTCACGAGACTTCACATACTCTCTAAATGCTCATGATCATCTCAACTTTGTGGGTGGGCCCCCAAAAGGGTCCGCTCTTTTTCTTTTGAGCGCGCCGCAGCGCCTCTGGGCGACCGGGCATGTGGCCGCCTCGACGTCCAAAGGTTGAATTCCAGACTCGATGCCGACCATGATCACAGGCGCAATGGAAGAGCGCTTCATAAGTGAGACGGGGCTTGCGGCCCGGATTGCGGATCTTGTCGAGCCTGCGCTCGCTGATCTAGGCTTCCGTCTTGTTCGCATCAGGATAAGCGGCCAGGACGGGCAAACTGTCCAAATCATGGCTGAACGGCCAGATGGCACCATATCCATAGACGACTGCGAAACCATTCATCGTCAGGTATCTCCACTGCTCGATGCACATGATCCGATCCCAGGGACCTACCGGCTCGAGATTTCCTCACCGGGAATCGACCGACCGCTGGTCCGGCCGTCGGATTTCGAATCCTGGAAAGGGCAACAGGTGCGCATCGAGATGCGGGAGATGGTCGGCGGCAGGAAACGGTTCAAAGGCGAGGTGGAGGGTTACGAGGCTGGCGAAGCTCGCGTGATCTGCGACCTTGGCGAGCTTGGAGTTCAGGTGGTAGGGCTGCCCGTCGGCCTTATCCAGGAGGCGAAGCTGGTGCTGACCGACGAGCTTGTTCGGGAGGCGCTCAATCGGTCCAAGCGTGAGAAATAGCTCGATTGTACGGGCAGGTGCCACAGTCGGGATGCAACGGCTAAACGAGGAACTACGCGAATGTCATTGGCAGGAATCAGCGCGAACCGTCTCGAGCTTCTTCAGATCGCGGATGCTGTGGCGCGCGAGAAGTCGATCGACCGCATGATCGTCATCCAGGCTATGCAGGATGCCATGCAGAAGGCGGCAAAGTCCCGCTATGGCGCCGAGAACGACATCCGCTGCATCATCGACCCGAAGACCGGCGAGACGACGTTGAAGCGGGTGCTGACGGTGGTCGAGGAAGTGGAGAACGAATCGACCGAAGTTTCACTCGAGCAGGCAAGGCAATTCAAGCCTGATGTCGAGATCGGCGACGAACTCGTCGAGCAGTTGCCGCTCATGGATTTCGGGCGTGTGGCGGCCCAGAACGCCAAGCAGGTCATTGTCCAGAAGGTCCGCGATGCCGAGCGCGAACGCCATTTCGAGGAATACAAGGACCGCGTCGGCGAAATAACGAACGGAACCGTCAAGCGCGTCGAGTACGGCAACGTCATCGTCGACCTGGGGCGCGCCGAGGCCATCATTCGCCGCGACGAGATGATTCCGCGCGAGAATGTGCGGATGGGCGACCGCATCCGGGCCTACATCTATGACGTCAGGCGCGAGCAGCGCGGCCCCCAGATCTTCCTGTCCCGCGCCCGCCCGGAATTCATGTCGAAGTTGTTTGCGATGGAGGTTCCGGAGATCTACGACGGCGTCGTCCAGATCAAGTCCGTAGCGCGCGACCCCGGGTCGCGTGCCAAGATCGCTGTCATCTCCCGTGACAGCTCGATCGATCCGGTAGGTGCCTGTGTGGGTATGCGCGGCCAACGTGTGCAGGCGGTGGTGAATGAGCTGCAGGGCGAGAAGATCGACATCATTCCCTGGAATGACGACGCTGCGACGTTCATCGTCAATGCGCTGGCGCCGGCCGAGGTGACCAAGGTCGTGCTCGACGAGGAATCAAACCGTATCGAGGTCGTCGTGCCGGAGACCCAGCTCTCGCTTGCCATCGGCCGGCGTGGCCAGAACGTGCGCCTGGCTTCCCAGCTCACGGGCTGGGATATCGACATCCTGACCGAGGCCGAGGAAAGCGAGCGGCGCCAGAAGGAATTTGCCGAGCGATCCAACATGTTCATGGAAGCCCTCGACGTCGACGAGGTCATCGCGCAACTGCTCGTCACCGAAGGATTTGCTCGCGTCGAGGAAGTGGCATTTGTCGAATTGAGTGAGATTGCCCATATTGAGGGCTTCGATGAGGACACCGCCGAGGAAATCCAGACACGCGCTCGCGAATATCTCGATCGGATTGAGCAGGAGCGGGATGCCCGCCGCCGGGAACTCGGCGTCGAGGACGCGATGGCGCAGGTCACCGGAATGACCACCGCGATGATGGTGGCGCTCGGTGAGCAGGGTGTGCGGACCGTAGAGGATCTGGCCGATTGCGCGACGGATGACCTGACCGGCTGGACTGAAAGGCCGAAGGTCAAGGGCGCCGAAGTGGTTCGGCATAAGGGTATCCTCGAGGGCCACGAAATTGGCCGGCAGGAAGCGGAAGACATGATCATGTCGGCCCGTCTGCTCCTCGGCTGGATCTCGCCGGAAGATCTTGCGTCGTCGGAGGAGGATGCCGAAGGCGAGGATGGCGGGTCCGAAGGCGATGCGGACGCCGGAGAGGATCCGGGCGCCGACGAGCAGGGCGGCCAGGCCGCTGGCACCAGCTCGCAAGCGTGAAGCAAAGATGATCGAAAGGCTTACATACGGAAATGCGACGAGGCAGTCTCCAGAGCAAGGATGCCGACAGCCGAATGGCCCCCCGGGGGGATTCGGGTGGATCGGGCATGGCTGGAGCGGAGCGTGGCAGGGATCGCGCTGAGCGCAAGGACGGGCAGGAGCGACAGTGCGCGCTGACCCGTAGGGTGTTGGAGAAGGAAGCACTCCTTCGCTTTGTCGCCACCCCGGAAGCCCGGATCATTGCCGATCCTGGGAGCAAGCTGCCGGGCCGCGGCGTGTGGATAACCTGCTCGAGAGAGGCCGTCGATACAGCCGCCAGGAAGGGCATTTTCGCCCGCAGCCTCAAGCGGAAAGTTCACGCGCCGGCCGATCTGGGCGCCGAGGTGGACACCATGCTTCTCGCACGTGCGAGAAATGCACTGAGCCTCGCGAACAAGGCAGGCCTCGTGACGACGGGATTCACCAAGGTCGAGCAGGCCATCGAGAAGGCAGCTCTCACTGCGGTGGTGCATGCTACGGATGCGGCCGACGATGGCGTTCGCAAGCTCGATCGCGTGGTCGCGGTCCTGGTCCGGGAGGCCCGCTTGGAGGCCGTCGTCATCAGGATATTGAACATTGACGAAATGAGTTTGGCGTTGGGGCGGTCAAATGTGGTACATGCTGCAGTCAGATGTGGGGGAGCGGCTTCGGCTTTCGTTGCTGCTGCCCTGAGGCTCGAGCGTTACAGGTCGGGCAGCCCTGATTTGTCGCGGGAGCACGAGCGGCGCGAAGTGGGCGGCAAGGTTTGAAGAATTGCGGGTGAGGCTCTGCGGGCTTCGCCGGCGATGTGTTTTGAAATGCGTGCTGCATGACCGGACAGGGCGATGCGGCCGAAGATGCGGAATCCGTAGGGGTAGAACAGGTAAGGCATGAGCGAACCGAAAGAAACGACCGACAAGACTGCCGGTGGAGAGCGCAAACCGCTCACGCTGAAGCGTTCGGTCGAATCCGGTCACATTCAGCAGAAGTTTTCGCATGGGCGCTCGAAGTCGGTCGAAGTCGTCAAGAAGCGCAAGCGAATGGTGCTGAGCCCTGAGGCGGAACAACAGGCGAAGTCGACGCTCGACGCGGACAAGCCGGGCGTGACGACGGCGAAGGTCGGCGGCGGCAAGGCTAACGTTTCGCGGCCACCGCAACGCGGAAGGCCCGGCGGGACACGCCCGTCGAAGTCGACGGATGCACAGCAGCAGACTCTGTCAGAGGGCGAACTCGAAGCGCGAGCCCGGGCCCTTCAGGCCGCGCAGCTGGCTGAGCAGGATCGTGCACGCCGCGAAGCTGAGCAACGTCGAATCGACGAAGAGCAGGCACTGCAGCGCCAGAGCGAAGCAGAGCAGGCGCAGTCGTCGCAAGAGCCTTCGCCCGCAGTGTCGGAGGCCGAGCCGACCGAGCCCGCAGAGGCCGCTGATGTATCAGAAGCCACTGTCGCAGAGGTGCCGTCGCAGCAGACAACCGCAACGCAGGAGCAGCCTGCTGCAGACGCTCAGCCCGAGCAAAAGCCGGAGTCGGAGCCCGAACAGACGCCGGTATTGACGCAGCTAGGGATGATCAGGCCGGAAATCGTCGTTCGCGAACGTCCGGCCCGCAAGCCACAGCAGGAGGCACCGCCACCGAAGGAGGCGGAAAAGCCTGCGGCAGCCAGGCCGCGGCCGGCACGACCCGCTGCCGAAGTCACTGAAGACGATGATGGTGACCGCAAGCGGAGCGGCAAGCCCGCTCGCGGCGGTCGTACCGCAGACGATCAGCGGTTCCGTGGCCGTCTCACCATCACGAATGCACTCGATGAGAGTCAGCGCCAGCGTTCCATTGCCTCACTGAAGCGCAGGCGTGAGCGCGAGAAAATGAAGGCTCAGGGGCCTCAGCAGCGCGAGAAAATCGTGCGCGAGGTAATTATTCCGGAGGCGATCACCATCCAGGAGCTCGCCAATCGCATGACGGAGCGCGCCGTTGACGTCATTCGCTTCCTCATGCAGCAGGGCGCGATGCACAAGATCAATGACGTGATCGACGCCGATACCGCCGAGCTGATCGTCGCAGAGTTCGGCCATACCGCCAAGCGCGTTTCGGAGGCCGACGTCGAGGAAGGCTTCATCGGAAGCGAGGATGTCGAGGTCGATCTGGAGCCCCGTGCGCCGGTCGTCACCATCATGGGACACGTCGATCACGGCAAGACCTCGTTGCTCGATGCGCTTCGCCAGACCAACGTTGTCAGCGGCGAAGCCGGCGGCATCACGCAGCATATCGGTGCCTATCAGGTCACGACCGAGGCTGGTGCCAAGATCACCTTTATCGACACGCCTGGCCATGAGGCATTCACCGCGATGCGCGCCAGAGGCGCCAAGGTGACGGACATCGTCGTGCTGGTTGTTGCTGCCGACGATGGCGTCATGCCGCAGACCGTCGAAGCGATCAATCATGCCAAAGCGGCTGAGGTGCCGATCATAGTGGCGATCAACAAGATCGACAAACCGGGCGTCGATCCGAATCGCGTGCGCACGGAGCTTCTCCAGCATGAGATCGTTGTGGAGACCATGTCGGGCGAGACTCTTGAGGTCGAGGTTTCGGCACTCAAGCGCATCAACCTGGATAAGCTGCTCGAGGCCGTCCATCTGCAGTCCGAGCTCCTGGAGCTGAAGGCTAACCCGAACCGCAGCGCCGACGGCTTCGTGATCGAGGCCAAGCTCGAGCGCGGCCGCGGTCCGGTCGGCACTCTCCTCGTGCAGCGCGGAACCCTGAAGGTCGGCGACATCGTCGTTGCAGGTATGTCGTGGGGCCGTGTCCGCGCCATGATCGACGACCAGGGTCGCAACATGCAGTCCGCCGGTCCGTCCGTTCCCGTTGAAGTGCTGGGCTTCGACTCGGCACCGGAGGCAGGTGACCAGTTCGCCGTTGTCGAGAACGAGCAGCGGGCGAGGGAGATCACCGACTACCGCTTGCGTAAGCGTCGCGATACGCTTGGCAGCGCCGGCACTGCACGCACGCTCGAGCAGATGATGCAGCAGCTGCGGGACGCAGACCGCAAGGAGATCCGCGTTCTCGTCAAGGGCGATGTGCAGGGCTCGGTCGAGGCTATTGCTGGCTCGCTCAGGAAGCTCGGGACCGACGAGGTCGAGGCACGCATCGTGCACGAAGGTGTCGGCGGCATCACCGAGTCCGACGTTTCGCTAGCGAGCGCGTCCAACGCGATCATCATCGGCTTCAATGTCCGCGCCAACACGCAGGCACGGGCGGCAGCCGAGCGCGAGGGCGTCGAGATCCGCTACTACAATGTCATCTACGATCTCGTCGACGAGGTGAAGTCGGCGATGTCTGGCCTGCTCGCCCCGACCATCAAGGAAAACTTCATCGGCTACGCCAAGATCCTCGAGGTCTTCAATATCTCGAAGATCGGCAAGGTGGCCGGCTGCCAGGTCACCGAAGGTCGCGTCGAGCGCGGTGCAGGTGTCCGCCTGCTTCGCGACAACGTCGTGATCCACACTGGCAAGCTGTCGACGCTGAAGCGCTTCAAGGATGAGGTCAAGGAGGTCCAGGTCGGTCAGGAGTGCGGCATGGCTTTCGAGAACTACCAGGACATCCGCGAGGGCGATCAGATCGAGTGCTTCACCACCGAGACGATAGCGCGCTCGCTCTAGCGCGCAGGATTGGCTGAGCCGGCCCTGGCCGGCCCGCCGCGGCGAAGGTCTCGACGCGGCATTCGGATCGACATGAAACGTAGACAAGCAAAATCCGCCAAGCAGGGCGGCACTGCCGGCCCGTCGCAACGTCAGCTTAGGGTTGGCGAGCTCATCCGGCATCGGATCGCCGAGCTACTGTCGCGTGGCGAGATCCATGATGACGTGCTTTCGAGCACGGTCGTTACGGTCTCGGAGGTCCGCCTGTCGCCGGATCTCAAGCTGGCCACGGTATACATCATGCCGCTCGGTGGATTGGACTCCGGCGAGATTGTCGCCGCTCTGGAGCGCAACCGGCGCTTTATTCGTGGTGCGACGATGTCGGGCCTGGGCCTCAAGTTCGCCCCGGAACTTCGCTTTCGCTACGATGAGACCTTCGACGAGGCGCAGCGGATCGACGCACTCCTGCACGATCCGGCCGTCCGTCGTGATATCGAGAAGTAAGCGACTCGCGATGGCACGCAGGAAGAAGGGCAATCCGGTCCACGGCTGGGTCATACTCGACAAGGGTGCAGGTATGACCTCGACCTATGCGGTCGGTGCGGTGAAGCGGCTTTTCAACGCGCAGAAGGCGGGACATGCCGGCACACTCGATCCGCTCGCGACGGGGATCTTGCCGATCGCACTGGGCGAAGCGACGAAGACGGTCTCGTTCGCAGTCGACCGGGAGAAGTGCTACCGCTTCACTGTCCAGTGGGGAGCCGAGACCGACACCGATGACAGCGAGGGGTCGGTCGTGGCAACCAGCCCAAAGCGCCCGTCCATCAATGCGATTGAGGCGATCCTCGACGATTTCACCGGCGAAATATCCCAGGTTCCGCCTGCTTTCTCGGCGATCAAGGTGGCGGGCGCCCGCGCCTATGACCTCGCCCGCGATGGCGAGACGTTCGAGCTCGATGCGCGTCTTGTCTTCATCGAGGAACTGAGCCTTACGAGTGCTGAAGGACCTGAAGATGCGTTGACCCACGCCACCTTCGAGGCACGCTGCTCGAAGGGGACGTACGTCCGGGCACTGGCCCGCGACATGGGGCGCGTGCTGGGCTGCCGTGGACACGTCGTGGCGTTGCGCCGTACCCAGGTCGGAGCGTTCTGCGAGGATATGGCGGTTACGCTCGAGGAACTCGAGGCGGCATTGGGCGACGATACCGAAACACTTGTCGAGGCAACCGGACAGCGCCCGGGCGCCCTCCTCCCCATAACCGTTGCCCTGGACGAGGTTTACCAGTTCACGGTAACGCAGGGGGATGCAGCGCGCTTGCGCTGCGGCCAGCCACTGCTCCTTCGTGGCCGCGATGCACCCATCGTCGCAGGCACGGCGTGCGCCCTGTATCGCGGCGAGCCGGTGGCAGTGGGCGAGATCTCGGAGGGATCGCTGAAGCCGACCCGCGTGTTCAACCTGGCCTGACTGAAATGGCTTGCCGAGGCACAATTCACTCGCTTTTCTTCAATGCTGGTGTATAAAGCCGGTTCGCGCGGGCCTGTCAGGCCCGCGCAGTACGTTTCGTGACCTGGCTGGACGACATCCTGGCCAAGGCCGCACCGGGGCTTGATGCCCGCTCCAGAACAAGAAGGACTTGACCGATGTCGGTGACCGCCGAACGTAAATCAGAACTAATCCAGACCAATGCCACCAAGTCGGGCGATACCGGCTCGCCGGAGGTGCAGATCGCGATCCTTACGGAACGGATCAAGAACCTGACCGAGCACTTCAAGGTGCACAAGAAGGACAACCACTCCCGCCGCGGTTTGCTAAAGATGGTCAGCCAGCGCCGCCGCCTCTTGGACTACGTGAAATCCAAGAATGTCGAGCGATATCAGAAGATTATCGAGAAGCACGGGCTTCGGCGCTGAGGTATCTCCAAAACTTTTTACCGGAACTTTCGGTCAAGCCGGCTCAGTTTGGGTTCGGCTTGCCCGCGCTTGTGCTAGAACCTCGTCCGTACAACACGATCGAACGTACGAAATCCGAAAGACGAAGACGAAAGAAGAGACATGTTTGACATTCATCGCGTGGAGATTGACTGGGGCGGACGCAAGCTCAAGCTCGAGACCGGACACATGGCGCGGCAGGCGGATGCCGCCGTTTACGCCCAGTATGGCGAGACGAGCGTCCTTGCGACCGTCGTTGCGGCCAAGCAGCCGAAACCCGGCATCGATTTCTTCCCGCTCACCGTAAATTACCAGGAGAAGTACTACGCCGCGGGCAAGATCCCTGGCGGCTTCTTCAAGCGCGAAGGCCGGCCGACCGAGAAGGAGACCCTTACCTCTCGCCTCATCGACCGCCCGATCCGGCCCCTGTTCGTCAATGGTTTCAAGAACGAGACGCAGGTCGTTGCAACTGTTCTTTCGTTCGACAACGAGAACGATCCCGACATTGTGGCAATGGTCGCCGCGTCGGCCGCGTTGACGCTTTCCGGCATTCCGTTTCTCGGTCCCATCGCAGCCGCCCGTGTCGGCGTCATCGAGAACGAGTTCGTGCTCAATCCCATGATCGACGAGATGTCGCTCAGCGATCTCGACCTTGTGGTTGCCGGCACGCAGGACGCCGTGATGATGGTGGAATCCGAGGCCAAGGAGCTTTCCGAGAAGCAGATGCTCGATGCGGTCATGTTTGGTCACCGCAGCTTCCAGCCGGTGATCGACGCCATCATCAAGCTTGCCGAGAAGGCGGCGAAGGATCCGTGGGAATTCAGCCCGCCTGATATTTCCAGCTACTGCGACAGGGTCCGCAATCTCGTAGGCGAGGACCTGAAGCTCGCGTTCCAGACTCCGGAGAAGCAGAAGCGCTCTGAAATGCTCGCGGCCGCCAAGGAGAAGGTATTCGCCGGGATTCAGATTCCGGAGGATCAGCCCGGCGACGCGGTCAAGCTCGGTTCGGCCTTCAAGGAGGTCGAGATGGAGATCATGCGAGGTACTGTCGTAAAGACCGGCTTCAGGATCGATGGCCGCGATCTGAAAACGGTGCGCCCGATCCTCTCAGAGGTTCACGTCCTTCCCCGCACCCACGGCTCGGCCTTGTTCACGCGCGGCGAGACACAAGCCATAGTCGTCGCGACGCTCGGCACTGGAGACGATGAGCAGTTCATCGATGGGCTCGAGGGCACCTATAAGGAGCGCTTCTTGCTGCACTATAACTTCCCGCCATACTCTGTTGGCGAGGTGGGGCGCATGGGCTCCCCGGGGCGCCGCGAGGTTGGCCACGGCAAGCTGGCGTGGCGCGCCATCCACCCGTTGATGCCGTCGGCGGAAGAGTTCCCCTACACGGTCCGGGTAGTCTCCGAGATCACCGAATCCAACGGCTCCTCATCGATGGCAACCGTCTGCGGTTCGTCCCTCGCCCTCATGGATGCCGGCGTGCCGATCAAGCGACCGATCGCAGGTATCGCCATGGGGCTGATCAAGGAAGGCAACGATTTCGCCGTCCTCTCCGACATTCTCGGTGACGAGGATCATCTGGGCGACATGGACTTCAAGGTTGCCGGGACAGAGCAGGGTGTCACGTCGCTGCAGATGGACATCAAGATCACCGGTATCACCGAGGAAATCATGCGCGTCGCGCTCGATCAGGCGCACGGTGGTCGATTGCACATTCTGGGTGAGATGGCGAAGGCAATCGGCTCGTCGCGCTCGGAACTCGGCGAGTTCGCTCCCCGTATCGAGACCATTACCATCCCGACCGACAAGATTCGCGAGGTGATTGGCTCCGGCGGATCGGTCATCCGTTCGATCGTCGAGGAGAGCGGTGCCAAAATCGATATCGAGGACGATGGCACGGTCAAGATTGCGGCGGCCAAGCGCGAGAGCATCGAGGCGGCCTTGAAGCGAATCCGCGAGATCACGTCCGAGCCAGAGGTCGGGCAAGTCTATAGGGGCAAAGTCGTCAAGCTCATGGAGTTTGGCGCCTTTGTGAACTTCTTCGGCGCCCGCGACGGCCTGGTGCACGTCTCGCAATTGACCAGCGAGATGCGGCCGAACCACCCGAGCGACGTCGTGAAGGAGGGGCAGGAAGTCTACGTCAAGCTGCTGGGCTTCGACGATCGCGGAAAGGTCCGCCTGTCCATGAAGATCGTCAATCAGGAGACGGGTGAAGAGATTCCGCGTGCAGAGGGCGAGCCCGAGGATGATGGCGGTGGCGACCGTCCGCCCCGTCGCGACCGTCGCCCGCCGCGCCGTGATCGTGGCTGAACCTGATACGCCGAGACTGCCCAAGGCCCGCGCGATGCGCGGGCCTTTTTGATTCACCGCTTCGGGGCGCTACGGCGTCTTTCAACCGAGACCGGCTGTCCAGCCAGGACATGCCGCCTAAAGATGGCTGCCCATATCGGCGGTCGCATAGACCCACCATGCCATGCCGAGCACAAGGAGTGGCACGAGCGCAATGTGGATCATGGACAGCGTATTGTAGAGCCATGGTCGGATTGCAATGCTCCGATGCGCTCTCAGGATCGAAATAACGATCATCACACTGACCATCATGTAGTCGAACACGAAGATCTTGTCCGATATCGTCGCGGAATCGGCGTCGATCTGCGGCAGCGAAAGGTAGAGCGCTACGGCGGACAGGAGGGCTGTGACCTGGATTGTCACGATGGCCTCCAGATGCACCGAAGGTATGAAGATCGACAGGTACGCGACGATCAGGATGAAGGCGAGCGGAACGACGACGCGGAGGTAATAGTCTGTCGTCTCTCGTTTCATCTCCCAGACGAAGCTCGTCTGGTAGAAGGGGAAGATGCTTGGCTTGTGCGTGAAACCGTCGACCACCGGCACGAAGTCGGGCGCGTAGCCGACATACTGGTTCTTGACTTCCCAGCCTTCGGTCGAAGCGTCGGCGTCACGCAGCCGGGTCGGCGGCGGCTGGATTATGAACGGCGTATCGCTGTCCTTCGGCTGAATGTCGACCGAGAACCGCTGCGTGTCGAATGGATAGGAGGCCAGTCTGGGCTGATAGTAGAAGCGCCCTGAGACCTTGTAGATCTCCATCTTGTCTGGATAGGCCTCGCTCGGGCTACCGTCGTGGATCTGTTGGACGATGAGTTGCCGGTTTCGCGTCTGCGGATCGACGAACGCGTTCGTGAACTCGAGCTGCTCGAAAGGCACCGACTGGTTCTTGCGCATCGTCAGGTAGAACTCTGCGTAGAACGTCTTCTGGTTGTCGCTGATCGAATGGGTTCGGATAAGGTCGACGTCGAGGTACAGTGTATCGACCGGATTGAGAGCACCGCTTCTCAGCCGCACGAACTGCACCGGCGCCAGCTGGATATCATCCAGCGTGTGCGGCTTTATGGTGACGTAGGGTGTCTTGACGATGGACCGAGCTTCCTTGTCGAAGGACCATGTCTGGAACACGCCCCTGAACGCAGTTCGGCCGCTCAGGTAGGTATTGGCCAGCGACTCCGCGACCTGCTCGCGATGCTCCTCCACTTCGAGTTGGCGCCGGCTGTTCACCTTCGCCGCCGCCGCGATGAGCCCGACCATGTCTGCAAAGCGTGTGCCGACGCTCACCGCGTTGAAATTGCGGTAGTCGAACACATCCGTGACGGGCTCTTCCGCCGCTCCCTCGCACGATTGGCTCTTCCACTTGGTAAAGATCCAGTCCTCGGGCACCCCCTGACTGACGAGTGACCGCAGGCGCCGGTTATAGACTTCCGGCATCCGGTCCCAGGTCAGCATGTAGAGCGCGTTGGGATATTTGGTCTCCAGCGCCGCATCCGGAAGCTGGTCGTAGCCGGTCGTCAGAAAGATTGCCGGCGTATATCCGCCAACCTGGATCCGCTTCACCGCTTCCGTCGCGTGCTCCGGCTCGACGTCGAGGATGATCACGTCGGCGCGCTTCTTCTCGATATCTTCCAGCGCCGCAGAAAAGGCGATGGGATCGAGCTTCTTGTCGACGAGTCCAAGCCTGTGCTCGGCGATGATCTTCTTGCCCTCGAGCCCCTTTTCGATGCTGGCGGCGAGCCGCTTGCCGAAGCCGCCTTTTTGCATGCCGATGATGGCCGGGCTGCCAAAGCGCATGTTGCCGAGCGCCGCCGCGATCATGGGCACGCTGATCCGGCTGCGCGAAGGCTGCATCGAGTACACCCTCGGGTGGTCCTCGTAGTAGTCGCTATCCGCGATGTCTGTGATGAAGGGAATTTCACTCTCGCGTATCGTGCTCGCCAGCTTCTCGAAAACGTCCTCCCCGTCGCCGGTCGTATCGGACAGCCCGACGATCGCCAACATGCTGGGATCTTCGAGCGCCCTGTTGAGCCGCAACGCGGTCGCCTCCGGCTTCTCGCTGCTGTCCTCGATGACTTCGAGCGCGATCGGCCGGCCGTTTACACCGCCCCGGCGATTGATTCGCTCCTGGGCGATCTGTGTGAACCGTTGCACGGCAGTGAGGTAGCCATTGTCGAAGCAGGCATCGGGCGATGTGCTGACGAAAACCGCCACATTGAGGGGCGGCCCGGTTGCCGCCTGCGCCTCGTCCGCAGCGGAGGCGGCAGAGAATTGATTGAATATCACGGTCGCCGCAATCGCGAGCAACGCAGCGATGGACGCCAGCCACCGCCGGCACGAGTTCCGGTACGCAGACTTGAGCAAGGCGGTCCCCCGTGGTCCCGTTCAATTCGCCCCGGAGGGCCGGCGAAACTTACCCCTTCCCTGCGATCGGGTCGAGATGAATCGCTGGCCGGACGTTCCCCTCACAACCCATCGTCTCGCGGTGGCACCTGCAGGCCACGCTGCACCGCTGGCCGCGCGCCGACGCGGCCGAGCCAGCCCTTGACCCGCGGGTAGCGGTCGATGTCGATTTCCTGGAACTTCCAGCGGTAACACCACGGATAGGCCGCGATGTCGGCTATGGAATAGTCACCCGCCAGATAGTCGCGCCCCGCAAGCGCCAGTTCGAGCACGCCGTAGACCCGCTCGTTCTCATGCTTCCATTGTTCGAGGTGGGCATGTTCGCGTCCTTCGTCACGATTCCGTACCTGCCAATGGACGGCAAGCCCCGTATGCGTGACATGCCCCGAGGCGAAGAACAGCCACTTCAGCACCTCGACGCGCTGGACCGGATCGGCAGGCATCAACATGCCCGCCTTCTCCGCGAGGTACATCAGTATCGCTCCCGACTCGAAGACCGTCACTTTCTCGCCACCTGGCCCCTCGTCGTCGACGATTGTCGGAATGCGCCCGTTCGGATTAATGGCCAGGAACCACGGCTCCTTGTGCTCCTTCTTTTCGAGCGCGATATAGCGCACGGAATAGGACAGACCCGTCTCCTCGAGCATGATCGAGACTTTTCGCCCGTTGGATGTCGCCTTGGAATATAGGGTAAGCATGGTTCGTACTCCCTGGCGCTCGCTGGTTCACGTCATGCTAGGCAATCCCAGGCGGTTGGTCGATAGCACTCGTACACGGGGTTTATTCCGATCATGACGTTGGCGAAATCTGGTTTGCGCATCGTCTACATTGCGGGCTCGATGAACCGGGAGAACACCTGGCGAGACCAGAGCATCGTGCTTGGCCGCAACCTTGCGGAGGATCTGCGAAGGCGGGGGTTCTCGGAGGTCCTTGAATTTCATCGCAGCCACTGGCCGCATCAGGTAGGCCGCGTTCGGCGCATCGTCGACGAGGTCAGCGAACGCTTCGATGATGGCATTCAGACGGTGTTCGTCGGCCATAGCCTCGGCGGTGTCATCGCGCATGGTGTGGCGCAGAGGCTCGAGGCCGACACGCTGGCGGTCGTTGCAATACATGCCCCGCTGCGCATCGGTCGGCGGATATGGGGCGTAGACTATCGGAAGACCAAGGTTCCGACGTTGGCCATCGCCGGCACGCTGGATCTGCTCGTCCCGCGGCACTTGAGCGTGTGGCGTGGGATGACGGCCACCGAGACGGAGATCGTCCACACCGAGCATTCGTTCGGCTATCAGTACGTCAGTCGGCTCCGTAACCGCCTGGCAGACCGTATCGCCACCTTTATCGAGACTCACGTCGCGATCTGGAAGGTGCGCGACTAGAGGTACGTCGCAACTCGTAGCCCGGCCTCGCTCGCCCAGGCGTTGACCAACGACCATTCCTCGGGCGTCGGATCACGGTTGGCCAGCCCACGGCACTGCACGATCGTCTTTTCGCGGTCGACTTCGATGGTTTGCCGTCGCTCATACTCTCCACCTGGAAGTTGGCGCGATAGACTCCAGATGGTGCAGTGCCCGCGCGAGCAGGACCAATGATAGCTCGCTACGCAGTGGCTGAGCGCCCTGCCCTCGGTCTCAAGATCGCGGGCGCTCATCAACTGCCGTATGACCCACTGAACGCTGATATCCTTTTCCTTCCGTTCAACGACGAAGCCTTCGAATGGCGCGCGCGCATAGCTCTCGCTCGACACACTGGAAACGCGGCCGAGTGCATCGTGCCACGCTGCCACCTGCCTGAGCAGCGTATCGGCCGTTCGCCCGCTCATCGAGAAGCGCGGCTCCGGTGGCGGATCCCGTCGCCAAACGCCTGGCGCCAGCTCGATCTGTAGGGGCTCGAAGCGCTGGTGCTGGATGTAGTCGACGATCGGAGCGATCTGCCTCGGGTCGAGCATCGGGTTCAAGGCGAAAAACCGCAGCACCGTTAACCAGAACTCCTCGTTCTGGAATGAGCGCCCGAGCCGAGTTGCGACGATGGCATTGATCGTCGCCTCCCGCGCGCTGAGGGCCTTGAGCTGGCCCCAGCGGATCGCCTGCTCGACCGTGTAGTCGTCCGGCGCCTGAAGGAAATGGTGTGCCATCTTCTTGGTCAGCGGAACCGGTGTCTTCGCCGTGCGCAGGTTGTAGCCCCGGCCCAGGTGCACGTACCAGTCCCGGAACCGCCAGCTTGGCCGATCGTTCCTCAACCAGACGGCCTCCATGAAGCGGGGCACGTCGCCAAACCTGTCAAACAGGTGGTGCGTGAGCTCACCGAAACGACGAAGCGGATTTTTGCTCTTGGGCTTCCACGATTCGAGCGGCCGCAGCCACAGCACCTTGCGGTCGTGCAGCTTGATGAGGCCGCGGATGAGCGGCGTGTCGGCGCGCCCCGGGACCGTTTCGAAAATCAGGTCGTCGTAGCGGGAAAGCGCATGAAGCATGGCAAGCAGGGACTTCCGCACCTCGGTATCCGCGTTGCTCTGCTCGATCGCCTCGGCCACACGCTTGAACTTGGGACGGTCCAGCTCGGCCGACGCGAGCGTGCCAAGACAGACACTCTCGAGGAACGCCTTCGGGTGCTTGTGCAGGCGTTCGTGTCTGCGCTGGCGTTCCTTTATTGCGGAGTATGCTTCTAATTCTTGCTTCATTTCGCGGCGGGACTTCTCGAGCGAGGGAAAGAAGTCGTTGGCCTCGCACCAATCGAGATAGGCACGCGAACTCTGAAAGCCGAGCTCGAGCATATGGGCTTCGATTTCTGCCGGAACCGGATCCACTCTCCGGAAGTAATCCGACCGTCGCGCCACAAGCCACTCCTGTATCACACGACCTCGGACATCACAGGCCCGATTTCGGCATTGATGACGAGGTCCGCATAATGATCGAGCGGCGTCGCCTCCCGGTTGAGGATGACGAGGTGGGCGCCGTTGCGTTTCGCGGCCACCGGGAAGCTCGCTGCCGGGTAGACGACGAGCGAGGAACCGATCGCGATGAACAGATCGCATGCGAGCGTCTCAGTCTCCGCACGGCGCATGGCAGCCTCAGGCATCGACTGTCCGAACGAAATAGTCGCCGTCTTCACGATGCCACCGCAGTCCCGGCAGACGGGCAACTCGCCCCTGCCGAGGAATGCCTGCTTGATGACCTCGAGTTCGTGGCGGAGGCCGCAATCGAGGCACGACGCGTACGTGCCGTTGCCGTGCAGCTCGATGATCCGGTCGGCAGGCACTCCGGAGCACGCATGCAGCCCGTCGATGTTCTGCGTGATGACCGCCGACACCTTGCCTGTCTCGACGAGATGCGTGACCCCCACATGCCCGGCGTTGGGCCTTGCGTTCTTGACCGCATCTTCGCTCTCGAACTTGCGCCGCCAGGATTCCCTCCGCATCTCCTCGTTGGACACGAAGTCCTGGTACTGGATCGGCGCCATTTTGGTCCAGCGGCCGCCAGGAGAACGAAAATCGGGTATCCCCGATTCGGTAGAGATGCCGGCGCCGGTGAAGACGACTGCGCGGTTGCTGTCCGCAATGAGGCGGCGGAACTCCCTTATGTCTTCTTGATCCACCGGCACCGGTGCACCACTCCGTTACTTGTCGGTGCGGTTGACGATCTGCTCCACCGGTTTCAGCCGCATGTCGATGAATGCGGCACGGCCTTCCTTGAGCGCACTGAGCCCGCGCTGGATGGCAGCCCGCACTTCTCCCGGCTCCCTCACCGTCTCGCCATGTCCGCCGAACGCCCGGATGATGTGCTCGTACTCCGGGCACGGCGCGATATGCAGACCAGAGTAGTTGTTTGTCTTCACCGCCCACCCATCGGGGTAGTATTTCGGCACGCCGGACTTCTGTGAAAGGTAGCCCTGGTTGTTGAACATGATGGTAAGGAAATGCAGGTTGTGCTCCTGCGCAGCACCGAAAGCTGCCGGAACCGGATCGTAGCTGAACGAGCCATCGCCGATCAGGCAGATCACCGGGCGGTCTGGGTTGGCAGCCTTCACGCCGAGGGCGGTGGCGAGCCCGGTTCCCAGGCCGCCGATGCAGCCAGCAAAGAACGATCCGGGCTCGAGATTGTCGAGGTACTGGTGGACCGCCAGCCGGTGCGTGATCGTCTCCTCCACCACCATTGCATCGCGAGGCAGAACCTGGGAGAGCTCGTGCACGACCCAGCGAGTGTCCATAGGGTTTTCGTTTGCGAGCGCCTCCGCTTCTGCACGCCACTTCCGGCGCCGCGCGTTGTTGGTCTCAGCGAGCTGGGCCGCCCGCCGCTGCCGGGTCTCGTCTCCTGAAGCGATTTTCTGTTTCAACGCTGCCAGCAGGGCTTCCAGCGACGTTTCGAGATCGCCGGCAAGGCAAAGATCGGACTGGTAGGCGTGGAAGGGCAACTCCGCCCGGTGAGGATTCTCGTCGAGGACGGCGACCTTGGCGTCCTTTGCGGGAGTAATGGTTGCCGGATGCCATGGCGCAATCACCGCCAGGAGCAAAATCGCATCTGCCTCCGAAACGACGCTGCGCGGATCGTAGCCCGAATGGAGGCCATGCGAGCGCGGAAGATTGATCGAGCCGGTGCTCCGCGTCTCCACTACAGGACAGCCCAGAAGTTCGGCAATCTCCGTGAGGGCCTTCACAGCACCGCGTGTCCGCCCCGCATCCTCGGCCACGATCACCGGATGGCTGGCCTTTGCCAGCATTTCTGCAAGCTCTTCGATACCAGCCGGATCGGCGGTGGCGAGCGGCGCACTGCCAAGCTCAGACGGCACATTCCGCGTCATTTCGTCGAAGAGGTGCTCCATCGGCAGCGATACGAAGACCGGTCCTCTCGGTGCCGCCATCGCGAGACGGCAGGCCCGGTGGATGGTCGCCGGCAGGATCGACTTGGTGTTTAGGCCAAAGCTCCACTTTACCGTCTGCTCGACAAGCCGCGCGGGCCCGCCCATGTCGCCGAGATGGCTAGCCCACTGGCCACCGACGTCGGGGCCCTCGTCTTCACCGAAGCCGACGGATTCGCCAGCGAACACCACCATCGGCACCTGCTCGTGCAGCGCGCCGCGCATCGCCATCGTTGCATGTAGTGCACCGACGGTCGTGTGGATCATGACCGCTGGCAGCTTGCCGGTTGCCTTCGCGTAGCCACTCGCCATGCCGACGGCGATCTCCTCATGCCGGGTGCTCATGTAGATGGGCATATCGTTGGCGTTGGGGTTGGCGAGAGCCTCCCATACAGGGGACCACTCGGAGCCGGGCGAGGCAAAGATCCGCTCGACCCCCATGCGTTTCAGCACCTTGAGCAGCGCCTCGGCGCCTGACAGCCCTTTCGTCTCGATCATCGTCCCTTTGCCTTTCCTTGTGGTGCGCCCGAGCGCCAACTCCTTATCGTCTAATGCGGGAAGCATGAGCAGGCAACCGGGCGCCAGGCAAACGGGATCGGCAGGCCTATTTCAGTATGTCCTCGAGTTTGTCGAGCTTGGCTTTCGGCACCGCAGCCATCTTCTTTATCACCTTGAGGAGGTCGACGCCGGGTACGAAGTCGATCTCCCGTCGCATCTTGTTTGCCTCGCCGTTGAATTCTGCTGCCGTGATCATCTTCTCGAAAGCGCCGATGATCGCCTTCTCGCGGTCGGCCGGGTTGCCTGCCGCCATCGCATAGGGCCGACCCAGAAGAGTAGAGGCAAGCTGAAGGTTGAAGTATTCGCCGACCTCATCAACGGTGAAGCCCATCTTCTTTGCACGTTCTGCCGTGATGAATTCGCTGTACATCGGCACCTTGAGCTTCGTCATCGCAGGGTGCGGCTTCAGGGCCACTTGCACCAGCGGGATCATTACGCCGTTCTTGAGATTGTCGCGATGGTTCTTCTCGAACGATGCCCAGGACTGGCAGACGCCTTCGAGTTCGCCCCTCTCGATGGCGAGGCCGATGTCGACCGACGTCTTATATCCGCGTACAACCTTGTACTTCGCGCCAAGCAGGTTCTTGAACATCGCCGGATAGTGTTCGAGCGCGTTGGGGCCCGTGCTTCCGGCAATGATCTGGCGATGAAAGACTTCTTCGAAGGTCTTGATGCCGGTGCGGGTAGCAACGCCGCACACACCGGGCTCACTCGTCAGACTCCCGATCCAGACGAGCTCCGTAGCCTTGAACTTCGGCCCTGGCTTGCCGACGATCTGCACCATCGCCACTTCGCGCTGCAGTGCAGCGAGGACAGTTCCGTCCTTCGGCGCCACCGTAACAAGATGGTTGGCTGCTGCTACCGACGCCACGCCGATGATGTTTTGCGGCACTACGGTTGGATTGCCGGGGATGTGCTTTCCGAGATGACGCGACACGAGGCGTGCGTAGGTATCATAGCCGCCGCCGACGCCGGAGCCGATCAGAAGCGTTACGTTCTTGCCCTTGTAGAATTCTTCGACTGGCTGAGAGCTGGCAGGCGATATGGCCAGAAGCGCACCGGCGAAATATCCTGCCGTACGCCCAAGCGTATTGAAAATCCTTGCGGACATTACTGTTTCCTCCGGTACGGGCCAATTTTGCTGGCTCTGATTGTATGAGCGGTTCTCGCTCGCCCGGCGAGCCTACCACCCATGGGCGAAGCGGACAACTTGGCGCTCAACCTTGCTTCGACTCCTCGGACGCCATGATCCGGTCCGGAACGAAAATCTCGGAAATTAGCCGGCCATTGGCAGCGGATGCGCCAGCTTTCAGCCAGTCCCGCGACGGCGTACCATCAAAACTCTTGGCTAGGCTGATCACAGCACAAAAAAGGACGAGGACCGCTGAGGTGCTCGTCCAATCTGTATGAAAATATGTAGCTCGCGACAGGGCGCGAATTTAGGCGACCGCTTAGAAGGAGCCCGTCGGCAGGCGGTAAACGTCGGGTGTCTTCGGGTCAGCGACATAGAAGAGTAGTAGCGAAGTCGGTGTCAGGATGCGTTGGTTGTCCTTGCCGCTCTTGATGTCCCCCTGCAGCATCAGCAGCGTCGTGCGGGAATCCATATCCGAACCGCGGAACATAATGTCCGTCTTCACAGTCTTTGAGACAGAGATGCGGTTCGCGTAGCGGAGGCTTTGGATCATCGGTTGGATTGATCTAAGCGGCTTGCCTCTGATGTTGCAAGCGTCTTCTCTCGAACGTCTTTCGTT
>JBJOGJ010000012.1:0-30934 GCA_046048295.1 Pseudomonadota bacterium | reverse complement strand
CATCAGACTGCATGAACAGGTTGACGACGCTGGCGAGGACTACGCCGATAAGGCCCATGAACAGGAACGTGCCCCAACCCGACAGATCTTTCTTCGTCGTGTAGCCCCACAGGCTCAGGCTCGCGAACATCGCGGCCGTGATGAAGAAGATCTGGGCGATCGACTGACCGGTGTAGACGAGGAAGATCGAGGACAGCGATACGCCCATGACTGCGGCAAACAGCCAGAAAGCGATCTGAGCCGCGCCGACACTCATGTTCATGACCCGGAACGACAGGAAGAACACGAAGGCCAGAGGCGCGAGCATGACGACCCACTTCAGCGGCGTCGCGAACAGCAATTGGCCGAGCGGCGTAAGGAACATGCCGCGCTTCAGAGCCATAAGCTGACCCGCCTGAGTCTTGGCTGCGAGGGCAGCATCGGTCGTCACGGACTGCGTGAAAACAAGGTAGGCGATGATGCCAGTGAGAAAAATGCCAGCCGCCATATAGTTATAGACGGTCAGCATGTACGTGCGAAGGCCCGCGTCGACGCCGATGTCGGTCACAGTGCCCGGCCGCGCGTACCTGTTGTCGTACTGAGCCATTGGTTCCTCGTCCCTTTGAATGTCGTTGCAACCATGTCGGTTTGCCACCGAAATATGGCTTACCCGCAGCATGCTTTCAAGCTGTATCGCGCGAAATTAGATGAGTGTGGGAATCGGGATTTAAGATCGGTTTCCATGCCGGTCAAAGACGATCAGGCGAATCAGACGAATTGCTGAAAAATCGTGTATAAGCATCGAGCTAGGTTACCGGCTGCCGAATCCGGGAGGAAACCGCATGCCACGATTGTTCACCGCTCTCGAACTGCCGGACGACGTCGTAGACGCACTGGACAAAGTCCGCCAGCCGCTCGCCGGCGCGCGGTGGGTAAATCTGCAGGAGTTGCACATCACCCTGCGATTCGCCGGGGATATCTCCAACAGGCAAGCCGACGACTTCGCGGAGGCGCTAGGCGAGATCGACGTGCAGCCCTTCGAAGTTCGGATCGCGGGCCTCGACGTCTTCGGCGGCGCCCAGCCGCGGGTGCTTTGGGCCCGGGTGGAGCCATCGGCGGAACTGAGCGCGCTGGCCCGCGCGCACGAGCGTGCCGCCCGCAGCATCGGTCTCGCGCCCGAGACACGCAAGTTCAAGCCGCACGTTACACTGGCTCGCCTCACCGGCACGCCGCCGGAGATGGTCGCGCGGCTGCTTCAACGCAAGGGGCATTTCGGGGTGCCGGCATTCGTCGCCACGCGATTCGTACTCTATTCGTCGCGGATGCACGTTGGCGGCGGACCATACGTTGTCGAAGCGGCCTATCCGTTCGCCGGCATCCCTCATATAGACGATGAAGACGACGAATTCTTCGATCCGGCTTCCCCGAAGCAGCGGTAGGCCAGGAGGAACACCCAATGATTCAGAAACTCAACGACAAGGATCGTCAGAAACTGCTGAACGAACTTCCTGGATGGCGGCTGGCCGGAGGCCGCGATGCAATAGAAAAAACTTTCAAATTCAACGACTTCAATTCAGCCTTTGGGTTCATGGCGCGCGTCGCACTGGTGGCGGAGGCGATGGATCATCACCCCGAATGGCGCAACGTCTACAATCGGGTCGAAATCCTGCTTACTACGCACGATGCGGGCGGTCTCTCAGCCCGGGACCGCGAGCTTGCCCGCAAGATCGAAGCAATCGCAGCCAGCCACGAGCCAAGCTAGCGGGGATCGCCTGGCCAGACATACTTTGGCTTGGAGGGTCCAGGCAGCCAGCTCAGGCCAAAACCGGAATTCTCCGATTTCGTTTTACGGACAGGCGGCGAGGATTTTCGTGCCGGGCGGGCCTTGTGGGTCGACCCCGCGCGGGGCGTAGAGCGCGCAGCGGCGGTGGGCATGGTGCGGCGCGCAATCTGTGAGGAAGTCGGCGCAGGCTCGGAGCCGGTAAAGGTTACGGGTTCGGGCCTGGCGACGGGCGATACGTCGAACGTCGAACCGGTATCCGGTTGCATGGTATCGGCGGCATCCTGGCGAACCGTCGAGGGGTCGGCAGAGGCTATCTCAACGGAGCGGGGCGGCAGCGGGACCTCGGACACGGCGGTCTCGCCACTTTCCTCACGCGCATAGCGCCGGTGGCGGGCCTTGGCAGCCTCCGTCCATGGATGCGGACGGCAGGTGCAGCTCGCATCATACTTCTTGCGGTACAGGAATGCTGTCCGCATCGACTTGTAGGACAGGCCGGAAAGGTCGACCGCCTTGGAAATGTCCGCTGTCCCAGAAGGATAATAGAATAGTCGGCCGTTGGCGCCGCAGCGGGCACTGCATTCGTCGGCATCCCGGTAGAGATAGCCGGCGCTGGTTCGGTAGTTGATGGGGAAGAAGTAGCCATCACAAACCCGGACGCACATGGTGCGATACGTACCGCCGCCCACTCGGTAGGACTGACGGGGCGAAGAATACGGCGAATAGCCTGGCGCACCGTAGTCACGCAGAGACAGTGTCGACCCCGATGGCGGGCGCAGGTGCTGCGGCGGCGTGTATCGTGGGGCCGCCTTCGGCGCGCCGAACAGGAAATCGAGCAGCGACTGGGACGAAGCGGGTGAGGCCGACAGCAGGATAGCCGCGGCAAGCAGCGCGCGTGCTGCAACGGCACGCAGAGACGTGATGACCGGCTTCGACATACGCAACACCCACAAGGAACCGGACTTCGAGAGAAGAATGCGGTAACTCCGGCCGCCAGCCAGAGTGGCCTGCGAGTTAAGACCATACCCCCAGGAACGCATCAGAATATGATGCAATAAGGTAATTATTTTCTGAAGGTTAGCACCGCGCGTTCAGACCGCGCAATATTCGATCAATCGGCCTGGAAAACGCGTCTACGCCAGTCGTCTGCGGGGCGCGGTCGCGAAGCCGCCGGGCGGCTCTGCTTCTTTTGCTGGCGAACGGTGGTGCGACGCACACCCAGGGACATTCTTCCCTCGGAAAGGGCCGGGCTGCTGGCGGGTGCAATCGGCTCAGCCAATTCCCGCTCGCGTGGCGGCTGAAGCTGGACGACCACGGGCGGGCGGGTAACAGATGCCGTGCCGGTGCGCACCGCCGCCGGGGTGATGCGCCGAAAATGGGGAGAGTACAATCCAGCCGGTGTTGCGATGGGGGATACATCGCCGGCAGGATCAACCGACGTGGAATTTGTCAGTACAGCCCCGGCCACTGGCGCAATCCCCGCGCCTGACTTCACAGCCGCGACCGCCGGGGCCCGCCGGAGCTGCATCGGAGGCAACGCGGACTCCGAGACTACCGTCCAGCCCCGGCGCTGAGCCCGTTTCAGGCGATCGCGGGCGCGGCGCTCTTCTCGCTTCGAATCGCGCACCTTGCGACGCAGTTCCTTAAGCTCGGCGGCGGCTTTCCGGTTGCCGTTGCGACGCTTCGACTGCAACGCATACAGGCGATGGCGATCCAAAGAGGCCTGCTCCCATGCGTGCGGGCGGCATTTGCAGTTGGCATCGTAGGACGTTCGATACAGGAACGCTGTTCGCAGCTTGGAATAGGAGTTGCCGGAGAGATCGCGCATTTCCGCGATCTCCTGGCCTGGGTTCCTGTAGACGTAGAGCTTTGCCGGAGACGTGCAGCTGTTCGAGCAGGCTGACGCGTCAGCAGCAAAGCGGCTCTCGTCGGCTGCGAAACTCACCGGCCAGTAATAGCCATCGCAGAGCCGGACGCACATAGTACGGAAACGGTTCGATACGCGCGGGGTGCGTTCGCCTTCGTTGTCTTCATCCGAGTTGGAGCCGTCGAAGCCGAATGTCCAGGGTGAAAACAGGTCAAAGCCCGCCTCCTCCTGAGGACGGCGACCGAGCCTGCTCGGTCTCTCGAAACTGCTCGGCTTGCTGCGCTTGCCGGCCGATGAACTGGATCGCCGCCGCTGCCAGAAGCTCTCGCTCTTCAACATATCGGTGAAGGAGTCTTCGGCAACCCGGTGTTCAGTGACGGGCGCCTCGGTGCGGATGGGCTCCTGCGCCTTGGTCACGTGCGCGAAATGAATCGCGTCGAGAACAGCCGATGCGGCCTGAAATGTGAGCATGGCGACGACGACGACTGACAACAGATAAACCGGCACCTGGAAAACGCGTCGTTCCCAACCAGATCCAGTTCTCGCAATACCAACCACGCCTACGCCCCGTACCTGAATTCGCGTCCGATTTCTCTGTATCGATAGTATCTCTTCGCCGCGTTAAGACAACCGCGTTCTAATGCAGTAGTACGAGCATTTCCAACCGCCGTGTCGACGCATCCGGCATCAATCGAATCAGTTGATTAACGTGACTGTCGTTCAGGAACATCGAGTGTCCCAAAAGCGACGAATTCCTCAACGCATTGGAAGGCGGACAGTTCCGTCGAGGCGGATCTGGCAGCCGTTCAGCATCGCGTTCTCGGCGATGTGGGCAACCAAGGCTGCGTACTCCTCAGGGCGACCGAGCCGTTTCGGGAAGGGAACGCTGGCTGCGAGTGCAGCACGGGCCTCGTCCGGCAAAGTCGCGAACATCGGCGTTTCGAACAAACCTGGGAGAATGGACACCGCTCGTATGCCGGAAGGTGAGAGGTCACGGGCAATCGGCAAGGTCATAGCTGCGACACCGCCCTTGGATGCAGCGTAGGCCACCTGGCCGACCTGGCCGTCCTCGGCAGCAACCGAAGCGGTGGTCACGAGGACACCGCGCTCGCCGTCAGGCATCAGCGGGTCGAGCTCAAGCATCGCGGCGGCACACCGGCTGAGGACATTGAACGTCCCGACCAAGTTCACCGAAACGACGCGACAGAAGGCAGCGACATCGTGGGCCTCGCCCTTGCCCGTGTCGCGGTCGAGGCGAGCCAAGCGCTGGCCGTAGGCGATGCCGGCGCAAGTGACGGCAATCCGCTCGATACCATTGACCCTGCGGACGGAATCGAGCGCCTCTTCGACGCTTTCGGGCTCTGTCACGTCGCATCGCGCGAAGGCCCCTCCAAGCTCGGCAGCAAGAGGTTCTCCGTGCTCGGTATCCAGATCAAGGATAGCAACCTTCACGCCCCTGGCAGCCAAGGTGCGGGCGGTGGCAGCTCCAAGGCCCGAAGCACCACCGGTCACGACAGCAGACATGCTCGCGCCGAGTTTCATTGGCGAGGCCCCCTTCTAACGGTTCACGGTAACAAGTTGTAGGAGCGATCTTCGCGGTGGGCAACGCGGCAAGGGGCATCCAGTTCTGGCCAGCTCCGAAGTGTGAAGCTAATATCCTGGCAAACACCAGTATTCGTGACCCTTGGATGAGCAAAGAGCAGAAATTGAATGAACGCGCGGCGCGGAAGGAGGGCCACTGGCCACCTGAAGCCCGCGGGTATTTCGTCATCGGGGCAGAGCGCACGTCGAAGGCACTCAACCTCGGCAATCTCATGCGCTCAGCGCACGGATTCGGCGCCAGCTTCACGTTCACGGTCGGGGCGACGTACCAGGCTCTCGAGGCGCGGGCCGATACATCGAAGGGCCAGTTCCACCTGCCTCACTATAATTGGGCTTCCGCCGATGACATCACCCTGCCCGAAGGATGTAGCCTGGTGGGTGTGGAACTGCTGGAAGATGCGATAGATCTGCCGAGTTTCCGGCACCCGCCGCGAGCAGCCTACGTGCTCGGCCCGGAGAAGGGTTCACTTTCTCCTGCGTTGCTCGCGCGATGCCAGTACGTGGTCAAGATCCCGACCCGTTTCTGCGTCAATGTCGCGATGGCAGGAGCCATCGTGATGTACGACCGGATACGACTTATGGCGCCGTTCAAGGAAAGGCCGGTGTCGCTGGCGCAGGGCATCAATTCTGCGGATTTGTCACAGTAATGCCAAGCTAATGCTCAATTTACGCATCCGCCCCGATGACACGACAACACTTCGGAACTAAAAGGGGACACATATCCGCGGCACCTGACGGTGCCATGGCAAGTATCACATGCGATATCCGTCCAATTTCCGACAGCTGGCGCAAACCCTTAACGCCGTAAGGCTCACGAGGAGGCGATGATCAACAAAACCCTTCGTATGCTGGCAGCCGCAGCCGTTCTGGCCTGCACCCCAGCATACGCACAGCAGCAGCCCCCGGCGCTCGTCAAGGTGTTCAAAGACTGGCCGCTCTACAAGCACCAGTCCACCGGCCTCACCGTCTGCTTCGTCGCGTCCCAGCCCAAGTCGCGATCACCACGCAACCTGCAGTCCGACAAGACCTATTTCTATGTATCGTCCTGGCCCAAGGAAGGCGTGAAGGCCGAGGTCAGCGTCAAGATGGGCTATGAGATCAAGAAGAACTCGACGGTCTCGGTTCAGATCGGCTCCAATGTTTTCAAGCTGTTCACCGACAAGGACAATGCCTTCGTAGCCGACCTCAGCGATGAGTTGAAGCTCATCGAAGCGGTCAAAGGGGGCTCGTCAATGGTGATCAAGGGGACTAACGCGCAGGGACAGGAAACCGAGGATACCTACTCGCTTTCAGGCAGCACTGCCGCAATCAATGCCATGGCGAACGACTGCACCTAGGCCCTTTCAGTCACGACGCCGGCTGGACGGTGCCGAGCCCGATCTGAGCGTGATGTACAAGGCACCGTTTCCACCGTGCCTGTTCGCGGCTGTGGCGAAATTCGTGACCTGAGACGAGATCACTGGATCCGAGGCGAGCCACTCGGGCACCATTCGGCGAAGCACACCGTGTTCGCGGCGCTCGGAAAGTATGTGGCCTTCCGCATCAATCACGCGCTGGCCCTTGCCGGTTATTACCAGGACATGCCGGTAGCCAGCGGCGCTGGACCTGGCAATGAACGTCCGCAGCGCGTCGTGGGCCTCGGATTGTCGCATGCCGTGAAGGTCGATACGGGCATCGATGGCGATCGTACCGCGCGCAAGCCGGCGTGCCTTGCGCCGATCGATACCATTGTCCGGTGTACTGGCGCTGCGCGCATCCGGCGTACGCGTCCCGAGCGCGGTTCGAGGAAGGGCGGACGCCTGTCGCTTGCCGGCCGGCTTGCGTGCGGCCACCGTCTGCGATGTTGCGCTGTCCACCCGAACGGTCCCGACTGCCGCGGCGGCAGCGCGTTCGGGGACTCGTCGCTTGCCGTCTATCGGCTCTACAGTGCGCGCAACCTGTTCCCAGACCCGGCAATCATCAGGTGACAGCTGTATTTTCCGGCGGCGATCATTGCCTGACGAACCGGCTGACTGCGGCGGAGCAGGCTTTCGCGGTACACGGCCTTTCAATTTCTTCATTGGCGCTTTCCCAGGCCTGCCAGGCATATGCTTGGTCAGCGGCTCAACTTCAAGATGAAAAACCGTGCAGTGTGATTTGTCAGCCCAGCCCGCTCGCCGGCTGAATATCCTGATCCGTAGTAAATGTCACCGCGCTCGGCACCATTTATTGCCGAGCCTGCGTCCTGGCCGATCATCAGGCGCGCAAAACTCCGGCCACTGTCCGGGTCATGCAAGTCCGGAACGTGGACATATATCGGCGTGCCGACGGGGTGGAAACTGCCATCGACCGCCAGGCTCCGGCCAGGCGTCAGCGGTATCGCATCGTTGCCCAGCGGACCCTCGAGCGCGGCGGGAAGCTCGCGGAAGAAGATGTAGGAGCGGTTGATCCACATCACTTTGCGCGCGCGTTCGGTGTCGGCGCGCAGCCAGGCGATCAACACCGGCATGGTCAATTGTGCGGCAGAGAAGAAGCCGGCGTCGATCAGATGGCGGCCGATCGAACTGTAGGGATAGCCGTTCTTGCCATCGTAACCGATCCGCACACGGCTCCCATCTTCGAATTCCAACAGGCCGGAGCCCTGGACTTGGAGAAAGAAGAGATCAACCTGATCGCCAACCCAGGCCAGCTCCAGACCGCGGCCGGACAGCGCTCCAAGGTCGATGTCGGATCGCTCCGGATAGGGCTCGGCGGCACCTGAAGCCGTCAGGCGGGCGTGTGTCAGCTCTCCGTTGACCGAACCGCGCATGGCGTCGTCGACGAGGTTCACGAGGTCAGGCGGGCGCCTGTAGATCGGGTGCGGGAAGGCTGGCGAACAATGGTGGGACGCCTTCAGGTGCGGCTCGTAATAGCCTGTGACGCGACCGGGTTCATGGTTCCCGAGGACCGCGCAGGGTGTGAAGACCTGCTCGAAGAAACGGCGGGCGGCAGATTGGCTACCAGCGCCCAAGGCTTCCTGGGCTGCAAATGCGATATCGTCGGCTGGGTGGAACCTGTCGATTGAGCGGCAGAAGGCGGACAACGCGGCGGCGGCATCGTCCAGTTGCCATTCGGGCAGTTCCCCGTAGGAAACCGGCTCATATCGGATCGGCATGGCCGGTTATCCGGTGGAAACAAGAGCGCTGTTCTCAGGTCGCTGCCTGGGTCGCCACGAGCCGCCAGTTCGGGTTACCCGATTGCACGTCTCGCGAGAAACTCCAGATGTCCGTGACCTCGGTAATTCGCTGCGCATCGCCAGAAAGTATCTCGCCCGAGCGGTCACGCGTCGCAGAAATCAGCTGACTGATGAATTTGATGGTGATCTGCGCCGAAGAGCCCTTCAGCTCGGCTTCGATTATGTCGGCCTTGTTGATGCCGACGAAGGCCTGATCGATCTGCTCGCCGCGAGCCTCCCGCCCGGATATAGCCTCTTCGAAGCCCTCGTAGACCTCCCTGCTCAGCAGGTCCTTCAGGATCTTCTTGTTGCCTTCGGCGAAGGCAGTGACGATCATTTCGTATGCCTGTTTGGCACCGTCCATGAAATGCAGGGGATCGAAGCTGCGGTCCGCACGGGCGATGGCCATCAGGCCTTCTTCCGCCTCGCGATTGGTCGCAAGCCCCTTGATCCGCTCCTCGACATCGGCGATGGCGGTGGTTGTCGCGCCTGGACGGGCGGCGGCCTCCTTGCCGCGATTAGGCAGGGCAACCACCTTGTCCCGGGCTCCCGTGGCACTGTCCTGCATCTGCTCGGCCCTGATGCGCTCCTGGTAGCGCGCTTCGTCGTCGCTGGTTCGACGGCCCAGTACGCTGCGGAGTTTCAGAATTGCCACGACCGCAACAATCAAGGCGATAAGTGTGATCAGGTCGATCTTACCGTTCATACTGGTGGCCTTCTTGGCGGCTGGCTGCGCAAATTTCGTAACATTCTTAACGGGTGCTCGCGCCCTGGCGTGCATGACCCTCTATGTATGGGCAAGATCCACTCAAAGCTAGAGGTTTGCCGTCATGAACGTCGCCGACGTTACCATTTCATTCCCTTCACGGGTACCCCATTGTCCATGTTGCAGATCAATTTTAGCACTTATTGGGCTGGCGCCAACCGGTTCGTCGGGCGGCGCTTGAGAAGCCGGAGCACACGGGGTATCGGTAGACATGAGGCTAGGATTACTCCTTCTGTTTGTCGCCATACCTCTGATCGAGCTGGCTCTTCTCATCAAGGTGGGCCAGACCATCGGGCTGTGGCCGACCATAGCAATCGTGATCGGCACGGCCATTGCCGGCAGCATGGTACTTCACCGCCAGGGCTGGCAGGTGATGCAGCGTGCCATGGAAGCCAGTGCGAGGGGCCAGCCGCCCATCGAACCCGTCATCGATGGCAGCTTCCTGCTGGTTGCTGGCGGCTTGCTTCTCGCGCCAGGACTTATTACGGACGCGGTCGGTCTGGCGCTGCTTGTGCCGGGGGTGAGGCGATGGGTGGCGCGGGCGATATTCCGCATGATCATCTCGCGTGCAGATGTCAGGGTCGACATCAGAACCGGCCACGCCGGTGCCGGGGAACGAGACTCGAACGATGAGCGACGTTCGCGCAGCGGGCCGATCATCGAAGGCGAATACGAGACGCTCGATGAGCCCAAGGAAGGACCGGATCGCGATCGACGTGACAAGCGTCAATAAGTGACGGCGCCGACGCATTGCGGGCCAACGACCAGCGTGGTAGCCCGTCTTGCGATTCCATTGCAGTACCAGATCGGAAACCGGGGACGAAGGACAGCCACCACATGGCCGAAGACAACAGGGAGAACGGACGCGATGCCCAGGACGCGTCCGGGGCGCAGCCCAACATCCAGATCATCGCGCAGTACATCAAGGACCTGTCGTTCGAGAACCCCAACGTCAGAAAAATTCTCGTCAAGAGACCCGATAATCCGAATCTCGAGATCGAAGTGAACGTGAATGCCGAGGCGGTCGGCGAGGGGCTGTTCGAGAGTGTCATCGACTTCGGGGCCAAGGCATCGACCTCGGACATGGTCTTCTACGAACTCGAAATCAGTTATGCGGGCATGTTCAGGGTTGAGAACCTGCCGCAGGAAGCATTGGAGCCGTTCCTTCTCATCCACTGCCCAACGCTGCTGTTCCCGTTCCTGCGCCGCCTCATCGCCGACCTGACGCGCGAGGGAGGATTCCCGCCGCTGTTGCTCGATCCATTGGATTTCGCAAGCCTCTACGAGCAGCGTCGCGCGCAGGCGAGCAACGATAACGCCAATTCTTGAGTACCGGGTCCGGTTCAGGCGGCTTCGCTATTGCCGCCTGGTTCCAGATAGGTCAACCAAAGGGCATCGTCACCAAGCGTCTCGACGAATGCGCGATGAGCCGCAACGTCGTCGTCGCCCAGGCGACCGACCAGGGGACTTGGACGCTTGCGCGCCGTCCTGCGACCGTGACGTGAGCCCGACGCACGCTCCAAGTCATCCGTAGCAAGCCCAAGCATGGCCTGACGCTCGCCGAGCAGCTCGATGTAGACTTCCGCCAGCAGCTCCGCGTCCATCAGTGCGCCGTGCTTGACGCGCCGGCTGTTATCGATGCCGTAGCGTTTGCACAATGCGTCGAGCGTGTTCGGTCCTGCGGGGTGCTTGCGCCGTGCGAGCGCCAACGTATCGACTACGTTCGTCGACGGAATCTGCTGCAGCCCGATGCGCCCGAGCTCCATATTTATGAAACCCATATCGAAGGCAGCGTTATGGATGACCAAATGACCGTCGCCGACGAAGTCGATGAACTTGCGCGCCACATCACGAAACGGGGGCTTGTCCTTCAAGAATGCGTTTGAAATTCCGTGTACGGCTTCTGCTTCGGGATGAACGGCGCGTTCCTCAGGATTGATGTACTGGTGGTACTCGTTGCCTGTTGGGATACGGTTCAGGAGTTCGATGCAGCCGATCTCGATGAGCCGGTCGCCGCCCGCAGCTTCAAGTCCTGTCGTTTCGGTGTCGAGTACGATCTCGCGCAGCATGGTGCCCCCCCCATCTGCCGGCCGGTCATGCCGGGCGAATCAAGACCAATGATCTTGGTAGGCAGTACCGCTTCGCCCGGCAAGGGCCTGGAGCATGGTATCAACTTGCCGATAGGTTTCCTCGAACGCGCCGGAGGTATCGATGACGTAGTCCGCTCCGGCACGCTTCTCACTGTCAGGGACCTGGCGGGAGAGGATCATTGCGAGTTTTTCCTCGGTCATACCGGGGCGCTCGAGCACGCGCTGGCGCTGAACCTCCGGCGGCGCCGAGACGACGACGACGACATCAACCTTGCGGTTGGCGCCGATCTCGAAAAGCAGTGGGATTTCAAGAACGGCCACGGGTGCGCCCTGCCGGAGCGCGTCAGCGAGGAAAGCCTTCTCCTCGGCCTGGACCAGTGGATGCACCAGTGCCTCGAGACGGATGAGTGCATCTGGTTCACGGGCAAGGGCGCGGGAAAGTGCAGCGCGGTCGACACCTTCAGGGCCGGTGGTGCCTGGAAATTCCGCTTCAACCAGTGGAACGGCCCTGCCCGCATAGAGGTCATGTACGACCGCGTCCGCGTCGCAGACCGGAATGCCCTGCGCAGCAAGGTGGGCTGCGACAGTCGATTTACCCATCCCTATCGATCCCGTCAGGCCGATTATCAGCACCAAGTCCTCCCACTAGCTCTCTATAGCGCCGCGCCGGCGCAGTTCATTCAACAGTGGCAAGAGTGGCATCCCCATGATGACGAAGTGGTCGCCTTCGACTGCCTCGAATAGCTGCAAGCCCAGGCCTTCGATCCGGTAGGCGCCGACGGACTGGCAGAGAGCCTCGCCTTCGGTCTCGATATAGCGATCGAGGAAGGCTTCGGAGAAACTCCGCATAGTGAGTCTGGCGACGGCACAATGCTGCCATAGGGCAAGGCCACCGCTGGCCAGGACCACTGCAGTGTGGAGCTCGTGTGTACGGGATCGTAATGCTTGGAGCTGGTGGCGGGCCGCGGCAATATCGGGAGGCTTGGACAGCGTGACGCCTTCCAGTGACAGCACCTGATCCGATCCGATGACAAGGTCCGGCAGGCGCATCGCGCTGACGGTTTCCGCCTTGGCAATTGCGAGCCGCAGCGCAAGATCGGATGGAGTAAGATGCGACGCTTGCTTTATTGCATCCTCGTCAATGTCTGCCGGTTGTATATCAACAGTTACGCCGGCATCAGCCAGCATCTGGCGGCGCGCAGCACTGGCGGAGGCGAGCACGATTTCAGACGGGGGCAGGATCACGTCTCCCCCCTGTCGTGGAACAGCTTGATGATGGTTGCGGCCGTCTCCTCGACCGACCGGCGGGAAACATCGATCACCGGCCAGCCGTGCTTGGCGCAAATCCTGCGTGAATAGGCGATTTCCGCGGCGATGGTTTCGCGATCGACATACTCGCTGAGATCGCGGTCGGATAGCAGGCGAACGCGGTTGCGCCGGATTTCCGCTATCCGTTCGACGGATGCAACCAGGCCGACGACGAACGCGGTGTGCGGCGCGGTCAACGACGGGGGAAGAAGGATGTCCGGCACAAGCGGGAGGTTCGTCGTCTTATATCCCCGCTGGGCAAGATAAATGCTCGTAGGTGTCTTGGACGTCCGTGACACGCCCAGGATGATGATGTCCGCTTCGTCCAGGTTTTCCGGAAGTCGCCCATCGTCGTGCGCCATGGCAAAATTGAGTGCATCGATGCGGCGAAAGTAGTCGGCATCGAGGACGTGCTGGCCGGCGACGATAGGTGTCTGGGCGGCGCCAAGATAATTCTCGAACACGCGCATGACCGGATCGAGCACGTGCATGCAGGGAACCTTAATCTCGCGACAGCGCTCGTCGACCAACTGAGCGAGTTCGTCGTCGATGACCGTGCACAGGACGATGCCGGGCGAAGCCTCGATCTCCTGCAGGACGCGTTCGATCTGGCGGCGGGTGCGCACAAGGGGATACACGTGCTCGATGGCGCGCGCGTCCGGGTACTGCACCGATGCGGCCTTGGCTATCGTCGTGAGAGTCTCGCCGGTGGCATCCGACACCAGATGCAGGTGGAAGTAGCTTGGCAATTCATTGGCCATCTGTGGATTACTCGGCTCGCTACGGGACGACGACAGGGGCGAGCGGCGGGCTTGCCGGACAACTTCGACTTTACCCACACAGATGTCCCCACTTCGACCCGGGAAGGCATCGGATTTGCCGGTTTAGCACATTCTCGCCGTGTTCATGCGGAACTCGGCGGTTTTCCCATCGAAGTCTACAGCTTGTAAAATTCGTACCGGTGGTCCAAGCGCTTGAATCCAAGCGTTGAAATATCGAATTGTATGCCTCGATGCTTGCGGGTACCAAGTCTAGTCGCTCGGTTCGTGGAGTGGTGGTGAAATGTGCAAGAGCGGCGGACAGGGTGAGTATTGCCGAAGTTCACCGGCCTAACAGTAAGAGAAACAAGATTCAAAAATTTGGATTCTTGATTGATTAGGTGAGGCATCGGGCTGTGTGAAACAACCAACGACGAGGCAAAGGCGATGGCTGGGCGGTTCTTGGGAGTATTTGCCGGCGAGGTTGAAGGTCCGCCGCCGATCTGGCTGATGCGACAGGCTGGGCGGTACCTTCCCGAGTATCGCGAGGTGCGTGCGAGGGCGGGCAGTTTCCTGAACCTGTGCTACACGCCGGAATTGGCGGCCGAGGTTACGCTGCAGCCGATCAGGCGGTTCGGGTTCGATGCGGCGATCCTGTTCTCGGATATCCTCGTGGTGCCGGATGCGCTTGGCCAGGGTGTGCGCTTTGTCGAGGGTGAGGGGCCGGTCCTGGATCCGATCCAGGACGCGAAGGGTCTTGCCGCGCTCGATCCCGGGAGTGCCGGCGAAAAATATGCGATCGTAGCCGAGACAGTAAGCAGGGTTCGAGAAGCGCTGCCGCGCGAGACGGCGCTGATCGGATTTTGCGGCGCACCTTGGACCGTGGCCACCTATGTGGTGGAGGGCAAGGGCAGCAAGGAACAGGCGTCTGCCAGGCTCTGGGCCTACCGGGATCCGGAGGGTTTCGGGCAGCTGATCGACATCCTGACTGAAAGTTCGATCGCTTATCTCGACGCCCAGGTGCGGGCCGGTGCCGATGTACTGCAGATTTTTGATTCCTGGGCGGGGTCTCTGGCCGGCGACGAACTCGCCAAATGGGTTGTTGCTCCCACGAAGCGCATCGTCTCGGAGATCAAGCGGCTCCATCCCGACGTTCCCATCATCGGGTTTGCGCGAGGGATCGGCGCCTACATTTCATGGTACGGCAATTCGACCAAGGTCGATGGCGTCGGATGTGATACGTCGAGCGATCTAGGCTATGTGCGCGACGCGTTCGATGGCGGGCCGATGGTCGTTCAGGGAAATCTCGATCCGTTGCTGCTTGTGACGGGTGGCGAATCCCTCGATAGGAGGGTGCGGAAGCTCCTCGATCAGATGGATGGGGGGCGATACATCTTCAACCTCGGGCATGGGATCGTGCCGCAAACGCCACCCGAGCATGTCGCGAGACTGGTGCAACTCGTCAGGGGAGAGGTTTGAGCCTAGCCGATGTACCTTTGGATCAAGGCGCTGCACATCATTGCCGTGATCTCTTGGATGGCGGGCCTCCTGTATCTGCCGCGGCTCATGGTCTATCATTGCGACGCGGAACGCGGCTCGCGGCAGTCCGAAACCTTCAAGGTGATGGAGCGCCGGCTGTTCGGCTACATCATGCGGCCGGCGATGATCGTCGTCTGGCTGAGTGGATTGGCGCTGGTGTGGATCAGCGGTTTCTGGGCTGAGCCATGGATGTGGGCGAAATTCGCACTGGTCCTCGCGTTGTCCGCATTCAATGATATCGCCGGTGGATGGGTGCGCGCCTTCAACGAGGATCGCAACACGCGGACGCAGAAGTTCTATCGGGTCGCGAACGAGGTGCCGACGGCGATCATGATCGTGATTGTTGTATTGGTCATCGTGAAGCCATTTTAGGTCGCTAATTCAGATTCAGAGGGCTTGTCCCATCTTCCTTTGTCCAAGCCGATTTGCTATATAGAGAGTCGATACATCCTGCTGCCGGGGACGGAGAGGTTCACTGGCGGCAGTTCGCGACCTCTCTCTGAGGTGCGCCTGACGCGTGTCAAACCGCGCCAACCCTCCCCCAAATTTGCTCGGACGGTCTTCACCTCTCGCCCGCCCATCAGTGCCGTTCCGGTGCCGGAGCCATTCCATGACAGAAATGAGACTGCAGGACCTAAAAGAAAAGTCCCCTACAGAACTACTTGAATTTGCAGAAGAACATGGCGTCGAGAACGCGAGCACGATGCGCAAGCAGGAGCTCATGTTCGCGGTGCTCAAGCAATTGGCCGCCCAGGACATCGACATCACGGGTACGGGTGTCGTGGAGGTCCTGCAGGACGGTTTCGGATTCCTCAGGTCGCCAGACGCGAACTATCTCCCGGGACCGGATGACATTTATGTTTCACCGTCCCAGATCAGGCGCTTTGCCCTCAGGACGGGTGACACCGTGGAAGGGCAGATCCGCAGCCCCAAGGACGGCGAACGGTATTTCGCACTCCTCAAGGTCAACAACATCAATTTCGAAGAGCCGGACAAGGCGCGGCACAAAATCCACTTCGACAATCTGACGCCGCTCTACCCAACGAAATGGCTGCGGATGGAAATCGAGGATCCGACGATCAAGGATCTGTCGGCCCGGGTGATCGACATCGTGGCGCCGATGGGCAAGGGACAGCGAGCGCTTATCGTTGCGCAGCCCAGGACCGGCAAGACGGTGCTGTTGCAGAACATCGCCCATTCGATCACGGCAAATCATCCCGAGTGCTACCTCATCGTTCTGCTCATCGACGAGCGGCCAGAGGAAGTCACGGACATGCAGCGCTCGGTGAAGGGCGAGGTCGTTTCCTCCACCTTCGACGAGCCGCCCTCGAGGCACGTGCAAGTATCCGAGATGGTCATCGAGAAGGCGAAGCGGCTCGTCGAACACAAGCGAGACGTGGTGATCCTGCTCGATTCCATCACGCGCCTCGGCCGCGCCTACAACACGGTCGTGCCGTCGTCGGGCAAGGTGCTGACCGGTGGTGTCGATTCGAACGCGCTGCAGCGCCCGAAACGGTTCTTCGGCGCGGCACGCAATATCGAGGAAGGTGGATCGCTGACGATCATCGCGACGGCTCTCATCGATACCGGCTCACGCATGGACGAAGTGATCTTCGAAGAGTTCAAGGGAACCGGCAACTGCGAAGTCGTGCTCGATCGCAAGGTCTCGGACAAGCGCATCTTCCCAGCAATCGACATTGCCAAGTCCGGTACCCGCAAGGAGGACCTGCTGGTCCCGCCGGATCAACTCAAGAAGATGTATGTGCTGAGGCGAATTCTCAATCCAATGGGCACGATGGATGCCATCGAGTTCCTGACGGATCGCCTGCACAAAACGAAGTCCAATGGCGAGTTCTTCCAGTCCATGAACGCGCCCGGTTCATAACTGGCGCCGACAAAGACCGCTTATCCACAAATCCCCAGGCGATTGTTTCACGTGAATCAATTTCCTGGGGATTGTCGTTTGCCAGACTGCGTCAGGCAAAACGTCGTGCTGCGACAAGTGCGGTGCGTAGAGCCGCTGGATCGGAGAGGGGTGGAGCGCATTCAGGACCGATGCAGATATAGGCTGCTGCTTGACCGGCGACGGACGGCTTGTCGTCGGCTGCTCGTACAGCCGGTGTCGTGCGTTGACACACTGCACCCGGCAGGGACAGACTGCTCACGGTGTCCCACAGGGCTGAGGATGTATCCGACGCGATGGCAATCGTCACATGTTGTGGACGGATGACCGACATGTATCCGGCAAGCAAGCCGAAGTGTCCAAACAGGCGCTCGGCAAGTGTTCCCGAGAATGCGCGGGCCACGGCTTCGGCGCGGTCGAGGTAGGACATCTTTCCGGTCAACAGGAATAGATCGACCAGGTTCGCGATCATGGTGCCGTTGGCATTGGGCGTGGCGTCGTCGTTGGCGTCGCGAAGGCGGATGATGACATCTGGTGTATCGTCGGCGGTCGTGGCGTAACCGCCTGCCGCGTTGTCCCAGTAATGGTGGTCGAGGATTGCCGTCCAGTTCTCTGCTGCCTCGAGATAGCGGCGTTCGGAGGCAGCCTCATGGAGGCGCAAGGCGGCGCGGATCATATTGGCGTAGTCGGCGGCGGTGGCGGGGGCTCTCAGCTCGCCAGCCCGATAGGCGTGCATGAGCCGCGTGTTGCGGGTCATGCGGCTGCAGATGAAGTCGAAAGCTCGCGTTGCCATGTCACGCCAGTCCTCGCGACCGAACACGGAGGCAGCGCGGGCGAGGGCTGCGATGGCGAGGCCGTTCCAGTCGGCGAGCACCTTGTCGTCCCATCCCGGATGGATGCGTCGGCTGCGGACCTGGAAAAGCATCTGGCGGAGCTTCCGCAGCCGGACCTCATCGGGAGGAGACAGGAGATCAATTGTCCCGAGACGGTTGAGGATGTTTCTCCCTTCGAAATTTCCGACGGGCGTGACGTCGTAGATGGAGGCGAAGAATTGTCCGTCTTCGTCTCCGAGAACGGCCAATACTTCCTCGCGGGTCCAGACGTAGAATTTTCCTTCGACCCCTTCGGAATCGGCGTCGAGCGAGGCAGCAAAGCCGCCACCTTCGGCAATCATCTCGCGGTTGATCCAGGCGACCGTCTCTTCAACGCGCATTTCCAGCAGCGGATCGCGGGTCTCGCGCCAGACTTCTGTCATCAAGTCGAGAAGGAGGGCGTTGTCGTAGAGCATCTTCTCGAAGTGCGGGACAAGCCATCTTTCATCGACGGAATAGCGCGCAAAGCCGCCGCCCAGGTGATCGTAAATTCCGCCCTGACAGGCATGTTTCAGGAAGGTGGTCACGGCGTTGCGGGCGCTGGCATCGTCAAAGGCGATACCAGCCCGCCAGAGGAACCAGAAGATGCCCCATTGGGGGAACTTCGGGGCGCCGCGGATGCCGCCGTGCTCGGGGTCCATGATGGATACGGTGCGGTTTGCGAGGTCGACCAGAAGTTCGTCGTCGATCGCGAAGCTGCCGGTGTCGCCAGGTGCGGAGACCAGCGAGGCGGTGATCCGGTCTGCATTGTGGCGGATCTTGTCGGGCTCCTCACGCCACAGGCGGGTGAGTTCGGTCATGACATGACTAAAGGAAGGGCGGCCGTGACGGTTCTCCGGCGGGAAGTATGTACCGCCCCAAAATGGGCGTGCGTCGGTGTCGAGGAACATGGTGAGCGGCCATCCGCCATGGTCGGTCAGGCGGAGCAGCGCCTGCATGTATATGGCATCGATGTCCGGGCGTTCCTCACGGTCGACCTTGATGTTGATGAAGTGCTCGTTCATCAAGCGAGCGGTGGCTTCGTCCTCGAAGCTCTCGTGCGCCATGACATGACACCAGTGGCAGGCGGCATAACCAATCGAGAGCAGTATCGGCTTGCCGGATTCTTTCGCTGCGGCCAGCGCGTCCGGACCCCAGGCCCACCAGTGGACGGGGTTGTCCTTGTGCTGGAGGAGGTAGGGGCTCGTCTCCTCGGCAAGACGATTGCGGCCAGCAATTTCGTTCATGGTGCCGTCCGGGATAATGTTTGCTCGTTTGGCGGAACGCTAGCATGGCGGTGATGGTTCTGTCGCGCCAGCAGGATAATCGGTGAGGATCGGAGTGCCCATGGTGGAGACAGTCTTCGCATTGTCCAGCGCACCCGGAAGGGCAGGCGTTGCGGTCATTCGCGCATCCGGTGCGGCGGCGGGCAAGGCGCTCTGTCAGCTTACCGGAAAGCCGTTGCCTGTGCCGCGGACTGCGGTTGTTCGCGTGCTCAAGGATCCGCGCAATGGGGAGGATATCGACCGGGCGATCGTGCTTTGGATGCCGGGGCCCGGTAGCTTCACGGGCGAGGATACGGCGGAGTTTCACGTGCATGGGGGGCGAGCCGTTGTCGCGGCGATGCTCGATGCGCTGGGGGCGGTGGAGGGGTGCAGGCTGGCGGAGCCCGGCGAATTCGCACGCCGTGCGTTTGAGGCGGGGCGGATCGACCTCACCGAGGCAGAGGGGCTTGCCGATCTCATAGACGCCGAGACGCAAGCCCAGCGTCGCCAAGCGCTCAGGCAGGCGGGCGGGGCATTGCTGCGCCAGGCGGAATACTGGCGTACGAGGCTGATCGCGACGATGGCGCTCGTGGAGGCGGCGATCGACTTCTCAGACGAGGACGATGTCGCGTCGGATGCGCTGCGCCAGGCGGAGATCTGTGCGGAAGGCTTGAAGGAAGAGATTGTCGCCCGTCTCGATGACGAGCATCGCGGCGAAATCGTCCGGGAGGGGTTCCGGGTTGCTCTGCTGGGGCCACCCAATGCTGGCAAGTCGAGCCTGCTCAACGCGCTTGCGCTGCGGGAAGCGGCAATCGTTTCCGACGAGCCGGGCACGACGAGGGATCCGATAGAGGTGCGGCTCGATATCGGTGGGCAGGTTGTCATAGTTACCGATACCGCGGGGTTGCGCGAGGCTTCCGGGCTGGTCGAGCGTGAAGGGATCCGGCGCTCGATTGAAGTCGCGCGCCGGGCAGATCTTGCGGTCATGTTATTCGAGGCAGGTCGGGAATGGGTTACGCCGGCAGCTGCAGGTTCGGTCCTCGAGCTTCCAGATGGTGCCGTAGTCAAGGTTGCGAGTAAGGCCGATCTGATGCTCGAGGGGGAGAGGCAGCGGCTGCCGGAAGGGATGCTTCCGGTGTCAGTGAAGACCGGCGAGGGGCTTGCCCAGTTCATAGAACAGATTGGTGTCCTCGTGTCAGCCCGGGCGGAAGGCGGAGAGCCTGCGATCGTAACCCAGGCCCGTCACCGGCAGCACCTCGAGGCCTCGTCCGGGCATCTGGCCGCGTTCCTCCGGGGGGTGGGGGACATCGAGCTCAGGGCGGAAGACCTGCGACTGGCCGCGGCGGAACTCGGCAGGCTGGTCGGCAGGGTTGATGCGGAAGATGTCCTCGGGCAGATTTTTTCGAGGTTCTGCATTGGGAAGTGACGTTGTTCATAGCAAATGTTTCACGTGAATCAATTCCAAATTGACTTGTTGTGGCAGGTGATGGGTGGCACCCAGGGTGCGGATCTACTGCACCCGAACAGGGGTACACTTGAGTTCGACTCTTGCTCGATTCCCTGTGCGGGGTGCATCTGTCCTGGGACTCACGTCAAGCAGGAGGATCGACTCGCAAATATCCTGCGCGCCAGGACGATAGACTTGCAAACATCTTGGTCGAGCAAGTTGATCCTGGATTAAGTGTCCTGGCTGGCTTATCTCCTTCCCGTTACTCGGAGAGCGGTGAAAATTGAAATGAGCATCAATACTTTCGACGTCATCGTTGTCGGCGGCGGGCATGCGGGCTGTGAAGCGGCCGCGGCGGCCGCGCGGCTTGGCGCACGGACGGCGCTGGTTACGCACCGGTTCGAGACGATCGGCGAGATGTCCTGCAATCCGGCGATCGGCGGACTGGGCAAGGGGCATCTGGTCCGGGAAGTCGATGCGCTCGATGGACTGATGGGCCGCGTAGCAGATGCGGCCGGCATACAGTTCCGGCTTCTCAATCGTTCCAAGGGACCAGCGGTGCATGGCCCGCGCGCCCAGGCCGATCGCAAGCTCTACCGGGACGCCATGCAGTGCGCGATTTTGGCGCAAGCCAATCTGACAGTTATCGAAGGCGGGGTCGAAGACCTCGTTCTCCAAGGCGGGCGGGTCGAGGGCGTAGTCCTGGCGGACGGACGTGAAATCCGCTGTGCATCAGTTGTTCTTACAACTGGTACATTCCTCAACGGGCTCATCCACATGGGCGAGACTCAAATTCGTGCTGGGCGGATCGGAGATCAACCGGCCTTGAAGCTGTCCGGGCGGCTGGAGGCGCTGGGACTTCGTCTGGGTCGACTGAAGACCGGGACGCCAGCCAGGCTCGATGGGCGAAGCATTGCTTGGGAACAGCTGGAACGACAGTCCGGCGACGACCCGCCGGTGCCGTTCTCGTTTCTCACGGAGCGCATAACGACACGGCAAGTAGATTGCCACATTACATATACAACTCCTGAAACGCATGGGATCATTCGGGACAACCTGCATCTTGCGCCAATGTACAGTGGGCAGATCAGTGGGGTCGGGCCGCGCTATTGCCCATCGATAGAGGACAAGGTGGTCCGGTTCGGCGATCGTGACCGGCATCAGATCTTTCTCGAGCCCGAAGGTCTCGACGACGACACCATTTACCCCAACGGGCTGTCGACGTCCCTTGGTGCCGAGGTACAGGAGCAGTTCCTGCGAACCATACCGGGCCTGGAGCGCGTGATCGTCAAGCGCCCTGGCTATGCCATCGAGTACGACTACGTCGATCCTCGGGAGCTGGAGCCGACCTTGCAGGTGCGGAAAGCAGACGGGCTCTATTTCGCAGGGCAGATCAACGGAACGACCGGGTACGAGGAAGCTGCCGGGCAGGGGGTGGTTGCCGGGGCGAATGCCGCCTTGTTTGCAGGCGGCGGGGGTGTATGTCTCGTTCCGTCACGGACCGAGTCCTACATCGGGGTGATGATCGACGACCTGGTAAGCCGGGGCGTTTCCGAGCCCTACCGGATGTTCACCTCGCGGGCGGAGTTTCGGCTGCGGCTCAGGGCCGACAATGCGGATCAGCGGCTGACGCCGCTTGCCGAATCATTGGGCCTGGCGGGTGTGGGCCGGATATCGGTGTTCAGGGGAAAGGCGAAGCGGCTCGACGAAGGGCGGGCCATGCTCGAACAGCGAAGCCTTACGCCAACGGAGGCAAAACGGGCCGGTCTGGCGATCAATGCCGATGGCAGGAGGCGTTCGGCGTTCGAGTTGCTGGCGTATCCGGGCGTCGACGTTGAACGATTGGCGGGGATCTGGCCCGAAATTCGAGCACTCGATCCCAAAATCGCCGACCAGCTCGAGGTTGATGCCAGGTATGCCGCTTATGTGGATCGGCAGGCGGCGGACGTCGAAGCGCTGAAAAGTGACGAAGCAGCTGAAATTCCATGTGATTTCGACTTCTCTGCAATTAGTGGCCTATCAAACGAGGTGCGCCAGAAGCTGGCCACACATCGGCCAGGTACACTAGCAAGGGCCGCGGCCATCGATGGCATGACGCCGGCGGCTCTGCTGTTGATCCGGGCGCACCTGAGAAAGTACGCAAAACGGGCGTTGTCGGCGTGAACGGGCGAGCGGCGGCATCAGAAATTCGCAGTGCCGAGGATTTTGGGCGCGCTTTCGAGGTTTCACGTGAAACCCTCGAGAAGCTCGAGGTCTACGATCTGGCGATCAGGAAGTGGCAGCTCGCGGTGAATCTCGTTGCGCCTGCGACGCTGGGGCAGCTCTGGCACCGTCACTTCGCCGACAGCGCGCAACTCGTGCGTTTCGTGCCGGAAAACGCCCGACGGCTCGTGGATCTCGGGTCGGGTGGGGGGTTCCCAGGGCTGGTTCTGGCAATATTGCTTGCCGAGGCCGGGTTGGTGCAAGTCGTTCTCGTCGAATCTGACCAGCGAAAGGCTGCGTTCCTTCGCGAGGTGGCCCGGCAGACCGGCGTCGCTGTGGACATCATCGTGTCGCGAATCGAAAATACCGAGACTCAGTCTATTGTCGGCACCGCGGATGTTGTGACCGCGCGCGCGCTGGCCCCTCTGGGGCGGCTCTTTTCCCTGTCAAAAGCGTATTTTGGGCCCGGTACGGTCGGACTTTTTCTGAAGGGCCGGGAAGTCGAGCAAGAACTGGCAGAGGCCAGGCGGGAGTGGGACTTCGATGCCCAGCTCGCCGACAGCCTTACCGGCGGGGGCGGGAAAATTGCCGTCGTGCGGCATCTCGGGGCGAAAACGGAGGGCTGAACCATGTCGAGTGGTGGTGAGCAGCGGGTGCTCAGGACTTTGGCCGTCGCCAACCAGAAGGGCGGAGTTGGGAAAACGACTACCGCCATCAATCTCGGGACGGCTCTGGCGGCTGTCGGCGAGAAGGTTCTTATCGTCGACATCGATCCGCAGGGCAATGCCAGCACCGGTTTCGGGATCGAGGTGGCTGGTAGAAGCATAAGCAGTTTCAGTGTGTTGTCTGGTATGGCGTCGCTTGCCGAAGCTGCCGTCCCGACGGCGATCCCGAACCTGTCTGTGGTGCCGGCGAGCAATGATCTGGTCGGTTTCGAGGCGGAGCACATCAGCGATCGCAACCGTGCCTACCATCTGCGGGACGCGGTCGGAGCGCTCAAGGCGAGCCAGAGGAATGGCGAGGCGCGCGCCGACTACAATTATCTGCTGATCGACTGCCCGCCATCGCTCAATCTGCTAACGCTCAATTCGCTTGTTGCGGCAGATGGTGTGTTGGTTCCGGTTCAGTGCGAGTTTTTCGCGCTCGAGGGCATCTCGCAGATCAAAGAGTCGATCGAGCGCATCAGGTCGACGCTCAATCCGGATCTGGAGATCCAGGGTGTCGTCCTGACGATGCATGACGGCCGTACCGCGCTTTCGCGCGAGGTTGCGAACGAAGTACGAGGATTCTTCGGCGCCAAGGTCTACGACACGGTGATCCCGCGCAACATCAGGGTGGCGGAGGCGCCTTCGCATGGCCAGCCGATTCTGCTCTACGACTACGACTGTGCGGGGAGCCAGGCCTACATCAAGCTCGCGACGGAGATCATCGAGCGCGAGCGCGTCATCAAGGCAGCCTGAAGTTGCGCCGGGATGTTGGCGGCAAGTGAAAATCAATTGCGGGGAACGAAACGCGTATGTCGATGCCAGTGCCTAAGAGCCGCCTCGGTCGTGGGCTTGCTTCGCTTATCGGCGACAATTCAACAGCAAGGCCCGTGGTTGCGAGCGAGGGCGAGCAACGCCTTGTCGCAACGTCTCAGCTGGTGCCAAGTAAGTTCAATCCCAGAAAGGATTTTCGGGAAGATGAGTTGGCGGAGCTGGCGGAATCCATACGCAGGAAAGGCATCGTCCAGCCTATCGTTGCGAGACCGCATCCAGAAATCGGTGGCGCTTTCGAGATCGTGGCTGGCGAGCGGCGCTGGCGCGCCGCTCGGCTTGCCGAGCGCCAACAGGTACCTGTCATTGTTCGGGATCTCGACGATCAGGATGTCCTGGAAATCGCGATCATCGAGAACGTTCAACGTTCCGATCTCAACGCCATCGAAGAGGCGACCGGGTATCGCGATCTGATCGAGCGGTTCGGCTACTCGCAGGAGCAGCTCGCCGAAGTCATCGGCAAGAGCCGGAGTCATCTCGCCAATACCCTGAGGCTGCTGAAGCTTCCGGATGGCGTGCAGATCATGGTGAAGGAGGGGCGGATCACCGCGGGGCATGCCCGGGCGCTCGTTGGGCGGGCGGATGCGGAGGAACTTGCGCAACGGGTCGCCGACGAGGGGCTGAACGTGCGGGAGATCGAGGCGCTCGTTCAGGCTATTGTCGAAGGTGGCGGTGGCGGAGCGGTAGCTGCCCGAAAGAAGCGGGACAAGGATCCAGATACAAGGGCCTTCGAGAAGGAGCTGACGGATATTCTCGGGCTCAACGTTGAAATAAAGCGAAGCTCCGGAGAAAGCGGCCAGCTGGTGATCAAGTACGGCAATTTCGAGCAGCTCGACTGGCTGCACGGGCTGCTGTCGCGTGGTCAGCGCTGATCTATTTGCCAACCTTGCAGCAGAATTAGCACTGCCTGTTGGTGTGCGGGGCGGCTTGTGGCACATCTGGGGCGACGGCGCCGGTGGGCGCGGTATAGTTTCACCAGAGGTTGCTGCTTCGAAATGAGTAAGACGGTTGTGCTCGAGAGGCTCGTTGAAACGATCCGGGCCCGTAAGGCTGCCGATGCCGAGAAGTCCTACACCAAGTCGCTGCTCGACGGTGGCGTGGACCGGTGCGCCAAGAAGTTCGGCGAGGAAGCGGTGGAAACGATCATTGCCGCTGCGAGCCAGTCGGATGAAGCGCTTGCCGGAGAAGCCGCGGACGTTCTTTTCCACTTGCTGGTGCTGCTTGAGTGCAGGGGGGTCGATTTCGAGCGCGTGCTCGAGACACTGGAGCAGCGACAAGGGGTTTCGGGACACGCCGAAAAGGCGCAGCGCAGCAAATGAACGAACTCAAGGCTGATATCGAGGACCAGCAGGGTGGTGCTGTCAATGCACTCGACTTTTCCCCTTATCTCTATTTCTCGCGGGACGAGTGGGCGAAACTTCGTGCCGATACGCCGATGTCACTGGTGCCTGACGACCTGGCGGAACTCTCTGGACTAATCGACGACCTGACCATGGAGGAGGTGGAGCAAATCTACCTGCCGCTGTCGCGGCTCCTGAATCTCTACGTGGCGGCATCCCAGGATTTGCATGCCGTTACACGGAAATTCCTCGGGCATGGGGCAAAGCGGGTGCCTTTCATCATCGGTATCGCTGGTTCCGTAGCGGTGGGTAAGAGCACTACAGCCCGTGTCCTCAGAGCGCTGCTCGCCCGGTGGCCGGATCATCGCAAAGTCGATCTCATCACGACGGATGGGTTCCTATATCCCAACGCCGAACTGGAGCGGCGAGGGATCATGAACCGCAAGGGGTTCCCAGATAGCTTCGACACGGCGCGGCTGCTGAACTTTCTTGCGGAAGTGAAGTCCGGTAGCGATCGGGTGGCGGCGCCCGTCTATTCGCATTTCCACTACGACATTCTGGAAGGACAACAGTCGATCGTCGAGCGGCCGGACATCCTGATCGTCGAAGGGTTGAATGTGCTGCAGCCGGCGAGACTGCCGAAGGACGGCAAGGCCATACCCTATGTGTCGGATCTGTTCGATTTCTCGCTCTACATCGATGCCGACCCCGAGGTGATCGAGGCCTGGTACATTACGCGCTTCATGAAGCTGCGGAGTACGGCGTTCCGCGATCCCGGGTCCTATTTCCATCGGTATGCGGGGTTGTCGCACGAGGACGCGCTCGCCAAGGGTCATGAGATCTGGACGACGATCAACCTGAAGAACCTGGAAGACAACATTCTCCCGACGAGACAACGGGCGCGGGCCATCCTGAGGAAGCGCCGGGACCACAAAGTGGAAGGGGTGGCGCTGAGGCGCATCTGATTCGCTTCCCGCAAACGAAAAAGGCCGCCCGTTTCCGGGCGGCCAAGGACGACCCTGGGGAAGGGTCAATGGGGGTGGGTAGCTGGTGGTCGGGACTGCGATATAAGGCCAAGTAGAACGTTGGACAGATGGAACTGCTGGTCCAGCAGTTCGCGTAGAGCGAGGTCGTCCGGGCGTCCGCGTGAGCCCGATATCCGATGCTGCACGGCAACGACCGAACTTTGCAGCGCCAGCGCATAGTGCTGCATTTGTGCGGTTTCGGACAATTCCGCCTTCACGTCGTCGTTGGCGGGGCGGAGGCGGGCGGATGGGGCGACTCCTGCGGTGGCGATGCCGTCAATGGACCCGTTCTGGCAGGCGCGGCGGTACTTGTCCCGAAGCCGCCGGATTGCCGACTGATCGGTGATGCCGATTGCCTTGATTGCAGTGGTCGGGCGCATGCCCGGATTGGCCGACAGTTGCAGCGCCATTGCAACGAGGCGCTCCCTGTCGTCGATACCCGTGCCTTTCGGACGGCCGCGGGCGCGCTTCCTGGACGTCATGCGAGGCCTGCCTCAAATGGTTGATTCGTTTCAACCATAATCGCGCGTTCGGCCCCGAATCGCCAGGGAAAATAATTCGAGAATGGAGAAATTATTGTTGTTGTAGAGCTAGTTGTATCGCTCTCTTAAGTTCTTGTGTGTGGCTGCAACCATTCTCGATGTTTCAGGAGCGGATCAGAGAAGGCCCTTCTTCCGGGCGAGCTCGGCAAGATTCGTTTCCGGACGTGCGCCCATGTGGGTGATGATCTCGGCCGCGGCCATGCTGCCGAGCCGGCCAGCGGTTCGGAGGTCACGACCGGTCGCAATTCCATAGAGGAATCCGGCGGCGTAGAGGTCGCCGGCGCCGGTTGTGTCCATGACGCTGTCGACGGGTTCGACATTGATCTCGACGCGCTCCCCTTCCGAGAGGATCACCGAGCCCTTTTCGCTGCGGGTCAGTGCAGCAAGGCGCGTGTCGGCCTGCGCCCTGGCAGCGGCGGTTTCGAAATCGGACGTCTCATAGAGGGCCGTGATCTCGCTTTCGTTCGCAAACAGGATGTCGACGCTGTCCTTGATGAGCGAGAGGAATTCGCTCCGGTGACGGTCGACGCAGAAGCCATCGGACAAAGTCAGCGCAACGCGGCGTCCTGCCGATGCAGCGATGCCGGCTGCCTGCCGAAACGCTGCCTTGGCTTCGGGACGATCAAACAGATAGCCTTCGAGATAGACGATGGAGGATGCCTTGATGATGTCCTCGTCGACTTCGCCATGGTTCAGCTCGGGACTGACGCCGAGGAACGTATTCATGGTGCGCTCGCCATCGGGCGTGACAAGAATGAGCGAGCGGGCGGTGGGCTGGCTGTTCTTTGCCGGAGGCGTTGCAAAGTGTACGCCGGCTGCGCGGATGTCATGGGCAAAGATGTGGCCGAACTCGTCGTCGGCCACCTTGCCGATGAATGCAGTGCGGCCGCCGAGGGAGGCAATCCCGACGATCGTGTTGGCTGCAGAGCCGCCGGAAATCTCGATTGCGGGGCCCATTTCGGAATAGAGCTTCTGGACGCGGTTGGCGTCGACGAGCTGCATGCCGCCTTTTGCTGCCCCGTGTGCAGTGATGAAGTCGTCGTTGCAACGGCCAATTATGTCCACGATGGCGTTGCCAATACCGATCACGTCGAAGCGGGTGTCGCTCATCATCTCCTCGGTTTCGTCGTTGGTGTTACTGGTTCAGTAGGTGTGCTTCTTGGCGAACTCCGGCCGGTGTTCATAGAGCCAGGCGACGATGATCGAGTCGCGTATGACCGATGCGCCGGATATCAGCTCGCGCCCATGCCAGCTGCGCCTCGTGGCGCAGTCATTCACTGCGAATGCTGCCATGCTGTTGGGAAGGAAGGGGAACCGCTTCACCTCCTCGAACTTGTCGCCGACAAGCTGGTTCATCAGCGACTTGCGACGATATACGGAGGTGCCCAGATCGTCCGGATCACCTTCGCGAGCCAGATAGAACATCAGCGTCACGACGCGGGGATGACCGTCAGGGTGCGGCTTGAGTTGGTAGTCCTCGAAGTCGCGCACCAGTAATACCGACGGCCACGCAGGCTTCGACAGAACTTCATCAGGTCCGCATCCGAGGCGAATGGCCACGTCATCCAGCATTCTTGCGTAGGCTGCGCGCTGTACAGGGAGGGCGGACACACCATCGGATACGTCTGCCCAGAAAGCGCGGTCCGCCTCCGGAACAAGCTCGAGTTCGCCTTCCGAAAGGCACAGGCGATCCCGTGTTGACTGGCCTTGGGCGTTGCGCCAGCGCTTGATATTCAACGGCAGATAATGTTCGCGAGCCGGCAGGCGGGAATGAATCTCGGCATACACGTCCGCGGGGAGCGCATCGGTGACGTAGAAGTGCTGGTAGGGATCGTTGTCGACGGCGGCCTGCTCGATCTTCGATGCGAGGTGGGCAGCTATCCGGCGCGCACGCGGTGTCAGCTCCGCCTCGTCCTTCAAGCCTCCGAGCGCGACGCTTTCAATCGCCATGCTATTGGCCCCCCAAGTGCCAGTTGCAATGCCCTTCGAGCTGCCGACAAACCGTGCCGGCGCAGGTGGGATGGGATATTGCCAATCCGATGTGCCTCACTGCGTTGGCTCGAACAGACCATTGAATGCCAGCTCTCGCAACGGGACGCCACGCTCGAATTGACGCTTCGGCTTGCCGGAGAAGTGATTCTCCTTCAGCGCATAGCCGCAGCTCCGCATGAAATCCACCTGCACATCATATTCGCCAGGCTGAATCTCGATCAGCAGGCTGCGCGGCCGTTCGCTGGAACGCAGCAGGCGTTCCATGCCGCGCACGATCGGAATTTCGATGCCGTCGGTGTCGATCTTGATCAGGTTCGGCCGGCGAATGATGCCCTTCTCGACCATGCTGTCGACGGTCATGCCGCATTTCATTTCGACACCGATGGAGCGGGTCGCGGCGAGCGCGGGATTGCCTTCGATGGCGAGTTGGCTGCCGGAGGCGCCTTCGCCCCAGCGCTTGTAGTGGAAGGGGAAGTATCCGTCCTCGCCCGAGGCTGCAATGGACAGGACCGAGAGCCGGTTCTCGAGCCCGTTCAATGCGGCATTCTGTAGAACCTGCGTGGCGTTCGGCAAATGGGGCTCACAGGCATATACGTGCCCGTTGTCGTCCAAGTGCATGGCTGCGAAGAGCGAAAAAATCCCAATGTTCGCTCCGATGTCCAGGAAGACATCGTCGGGGCGCAGGCTGTTTCGCAACCACTCGATGGTCTCGGGTTCCTTGCCAAGAAACGATCGGGCACGCTGATAGGACTCGAAGGCATCACACTGGAACCTGTAGAGTTTGCCATCGGCAGGATCGCGAACGGTGGTGCGCAGCCGCATCAGGTTGCTGATGTCGTACCAGTGGCGGACCGGCACCCATCTAAGCTTCGGGATCTTATGCAGGATTTCCATCAGCCCCTCGTCGGATGGCGCCGGTCGTGGCCGCGCGCCACTGGTAGCCTAGTCAATGGCATCGGTCGCGGCAAGGCAGGCGCAAGTTATCGGCGTCTCGAGCGTGCTGCGATCGTGGATACTTCTGCGAGGAGCCGTTCGGCAAGGACTTCCTCGAGTTGTGTACTGAGCCGCGCCTCACGTGCTGTGGCGTTGGCCATGGCGATTGCACGATTGAGTGCGGCCAGCGACCAAGCGTTGCATTGACCCTGGATTGCAGCTTTCTGCTTGAAGTGCAGCGGCGGGCGTATGCGCCTCGTCGCCTCGTCGAAGCTCTTGCCGGCCTCCAACTCCGAGCGGATGCGGTGCAGGCGCTGGATATGGTTCAAGGTTGCGAGGATTACGTACTGCGCACTTTCGCCCGAGGCCATTGCGCGATGAAACTCGACGGAGGCAGCACGTGAATCGCCGGCTGCCGACGCCATCACTATGCGATCGACTGTAAGCTCCGATGCGTCGCCGACGATTTCCGCAACGTCATCAGCTGTAATCGCGTTGCGCCCGTGTGCGTAGAGTGCGAGCTTCTCGATCTCGTTGCGCGACAAGGCGCGGTCGGCACCCAGGCGGGCCAGCAATGCTTCGCGGGCATCGGGTTCGATCGCAATGCCGGTAGCGGACAGTACCTCGTCGACGACCGATGAGAGATCGCGAACGTTGTCGGCGTAGCATGGGATGGCTGCGGCAAAGGCCGCCTTTTCGAAAAACTTGCGCAGCTTGTCGTCCGGCTTGAGATTGGCGGCTTCGACCACCAGGCTGGCCGTCATGCGGGCCGGATCGAGGAGCGGTTCCAGGAATGCTGCCGTTACCTTGCGGGAGGCTGTCGTGCGTATCACTTTGCCATCGGCGAACATGGATACTGTCGAGAGTTCGATGGCAAGGCGGTCCGGATCGGTGTCCAGGTCGGTGTCGTCGATGCGCAGAATCTCCGACGGAGGGGTGTCGCGGGCGGCCAAGGCCTTGGCTACGGCACCGGCACGCTCGCTTACCATGCCGGGGTCGGTGCCGAACACCAGTACG
>JBJOGJ010000011.1:0-31112 GCA_046048295.1 Pseudomonadota bacterium | reverse complement strand
AGACACCGTCGCTCTAAATGAATTTCGGACTGCTCAGCAGGTTGCCGGCCACGAAAAAAATGCCCAAACGAAACTGTTCGAAGCTCATCAGCTCAGAAAGTTGGGCTATCACCAAGAAGCGGAAATGGCCTACAAGGAAGCCGCCGATCTTGCCGAGGCAGAGGATCTTCCTCGCGATAAAGACTTCCTGGTTGCGCGAACCAAGCACTGGCAAGCAGCAATACATCAGGCGCGGGCAATACATCGCCGTCAAAGGGGACAACAGGGTGGATCGGGAAGCCAGATTGCAAATCAGCTTATCTCTCAGGCACTAGCCGCTCGTTCGCAGTACTCGCCGTTCCACGATTGGGACGCAATCGAGCAGGGCGATCTCCATTACCTGTCAGCTTTCGTTTTCAAGAACTTGGAAGCTGTGGTCCAGGCACCTATCCAACTCGACAAGGCGATAACTGAATATCAACGCGTCATTGATGGCATTCCTGTAAGACGCCGTCTTGTGTCCCCTTCAGCACGAAGGCTGTTCAAGTCTGCATCCGCAGGCGTTGAACGTGCGCGAAAAGCAAAGCGAGGGGAATACGACACGAATTGGCTAGTACCGCCGCTAAAGCAAACGGAGGAGGAAACCTCCGGCATAGCCGAAACCAGCGGCGAGAAGTCCATTCACGAAACTGCGTAGTGCGACCTCATTGATCAATGAGGTCAACCCCAGCTCCTGCCCGCGCTTGTAGAGCTGGAAGTTCTCTGCGTAGGAAACGGATGTCAACGCGATGGCAGCAACCGCAATCGTCCAGATTGGTGCGCCACCCAGGCCAGCAAGGACGGCCCCCAAAATTGCAAGAAACCCAAGCATAGCGTCCCCATCGAACCGCTACGCGCGCACCATGTAAGGCGGTGACGCTCTATCTCAGATTCGCCCTGGGGAAACAGTTGCGTGTGAGCAACGTTCCCCGGTTGAGAGGGGTCGCTTCCTGTCATTCCCCACTGCCGCGGATAGGTGGATCCCGGTGACACGCACCAGGATGACCCGGAGGGTGTGGGGCTTAGGGAGCGCGCAACGGGCAGGTTTGCAAGACCGTAGTCGGCGAAAAGCCTGGCCCATGGCCGGTAGCGCCCGGACTGGACAGTGCCATCCTCCGCGCCCACTTCCCCCGTCGCCCGTCCGGGTCTAACGTGGTCACCGACTCTCCGCGGCGGTTCGAGCCGGTTTCCTGGGGCAAACGGTGACAGCAACGACAAAAAATGCGGCGGCAACGCCCGCCGACGATATCCCCTGGCGCGTGCAGCTGCCGATCTACATGGCAGGCTCGTTCTCCAACGGCTCGCTGCACCTGGCCGCCGTCATCATCCCGCTCTGGATGCTGCAGATCGACCCATCGCCGCTGCTCATCGGCATCGCGCTCGGCGCCCGCCAGGTGCTGCCGGTGCTGTTCTCGATCCATGGCGGCGCGCTGATGGACCGGCTCGGCATCCGCCGCGTGATGCTGTGGTTCTCGATCGTCGGCGTCGTCACGCCGCTGCTCTACCCGGCGCTGCCGTTCCTGTGGGCGGTATTGCTGCTGCAGATGCTGAGCGGCATCTCGGCCACCATGGGCTGGATCGGCACCCAGGCGCAAATCGGCGCGCTGATGAATGGGGCGCCGAAGTATGCCGGCCGGGTGACGTTCTGCAACCGCTTCGGGACGCTGATAGGGCCTCCGGCGACCGGCCTCGCCTGGGACCTCGGCGGGCCGTGGGCGGGCTTCGGGTTTCTTTCCTTCTGGGGGCTCGCCCTGCTCGTCGCCTGCGTCATCATGCCGAAACCCGAAAACGGCATGGGCAGCAAGGACGAGCCGGCGCCGGAGGTGACCTGGCGCGACGCGATCCCGCGCGGCGCCGACTATATCGAGGCGTTCAAGCTGCTCGGCATCCCGGCGATCATGTTCGTGATGGCGCTGACGCTGCTGCACCACTCCGCCAACGGCATCGCCACCTCGTTCTATGTCGTGTGGCTGAAATCCATCGGCATGCAGGGCACGACCATCGGCATCCTCGTCTCGGCGGCGTCGATCCTCGGCAGCGTCGGCTCGCTCTCCGCCGGCTGGGCGGCAAAGCGGTTCTCGACCTATCGCGTGCTGATCGCGTCGGTGGGCGGCGCCATGCTGCTCGTCTGCATCACGCCGCTGCTCGGGTCGTTCGTGCTGCTGCTGATCGCCTCGATGCTGCGCGGCGGCTTCATGGGCATGACGCAGCCGCTGCTCATCTCGCTGCTGGTCCAGGCGGCACCCGAATCGCGCGGCAAGGCGGTGGGACTGAGGACCAGCGTGAACCGGATCGCGATCCTGCTGATACCGATCCTGATGGGGGCGGTCGCGGAAGTGTTCGGGATCGCCGCGAGCTTCTATGTGATCGGCGGATTGCTCGGCCTGACGCTGATCGCGGTGGCGTACAAGTACCGCAACACGTTCCCATGATGACGCTGACCGGGCAGCCACACTTGCCCGTCCTCCGCCTGCGCGCCATATTCCCGGCATGGCACGCCCCCCGAAATCGAGCTCAGAAGCGCATGCGAAGGTGACGCCGAAGCCGCGCGCTTCGCGCGGCAAGTCGGGCAAGCCCGTGGCGCCGCCGCGCGAGACCGCGGCAGGTACGCCAATGACGGCGCGGCCGGGCGGCTTCCAGGAGGCGCCGCAGGCGGCGTTCGACGCTACGACGCTGCCGGCGCTCAGGAACTATGCGCCGCGCCCGGGGGACTTCTCGCCGTCGGCGGCGCTCAACGCGCTGCTGGCAAGGCCCGAGCAACGCTCCGAGGCCGGGCAGGCGATGCTCGACATGCAGCCGCTTATCGCCACGCACCCGCTGGTGTCGGGCGACATGCCGATGTTCATGCCGCACCGGCCGGAGCGGCCGGAGAAGTCGGAAGGCGGCGTCACGTTCAAGCTGGTCTCCGAGTACGAGCCGAAGGGCGACCAGCCGCAGGCCATCAAGGAACTGGCGGAAGGCATCCGCCAGCACGAACGCGACCAGGTGTTGCTCGGCGTCACAGGCTCCGGCAAGACGTTCACGATGGCGCAGGTGATCGCCGCGACCCAGCGGCCGGCGCTGATCCTGGCGCCCAACAAGACGCTCGCCGCCCAGCTCTACGGCGAGTTCAAGAGCTTCTTTCCCGACAACGCGGTCGAGTACTTCGTGTCGTACTACGACTACTACCAGCCCGAAGCCTACGTACCGCGGACGGACACCTACATCGAGAAGGAAGCGTCGATCAACGAGCAGATCGACCGCATGCGCCACGCCGCGACGCGCGCCCTGCTCGAACGCGACGACGTCATCATCGTGGCGTCGGTGTCATGCATCTACGGCATCGGCTCGGTCGAGACGTATACGGCGATGACGTTCGCGGTCGAGGTCGGAGAGCGGATCTCGCAGAGGCAGCTGCTGGCCGACCTCGTGGCGCTGCAGTACAAGCGCAACGACCAGGCGTTCTATCGCGGCACGTTCCGCGTGCGCGGCGACACCGTCGAGCTGTTCCCGGCCCACCTCGAGGACCGCGCCTGGCGCATCACCATGTTCGGCGACGAGGTCGAGAGCATCACCGAGTTCGACCCGCTGACCGGCCAGAAGTCCGGCGAGCTGAAGCTGGTGAAGGTGTACGCCAACTCGCACTACGTGACGCCGAAGCCGACGCTGCAACAGGCGACCAAGGCGATCAAGGCGGAACTCAAGCAGCGGCTCGAGGAACTGCACGACACGGGCAAGCTGCTGGAGGCGCAACGGCTCGAGCAGCGCACCATGTTCGACATCGAAATGATGGAGGCGACGGGCTCGTGCGCCGGCATCGAGAACTACTCTCGCTACCTGACGGGCCGCAACCCGGGCGACCCGCCGCCGACGCTGTTCGAGTACCTGCCCGACAACGCGCTGGTGTTCGTCGACGAGAGCCACGTCACGGTGCCGCAGATCGGCGGCATGTTCCGCGGCGACTACCGCCGCAAGGCAACGCTCGCGGAGTACGGCTTCCGGCTCCCCTCCTGCCTCGACAACCGCCCGCTGAGGTTCGAGGAATGGAACGCGATGCGCCCGCAGACGGTGTACGTATCGGCGACGCCCAACGGCTGGGAGCTTGAGCAGTCGGGCGGGGTGTTCGTCGAGCAGGTGATCCGCCCGACCGGCCTCGTCGATCCGGTCACGGAGATACGACCCGCCACGAGCCAGGTCGACGACGTCATCGACGAGGTGCACCAGGTGACGAAGCGTGGCCACCGCGTGCTGATTACGACGCTGACCAAGCGGATGGCCGAGGACCTCACCGAGTACATGCACGAGCAGGGCATCCGCGTCCGCTACATGCACTCCGACATCGAGACGCTGGAACGCATCGAGATCATCCGCGACCTGCGGCTCGGCGCCTTCGACGTGCTGATCGGCATCAACCTGTTGCGCGAAGGGCTCGATATTCCGGAGTGCGCGCTGATGGCGATCCTCGACGCCGACAAGGAAGGGTTCCTGCGCTCGGAGACATCGCTGATCCAGACCATCGGACGCGCGGCGCGCAACGTCGACGGCCGCGTCATTCTCTATGCCGATCACATGACAGGCTCGCTCGAGCGCGCCATCGCCGAGACGGAACGGCGCCGCGAGAAGCAGGTGGCGTGGAACGAGGCCAACGGCATCACGCCGGAAAGCGTCAGGAAGAACATTGGCGACGTCATGGCGAGCATCTATGAAGCCGACCACGTGACGGTCGATGCCGGCCTGGCCGAGACCGGCAAGGTGCTCGCAGGCCATAACCTGCAGGCCGTCATCGAGGACATGGAAAAGCAGATGCGCGAGGCGGCGGCCGACCTCGAGTTCGAGACCGCGGCGCGATTGCGCGACGAGGTCAAGCGGCTGCGCGACACCGAGCTCGCCATTGCCGCCGACCCGCTCGCCCGGCAGTCGGACGTGGAGGCGCAGGCGGGTGCCTACGAGGGCCAGCGAAAGTACGGCCGTGCCGGCGCATCACCGACCGTGCCCGGGCGCCCGCGCGGCCCGAGGAAGCCGACGCTCGACGAGATGACGGTCGGGCGCACCGAAGTGCCGGCGGGGGGGCCGCGTCCCGACGCGAAGCGCGTCGAGATCGGCAGCGACGGCAAGCCGAAACGCAGCCGCCGCGGCCGCCCGAAAAAGACCGGCAGGCCGGGGGCTTAATGACTTCGTAAGTTGGCCCTGTTGCAGTTCAAGATGTAGTCAGAAAAGTTACAATCGAATCAGATTAGCATCGAAACGGCCTCCAGAAATTACCAGTTGAGGGGATCTCGATGATAAACCTCCGCAATGCAGTTATTGGAGTCGCGTGCTTGGCTCCGTTGATGGCTTCCAATCTTGCCAGCGCAACCACAGAAATCCAAACCCACCTACGAAAGTGCTCGAGAGTTGAAGATAGCACCGCACGTCTGCGGTGCTATGATGGCATCGCGACGACGGATTTCTCGAAAAAAGAATCGAATCCTCATCAAACTGTCTTCCCCGAAAGAGGCAAATGGCAGTTAACTGACCGATTGAACCCCATTGACGATACAAAGACCATAACACTAACTTTGACTGCAGAATCTGGTCGATCTCGGTTCGGCCATCCCGTGCGTTTCGTCGCACGGTGCCTTTCGAAGAAAACAGACGTCTACATTGTTTGGTCTGACTTTCTTGGGAACGATAGTCAAATCGTCCACTCTAATTGGAAGGATATTACCTATCGGATTGGACAGAAGCCTGCCGTTTCACAGCGCTGGCCAGTTTCGACCGATAGCAAGGCAACCTTCGCCCCAAACTGGGCCGGTCAGTTGCTGAAGGCAATGCTCGATGAAACCAAATTTGTTGCGCAAGTTACGCCTCATGGCGAGTCCCCCGTTACTGCTGCATTCGACATTCGAGGGCTGAGGGAAGTGCTTCGGCCATTAGCTAATACCTGTGGCTGGAGCTACTGAGTGTGCGTACAAGACAGGTTGCCTTCCCAATACCCAGTTAAATCGAGAGAATGCAGCGCAGCGCCCTTGCCTCAGATCAACGCCGGCGCGCGGGCGGGCGTTAGTCTGTAGTGATGAGCAACATCGTCATTATACAGGGCCATCCCGACCCGTCCGGAAAGCGCTACTGCCATGCGCTCGCCGAGGCCTACATGAAGGGCGCGCGGGAAGCGGGTCACAAGGTCACCTATTGCGATCTCGGGCAGCTGGAGTTTCCGCTGCTCAGGACCGAGGAAGACTGGAAAACAGGCGTGTCCGGAACGCCGGAGTGCCTGAAGCCGATACAGGCGGCGGCGCTGGAGGCGGACCACTTCGTGTTCATCTATCCGCTCTGGATGGGCACCATGCCGGCGCTGCTGAAGGCCTTCCTCGAGCAGGTCTTCCGGCCGGGCGTGGCGCTGAAGTATGAGGCGGGTTTCCCGAAAGGCATGCTCGCCGGCACTTCGGCCCGCATCATCATCACCATGGGCATGCCGGCAATCGCCTACCGCTGGTACTTCTTCGCGCACAGCCTGAAGAGCTTCGAGCGCAACATACTGGGGCTCGTCGGCATCCGGCCGATCCGCAGCACGCTCCTTGGCATGATCGATAGCGTCGACAAGGCGAAGCGCGAGAAATGGCTCGCCGACACCGAGGCGCTCGGTCGCGCGGCGCGATAGGCACGAGCGTTAGCATCGCGTTAAGCACGTATCTGCCAAACTCCGGCGCTGGCGCCGCAAGTCGCGGTCGCAGCACGTCAATGCGCGCATCGGAGGCGGCAGATGGTGGACAGCACGACCATTGAGGCGGAGGAACGGCCGCTCGCGGCGTATCTTCCGGCGGTCCTGCTTGCCGGCGGCGCGCTGAACGGCTTCGCGGTCAGGATGCTGGAAGCCTGGCAGCAGACGGGGGCCGCGACGCTGTTCCTGGGCGTGAGCCCATTCGAAGTGATCGCGCTGCTGGTCGGCCTGCACCTCATCGTTGGCGCAGCAAGCGAGGCACCCGCGCTGCGGGTCTGGCCGGAAGCAATGTTCGCGATGGCCCTCCTTCTCCCCTCGAGCACCCTGTCGTGGGTGGCAACGGGCGTATACGCGGCCTATCTTGCCGGCACCTCCAGAGGCGCCTTCCGCAACGGCGCATGCCTGCTGGCGCTGCTCGCGGCGACGGCGATCTGGTCGTCGGCGGCGATGAAGTGGATCGCGCTCCCGATCACGATTTTCGAGGCACACGCCGTATGGTCGATGCTCGCACTGCTGCGGCCCGACATCTCGGTGACCGGCAACGTCGTCGGCATCCCGGGCGGCCATCAGGTCATCATCCTGGCAGCCTGCTCCACGGCCTACATCCTGCCCAAGGCGCTGCTTGCCCTCTATGCGGTGGCGGCGTTCGTCGACAGCGTCGATTGGGCTCGCCTCGCCTGGTGGGCACTGGGGCTGGCGATACTGATTACCGCAGGCAACTGGCTCCGGCTTGCCGCCATGAGCTGGTCCGCCCCGATGTTCGAGCTGGCACACGGACCCGTTGGCGCCAACATCTTCGACCTATTCCAGACGGCGCTCGTCGTCGCCCCGGGGCTGCTCCTATGCAAACGGTGAAGTTGAAATCCAGCGCCGCACTGACGCTCGCCGCCATTGTCGTCCTGGCGGCCGGCGCACTCAAGATCGAGCGCTATTCGAGCGCGGGAAGCATCGACACAGCACAATTCGAAGCGAGCCTGGAAGCCGTACTTTCCGCACAGGGCTGGCAGGTCGCGAAGCGCATCGAACCCGGCGCATCCGGAGAGCCATACAGGAAGCTGACATTTCGCAAGCGCGACTGCTCGCAGGTACTGACTGTCGCCTATGTCGGCACCACGACCGGCCTCGAGCCGTTCCTGAGATCCAGGTACGGCGACCTCGCCTTCCTGCAGGGTGGCGAGGTCGTGAAGAAACTGGCGGCAGCCCGCGACCAGTTGCAACGCTTGCGGATATTGTCCACAGGGACGGACACGCACGATCGCCATCCGGCCATCGCCATCAGCCCGGCACCCGCCAGCGCCATGACGGGCCGGGGCTGCGCCGTCCCGCCCGCCGAGGTTTGGCGAGAAATCTCGACGTGGCGTTGACGTCACCATTTCGCGGACCGTTAGCGAAGGCGCAACTGAGATCGCTTATTTATCAAATTTATGACGAATGCTGCCTGGCCCGTCGCTCGTCCCGAGGCCGGCAGGAAGTAAAGTAGTACGTCTAGCGGAATCGAGATCATGCACGCTAAGGTGGTTCTCACAGTTACTCTTCTGGCCCTGGCTGCAACGGTCCTGCCAGACTTGTCAGCTCACGCTTTCGGGGGCCCTCCCTTCGGCCCGGGATTCGGCGGAGGCGGTGGCGGCGGAGGTGGCGGAGGTGGCGGTGGCGGAGCCCAGGGCGCACCGCTTCCGCTTCTTGGCGGCACGCTACTCGGCCACGCTGCGTTGATCGGAGGCGGCTACTTCGTCTGGCGCCGTCGCCGCAACAAGAAACAGGACCAATAGACAACGTCTAGGCCGCTGCTTCCTTGGCAAGGAAGCCGCCGCTCTGGCGAGACCAAAGCTCGGCATAGAGCCCGCCGCGCTTCAGCAGGTCGTGGTGCGTGCCCTGCTCGATGATCGCCCCCTGGTCCATGATGACGAGACGGTCGAGCGCCGCGATCGTCGACAAGCGGTGCGCGATCGCGATCACCGTCTTGCCCTGCATCAGGTTGAATAGCTGCTCCTGGATTGCGCCCTCTACCTCGGAATCGAGCGCGCTCGTCGCCTCGTCGAGGATGAGGATCGGCGCATCCTTCAACAGCACGCGCGCAATCGCGATGCGCTGACGCTGGCCGCCCGAAAGCTTCACACCCCGCTCGCCGACGTGCGCGTCGTAACCAGTCCGCCCGCGCATATCCTGGAGGCCGAGAATGAACTCGTGCGCATGGGCTTTCGTCGCCGCGGCGATCATCGCTTCCTCGCCGGCGTCCGGCCGCCCGTAGAGGATGTTCTCCCGCACGGACCGGTGCAGCAGGGAAGTATCCTGCGTGACCATGCCGATCTGCGCGCGCAGGCTATCCTGCGTGACGCGCGAGATGTCGGCGCCATCGATGAGGATACGCCCCGCCTCGAGGTCATAGAAGCGCAACAGGAGGTTGACGAGGGTCGACTTGCCTGCACCGGAACGTCCCACCAAGCCAACCTTCTCGCCGGGCGCGATGTCGAGCGTCAGGCTCTCGATGACGCCGCGCCCCTTGCCGTAGTGGAACCTGATGCCATCGAAGCGGATCGCACCGTCAGTAACCTGCAACGGCTCGGCACCAGGACGGTCGACCAGTTCGTGCGGCTTGCTGATCGTATCCATGCCCTCCTCGACGACGCCGATGTTCTCGAACACGCCGGCAACGGTCCACAGGATCCAGTTGGACATGCCGACGATCCTGATGATGAGCGTCGTCGCCAGAGCTACTGCTCCGATGGTGATCGAACCGACCGTCCACAACCAGATTGCGAGACCGATCGCAGCCACCATGAGCATGCCGTTCAGCGTGAACAGTACGAATTCCATCATGGTCAGGTTGCGCTGGCTGACGAGCAACTTCTCGAGATGGTAGTCCATTGCGTCGCGCGCATTGTTCTCCTCGCGCTCAGCATGCGCAAAGAGCTTCACGGTCAGGATGTTCGTATAGGAATCGACGATGCGCCCCGTAAGCGCCGAGCGAGCCTCCGAGGCATCGTGCGAGAACCGCTGGATGCGCGGCACGAAAAACCAGATGGTGACGCCGTAGAGCCCCATCCATATGAGCAGCGGGATGGTAAGGCGCCAGTCTGCCTGAGCGAAAAGCACAAGCGCGCCAACCCAGTGAACCACCGCGAACCAAAGCGCGTCGATCACCTGGACGACAGATTCCCGCAGCGCCGGTCCGGTCTGCAGGATGCGGTTGGCGATGCGCCCGGCGAAATCGTTCTGATAGTATGAAAGGCTCTGGCGCAGTACATAGCGGTGGTTCTGCCAGCGGACGCTGGTGTTGAATGCGCCGGTGATGATCTGGTTCTTGATGAGATCGTGCAGCGAAGAGAACAGCGGCCTGAGGATCAGCGCCAGGAATGCCATGAACGTCAGGTGCAGCCAGTGTTCCGCGATGAAGCCCTCGGGACTCTTTGCCGCCCTCATGAGGTCGACGACGGTGCCGACGAAGGCGTAGAGCGCCACCTCTATGACGGCGCCGATGAAGCCGACGGTGAGCAGCACCGCAAAGACCGGCCAGACGGGCTTGACGAAAAACCAGTAGAAGGCAAGCAGCGATTTCGGCGGCTGCTCGGGCGTGCCACCTGGAAAGGGGTCAAGGAAGGACTCGAACCAGCGAAACAACCGCATGGAACCTCGAACTCGGAAATTTATCTCGTGCCCGGCACCTGACGGACACGCCGCCCCGGCCAGCGAATGCTTCAGCTCACTCGGCGCTCCGATCCGGTCCCGTCCGGCTGCGCGCATGCGCCACGCTGCCTCGACGCTCTCCTGCTGCATACTGCCAGCATGAACCCAGGCTGCGGCTCGGGCGACAGGCCCTGGCGCAGGCTTGATAAGTCAACGAGCGCCGGAAAGCGAGCGAAATGACACTTCCTGACGACAGTACACTCGGCAACTGGCGCACCGAGGCCGCCCAGTGGTTCGAGACATTGCGTGACGACATATGTGGCGCCTTCGAGGAATTGGAAGACACGTTGCCGGAGAGCGCTCCGCTGTCGGCCATGCCTGCCAGCCGCTTCGTGCGGACTGCATGGCAGCGCAAGGACCATACGGGCACGCCGGGTGGCGGTGGCGTCATGAGCCTGATGCATGGGCGCGTGTTCGAAAAGGTCGGCGTCCACACATCCACGGTTCATGGCGAATTCGCACCGGAGTTCCGCAGCCAAATTCCGGGCGCCGACGCGGATCCGCGCTTCTGGGCCTCGGGCATCTCGCTCATCGCCCACATGCAGAATCCGAACGTGCCTGCCGTGCACATGAACACCCGCTTCGTGAACACCACGAAGTGGTGGTTCGGCGGCGGTGCCGACCTGACACCGGTGCTCGACCGGCGGCGCACCCAGACCGATCCGGATACGAGCGCCTTCCACGACGCAATGAAGGGCGCCTGCGAAGGACACGCGGTCGCCGACTACGAGAGGCTGAAGGCGTGGTGCGACGAGTATTTCTATCTGCCGCACAGGAAAGAGGCCCGCGGCATCGGCGGCATCTTCTACGACTACCTGACGCCGGACGAGCAGGACGGCGGCTGGCCGGCGGCGCTCGCCTTTACCAAGTCCGTCGGCCGCGCTTTCCTGGACATCTACCCGAAGCTCGTGCGCGCCAATTTCGCGACGCCCTGGACGGAAGCGGACCGTGAGGAGCAACTCGTGCGCCGCGGCCGCTACGTCGAGTTCAACCTGCTCTATGACCGCGGAACAGTGTTCGGCCTGAAGACCGGCGGCAACGTGGACTCGATCCTCTCCTCGATGCCGCCGGTCGTGAAATGGCCGTAGCGCCGGCTAACGGGCGTCGGCGCGCCGCTGTACCTGATCGAATGCTTTCATGAACTCGCGGGCGCCGTCATGCTTCATGGCGGCGTCGATCCGCTTGTCGAGCTCGAGCATGAGTTCTCGCGCCGTCCGCCCACGAACGACGGAGTTCCGGTAATAGCCGCGGCGGGCGAAGAAGTTGCTGGTCGGGGCATCCCAGGTGAGCGGCTGCATCATCTCAAGGCCGGTGCGGGGGCCAGCAAGATTCATCAGTTCGAGTTCTGCGCCGGTGAGATTTTTCATGCCCCAGGTTGCGGCCAGATCCCGTAGCCCCTGGAGCTTGATCACCTGCAGCAATGGACCGATGTCACCATCGAGGTTGAGCGTGTGAATGCCCATGCCCTTGCCCGTGCGGGCAAGCCGCATATGCACGTACCAGTCGTTTTTCACACTCTTGGCTACGCGCCGCATCGCATTCACGGCCCTGATCTTGTCGCGCAGCCGCTTGCGCCGGCTTTGCGAAGCCTGAGGGTCCTGAGCCAGCCTTTCCAGCCGGGCCACGAACTCGCCGCCATGGGCCACCAGTTCGCTGATCGAGTTTGCATTGAGCAGCTGCGCATAACCGAGAGCGGTCGAGATCGGCTGCCCCGTGCGCTTGATCGGATGGATGCCGGCCTGCATGTCGAAGGTACCGCGCCCCCCGGTCTCGAGCGCATAGACGCGCACGACCTGGTCCTTGGTGAGACCGAGCCTGACCGACTCGCGGGCGTAGCGGAGCTTGAACTCCGACTCTGCAATGCGCTCGGGCACGAAGCCATAGTAGCGCTTTGCGGCAGCCAGCATGTCGGCAACGCCTGGAATTGCGGATTTCGGTTCAGGCTTGTCGCCGGGCGGTTCCCGGCGCCGGCGCTCCTCCTCGAACAGCTTCGCAATGCGCGCGGATAGCGCCGGCCCCTTGTACTGGGGTGGAAATGTCAGCACGTAGTCATCGAGCGTGAAAAGCTGGCGTGCCTTGCGCTTTATCGAGCGTTGTCTTTTCTTGGCTTCGATCGTCGCCCAATAATTGTTGAGCCGGTTTTCGTGCTGGCGCCTGGCCTCGAGATGCTTCTGGAGCAGTTCCCGGTCATCTGAGCCGAGGCGTTCCATGACGGCACGGCGTATCTCTGCCTCGTCGGCCACGGCGAGCCCCACAGGCAGAAGGAGGCCGCAAGAAAGGGCCACCGCCAGCAAGGCCGCAGGAAACTTCACGAGAAAGCGCAACTTCGGCCCTCCGAAAGCGGTTTTTCGATACGGTCGGCGCGTGTGTTCTTCGCATTTGATGCAATAGGCCGCAACCGTGGAGTGAATTTGGCAATCGCGACAATCCGATCAACCGATGGCCCGGGGGCGGCAATCTACTGTATAATTCCGAAATGGACCCAGTTTTTCGCCAGCAGCATTCCGCCATGACCGAGCCCGAATTCCGCGACCTTGCCGGCCAGCGGCTGGAAGGCGCCCCATCCGCATGCGTTTTCGACCCCTCCTGTGACCGCACCGTGCCGATTGCCGATATCGAACGGGATGCAGCACTCGCGCGCGCGCTGTTCTCTGACCGCCCGCTGAGGGATGCAGCAGTACTGGTGCCGATCGTCTTGCGGGAGAGGCTGACGGTCCTGTTCACGCAGCGCACCACACACCTGCCGTCGCACGCGGGTCAGATTGCCTTCCCCGGCGGCAAGCTGGAAGCCGAAGACACGGACGCAGTTGCAGCAGCACTCCGTGAAGCCCGCGAAGAGATCGGCCTGGACGCCCGCTTCATCGAGCCCGTGGGCTTCCTCGATGGCGTTCGCACCCGAACCGGTTTCAACATCACACCAGTCGTTGCGCTCGTCCGCCCGGGCTTCTCGCTCGACATCGACTATCGGGAAGTGGAGGAAGCCTTCGAGGTGCCGCTCGCATTCCTGCTCGATCCGGCGAACCACGTTCGTCACGAGGTCCGCCGAAACGACGAACCGCGCCTTACCTATGCCATGCCATTCGCCCGCCGTTTCATATGGGGCGTCACCGCCGGTATAGTCAGGAATTTGCATGTCCGCCTGCACACCAGCGGGAGCAGAGCTTGACCATGACGAGCGCACCACCCAACATCGGTGGCGCCGGTTGGCTGCGACAGCCTGAAACTCAGGCCGTCTTCGCCGCCCTCGACCGTGATGGCCACATCGCACGCGCAGTCGGCGGCGCGGTCCGGAATACCCTGATGGGGCTGGCGACCTCCGACATCGACCTCGCGACGACTGCCCCACCCGACCTCGTCGTCGAATTCGCCAGGGCTGCGGGGCTGACCAGCGTTCCAACCGGGTTGAAGCACGGCACGGTCACCATCATTGCCGACCATCACCCGTTCGAGGTGACGACGCTGCGCGAGGATGTCAACACCTACGGCCGCCACGCCGATGTAGCGTTTACGGATGACTGGGCCGCCGATGCGCGCCGCCGCGACTTCACGATCAATGCGCTCTACTGCGGCGCGGACGGTACGATCTACGATCCGCTCGGCGGCTACCCCGACATCGTCCACCGCCGCGTTCGTTTCATCGGCAAGCCCGAGGATCGCATTCGCGAGGATTACCTGCGCATCCTGCGCTTCTATCGTTTCTCAGCGGAATACGTGCCGGCTGGCAAGTTCGACGCTGCCGGGCACGCGGCATGCATCGTGGCGCGCGAGGGCCTCCGCAACCTGTCCGGCGAGCGCATCCGCGCCGAACTCCTGCGGCTGCTTGGCGCGCGGGAAGCCGAAAGCATCGTCTCGATCATGGCGGAGTCCGGCGTGCTGGCCGCAATCGGCATTGCCTCGCCGCCGGACGCACCTGCGCACGCCAACCTGACCAGGATCCTGTGTCGCCTCGCACTCGGAAAGGACCCGCTGCTGCAGCTCGGCGCCTTGTGGGTGACGGACCGGGAGAGCGTCGCGCAACTGACTGCGCGGCTGAAGCTGTCCGGTCAGGAACAGACGCGGCTGCAGGCCCTGGCGGCCGGATATCCGCCGATCGACTGGCAGATGCCCGAGCAAGCGGCAAAGCTCGCGCTCTACCGCATGGGCGAAGCAGCGTTCCGCGACCGCGTTCTGTTCGAATGGGCGCGAGGCACGCAAACGGATCAGGAAGCCGCGGCGTGGCGCGAGTGGTTACGCCTGCCCGAACGCTGGCAGGCGCCGGTGTTTCTGCTGAAAGGCGCGGATGTCGTCGCAAATGGCGTCAAGGCAGGGCCGGACGTCGGCGCGATGCTGCGCGAGATCGAGGACGAATGGATCGAAGGCGGTTTCGCCGCTGACCGCGCCACGCTGCTGGAACGGCTCCGGATCATGGCCTCGCGCACGAATGGTTAGGGGCGCCCGAAGGCGCCCCCGATGTACACATTTGTGTAGACTTCGCTGACTGCGGGGACCCTAGAAGTCCATGCCGCCCATGCCGCCCATGCCGCCGCCAGGCATCGCTGGAGCGTCCTTCTTCGGCAACTCGGCGATCATCGCCTCGGTCGTGATCAGCAGACCGGCAACCGACGCCGCATCCTGCAGCGCGCAGCGGACGACCTTGGCAGGATCGATCACGCCCTGGGCAACGAGATCCACGAACTCGCCGGTCTGGGCGTTGAAGCCGTAGCTGTATTTCGAGTTCTCGAGGATCTTGCCGACGATCACGGAACCGTCCTCACCGGAATTCTCGAAGATCTGGCGTGCCGGCGTCTGCAGAGCGCGACGGATGATGCGAACACCGACCTTCTGATCCTCATTGGACGTCGTTACGCTGTCGAGAGCCGAGATGGCGCGCAGCAATGCAACGCCGCCGCCTGGGACGATACCCTCTTCGACCGCGGCGCGGGTCGCATGCAGCGCGTCATCGACGCGGTCCTTGCGCTCCTTGACCTCGACCTCGGTGGCACCGCCGACCTTGATCACGGCAACACCGCCGGCGAGCTTTGCCATGCGCTCCTGCAGCTTCTCGCGGTCGTACTCGGAGGTGGTCTCCTCGATCTGCGCCTTGATCTGGCGGGTGCGGCCCTCGATCTGGGCCTTGTCGCCGGCGCCATCGACGATCGTCGTGTTCTCCTTGTCGATGGTGACGCGCTTGCAGCGGCCAAGCATCGTGAGGTTCACGTTCTCGAGCTTGATGCCGAGATCCTCGGAGATCACCTGGCCGTTGGTGAGGATCGCAATATCCTCGAGCATGGCCTTGCGGCGGTCGCCGAAGCCGGGCGCCTTGACGGCGGCAACCTTGAGCCCGCCGCGAAGCTTGTTGACGACCAGCGTCGCCAGCGCCTCACCCTCGATATCCTCGGCGATGATCAGCAGCGGCTTGCCGGACTGTACGACCGACTCGAGGATCGGCAGCATGGCCTGCAGGTTGGAGAGCTTCTTCTCGTGGATCAGAATGTAGGGATCCTCGAGTTCGGCAATCATCTTCTCGGCGTTGGTGATGAAGTACGGCGAAAGGTAGCCGCGGTCGAACTGCATACCCTCGACGACGTCGAGCTCGGTCTCAAGGCTCTTGGCCTCCTCGACGGTGATGACGCCCTCGTTGCCGACCCGCTTCATCGCCTCGGCGATGATCCGGCCAACCTCGGCATCGCCGTTCGCCGAAATCGTACCGACCTGGGCGATCTCCTCGTTCGAGGTGACCTTCTTCGACTTCGCGGCGAGTTCGCCGACGACGGCGCTGATTGCAGCCTCGACGCCGCGCTTCAGGTCCATCGGGTTGGCGCCGGCAGCAACGGCCTTGACGCCTTCCTTGACGATCGCCTGGGCGAGCACCGTCGCGGTGGTCGTGCCGTCACCGGCGAGGTCGGCGGTCTTCGAGGCCACCTCGCGCACCATCTGGGCGCCCATATTCTCGAACTTGTCTTCGAGCTGGATCTCCTTGGCGACGGTGACGCCATCCTTGGTGACTCGCGGCGCGCCGAACGACTTCTCGAGCACGACATTGCGGCCTTTGGGACCCAGTGTGACCTTTACGGCGTTGGCCAGAATATCGACGCCGGCCAGCATGCGGTCGCGCGCGTCGCGCGAAAACTTGACTTCCTTAGCAGCCATTTCAGATGCCTTTCTTTTCGCCCGACGGTGCGGGCGGGAATTGACTTGTCTTTCGAGGTTCTCGTACCGGCTCAGGCAGCCTTCTTGGCCTTACCGGCAGCGCCTTCGAGAACGCCGAGTATGTCGCTCTCCTTCATGATCAGCAGCTCTTCGCCGTCGATCTTGACCTCGGTGCCAGACCACTTGCCAAACAGCACGCAGTCGCCGGGTTTCACATCCAGCGCGACGACAGTGCCGGAATCGTCGCGTGCACCAGGACCGACAGAGACGACTTCTCCCTGCATCGGCTTTTCCTTCGCGGTGTCGGGGATGATGATGCCACCGGCTGTCTTCTGCTCTTCATCGATACGCCGCACGACGACACGGTCATGCAGAGGACGAAACTTCATGGCTCCAACCTCGTTCTTCAATCTGCTGTTGTATCGGTTCTATTCGATAGATCGCGGTGCAGGCCGGGCAGATGGGGCTGACGTCGTCTCCATCCACCCTCGCCACGCGCCTGTGATATGTGACCACTTGTTAGCACTGTCAAGTAGAGAGTGCTAAAGGCCTGATACGGATTTGTTAGCAGCCATTGCAGAGAAGTGATAACAAGCTGAAATATATGAATTTTTGTTTTCATGAAGCCGGTTTTCGGATAGATTCGTCGATGAGGGGCCGCCGGCCTCGGCGGTTCCCGAAAGGACAACTGCTGGAGGTGAGAGACCCATGGCCGATCGGCATTTCAAACGTCAGCTCGAAGGCTACAGCCTGACGACCGCCGAGATCCTGTACCACATGCCGGATTTCCCGGCCCTGCTGCAGAGTTACGTCTGGCAGGACTACGATCTGGCGCCCAAGTTCCCGCGACTGATAGGTTTTCTGGAATTCTGGCAGGACAACCTGGACGGCAAGCTGCATCAGGTCCGCGTAGCACACAGGAAGCTGATCGGCGCCAGCGAGGTCCGAATCCTGGAAGGCCGCTTCTCGATAAACTGAACTCCGTTCAGGAAACTTCGAACCAGACGCCGCCGCTCCACAGACCTGGCTTGTCGTCACGTTCGACGACAAGTCCCATGAGTTCATAGGCGACAGCGCGCGTTGCGAGTGCGTCGAGGCCGCCCCTGACGCGAAGGTACGGCTTCAAGCCTCCGTGCGCGTCGGCCGCAAACCTGAGCGGATGCTCGCTGTCGCAGCGGACGACATCGTCGACGTTGGTCCGGAACGAGAGCTGTTGTTCCGAGCCGGCGCCGGAAACCTCCATCTCGACCGCAAGGAACGGCGCGTCCTCCACGTGCACGAGCACCTTCTCGACCGGCGTGACGAGATAGTGGCAACCGTCAGGGTCGCGCCGGAGTATGCGGGAAAACAATTTTACAAGGCGCCGGCGTCCGATCGGACTCGACCGGTAGAACCATGTCCCGTCGCGCCGGATCTCGAAGCCGACGTCGCCACAGTAGGGCGGGTTCCAGCTTTCGACGGGCGGCAGCGGATTGGCCTCCGCAGCAAGGAGCAAGCCGGCGAAACCTTCCCCCGGCGATACGGCCGGTTGTATCCCCCCCTTGTTTTCCGGCTGATCCGTCATCACGTCCGCGCTAGGTTGAGAATTGGGCTCTGGCGTCGCCGGCCGTTGCTCCTTATTGTCACCACTTTGGCAGAAACAGTGTTCCTGAGCCAGGACACCAGACTTATAGTAGGTGCATGACCACACTCATCCAGACGGACGAGAACATCGTCCCGCGTATCGAGGCCGCCGGTGAGCGGCTGAAGCGCGTACACGAAGCCGCAGCCGGAGTCATCTTCGGTCAGGATCTCGTGATCGAACGCACGCTTGTGACGATCTTGTCGGGTGGCCATGCGCTGCTGATCGGTGTGCCCGGCCTCGCCAAGACGCTGCTCGTCGAGACACTCGGCACGGTTCTCGGCCTCGACGCCAAGCGCATCCAGTTCACACCGGACCTGATGCCGTCGGATATCATCGGCTCCGAGGTCCTGGAGGACAATGCCGGACAGGGCCGCTCGTTCCGCTTCATCCCGGGGCCGATCTTCACCCAGCTCCTGATGGCGGACGAAATCAACCGCGCTTCGCCGAAGACCCAGTCGGCACTGCTGCAGGCCATGCAGGAGCATCACGTCTCCGTCGCCGGCCGCCGGCACGACGTCCCGCGACCTTTCCACGTGCTGGCAACGCAGAATCCGCTCGAGCAGGAGGGCACCTACCCGCTCCCTGAAGCGCAGCTCGACCGGTTCCTGCTGCAGATCGACGTAACCTATCCGGACCTTGCTGCCGAGCGCCGCATGCTGCTTGCGACCACCGGCACCGAGCAACGCCGGCTCGAGGCGATCATTACACCGGAAGAGCTGATGGCGGCGCAGCGGCTGGTGCGCCAGATCCCCGTGCCGGACAAGGTCGTCGACGCCGTGCTGCGGCTCGTCCGCTCGGCCCGCCCGGAACCCGAGGCAGGCGATACAGCCAACCGCCTGATCGCATGGGGCCCGGGGCCGCGCGCCAGCCAGGCGCTGATGCTCGCCATACGCGCCAAGGCCCTTGTCGACGGGCGCCTCGCGCCATCGATCGACGACGTCGTGGCGCTGGCCGAACCGGTGCTGAAGCACCGAATGGCTCTGTCGTTCGCCGCACGCACCGAAGGAAGAGACGTGGCGAGCGTCATCGAAGAGCTGGTCCAGAAGGTGGAGTAGTTCCGCGTGGCAGGTACCGGTTGGCCGCTGTCCGGCCGCAACAGGGATCGCAGCGCCGAGGTCTTCGCACTCGAAGGCGAGGCCTACGACGTCGCGAGCCGCCTTCCCGAGCTGCTGCTCGAGGCGACGCGCATCTCCAATACCGTTGCGCATGGGCTGCATGGACGGCGGCGGGCCGGACCCGGCGAAACGTTCTGGCAGTTTCGCCAATACGAGCAGACAGATCCTTCGACAGCGATTGACTGGCGGCGCTCCGCCAGCTCCGATCATATCTATGTACGCGAACGCGAGTGGGAGGCGGCGCATACGCTGTGGCTCTGGCCAGATCTGTCGGAATCGATGGACTTCCGCAGTCACCTGTCCGAGACAACCAAGCGCGACCGCGCCATCGTGCTCACGCTTGCGCTGGCCGACCTCCTCGTACGCGGCGGCGAGCGTATCGCGCTGATGGGACTGACACGACCGATGGCAAGCCGCAAGGCGACAACGCGGCTGGCGGAGTCGATCGTCACCCACTTCCACGACACCATTCTGCAGTCGAGCCTGCCACCGCCAGAGCATCTGCCGCGCTACTCGGGTGCGATCCTCATCAGCGACTTCCTCGACCCGGTCGAGAAGATCGCCGAACGCATCGAGCGGTTGGCATCGACGGGAATATCCGGACACCTGATCCAGGTGATGGACCCCGCCGAGGAAACGCTGCCCTACACCGGGCGCACCGAGTTCGTCGGGCTTGAAGACAATCTCCACTGGATCGCGGATCGCGCCGAGTCCCTGCGCCAACGCTACCAGGACAGGCTCGCCGCACACAGGGACGCCCTGCAATCCATGGTACGCCGCCTTGGCTGGTCACTGCTCGTCCACCACACCGACCGGTCCGCGGCCGAGCCGCTCCTGTCGATCATCATGCGTATCGGCAGTGGCGGCCAGGGATATCGTTTCATGCCCGAGGGAGCACAGTCATGAGCCTTGGCCCCCTCGCATTCCTCAGTCCATGGCTGCTGACGGGCCTGCTCGCGCTGCCGATCATTTACTGGCTGCTGCGCACCGTGCCGCCGCGCCCGAAGCAGGTGATCTTTCCCCCGACCCGCATCCTGGCTGGCCTGGAGAACGAGGAGAAGCAGCCCGCCAAGACACCCTGGTGGCTGATGCTGATCCGCCTGCTCGCCGCCGGTCTCGTGATCCTGGCGCTGGCCGACCCCGTCCTCAATCCGAACCGCGCCGGCGGTGTCGCCGGCAAGGGCCCGATGGTGCTGGTCGTCGACAATACCTGGGCAGCTGCGAGCGGCTGGTCCAATCGCACGACCATGCTGGACCGCCTCATCGCTGAGGCCCAGAGCACGTCACGCAGCGTCGTCGTCGCTCCGACGGCATTGACCAGCCGGACGCCGGTTGCCCGGGTCGAAGCGCCGAACGATGCTGCATCCACGGCCGCCGCGATCCAGCCTCAACCCTACGCCCCGGACCGCCTCGCCGCCCTTGGTGCCGTGGAGAAGGCCGTTGCGGGCCGCACCGGCATCTCACTCGTCTGGCTGACCGACGGGCTGATGCACGAGGCTGACGTGCAACCGGTTCTGGACCGGATGGCGAAGCTCGCCGATGCAGGCGTCACCGTGGTGGAAGCTGGCCGCGGCGAAGAACCGCTCGCCGTCGCAGCCGACCTCGGCAAGGCGGGACGGCTCGAAGCCATCGTAACCCGGCCGGGCGGCGTCGAGCGGGGCGGCTTCCTGCATGCCTACTCCCAGCGCGGCCAGCGACTGGGCGAGGCACGGTTCGATTTCGCCGCTGGCGCCACCTCCACCAGGACGGCATTCGAGCTGCCGCTCGAACTCCGCAACCAGGTGTTCCGGATTGCCGTGTCGGCCAATCCTTCCGCAGGCAGCGTACACCTGATCGACGCACGCTCCCGCTGGCAGCGCATTGCCATCATCGGCGGCGCCAGCCAGGAACAGGCGCAGCCGCTGCTCGGACCGCTGTACTACATCGCCCGGGCGATAAGACCATTCGCCGAGGTGGTAGAACCGAACAGCGCCAACATCGTCGAGAACATCGACACCGCACTCAACCAGAATTCAACCGTGATCATAATGGCCGACGTCGGCACCCTGACGGACGACGTCGCCGAGCGCCTGGGCAAGTGGGTGGAGAAGGGCGGCGTGCTCGTGCGCTTCGCCGGTCCCCGCCTGGAAAAGGGCGGCGACAATCTGTTGCCGGTGCCGCTACGGCTCGGTGGCCGCGCACTCGGCGGCGCACTGTCCTGGTCGACGCCGCAGCCGCTCGCGCCGCTGCCAGACGACAGCCCGTTCGCAGGGCTTCCCGTGACGCCGGACGTCACGATCAATCGCCAGGTTCTCGCCGACCCTGCACGCATGGGAACAGATGCAAAGGTCTGGGCCCGGCTGACCGACGGCACGCCGCTCGTCACTGCGGCAGCACGCGAAAACGGTCAACTCGTCCTGTTCCACATCACCGCCAATGCGGAATGGTCGAACCTGCCGCTATCGGGACTATTCGTCGAGATGTTGCGGCGTCTTTCGACGCTCGGCCGCCTCGGCGGCTCTGGCGAAGCCGTCGAAAGTGCAGCTGACGGTGCGCCGGCGATGGCATCCGGCAACGAGAAGAACGTGCTCACCCCGGTGCAAGTTCTCGACGGCTTCGGAACGCTTAGGACACCGCCTCCAACCGCACGGCCGATCGCTGCATCCGCCTTCACGAAAACCACGCCGGGCCTCGACCATCCGCCTGGCTACTACGGCCCGAAATCCGCGCCACGCGCCCTCAACGTCGCCAACCAGAAGACGATCTTGAAACCACTACCCGCATTGCCTGCCGGCGCCGAGCGCCGCGCCTATCAGAGCCAAGTGTCGACGCCGCTCAAGCCGACGCTGTTCGCCGTTGCGCTAGCGTTGCTGTTCACGGACATCGTTGCGGTACTCTTGCTGCAGGCCGGCAGCCTCGGTGCGCTGTTCACCCGCCGCGCCGCCGCACGGGCCGCCACCCTCGCCGCCGTGCTCGCCGTACCGCTGCTTGGATTGATAGCCGTCATGGCATCGCACACCGCACACGCGCAATCGACAGCCAACGCGAATAGCGCGGAACTCGACATTGCACGCGCCGTCCAGGCGACCAGCAAGGTGACCTTCGGCTACGTGCTCTCCGGCGACCAGCGCATCGACGAGACCTCTCGCGCCGGGCTATCGGGCCTCGCCAAGGTCCTCAATGCCCGCACGGCGATCGAACCGGGCGACCCCATGCCCGTCGAGATCGAGCGCGACGAGATCGCGTTCTTCCCGGTGCTCTACTGGCCGGTACCGGCGACGGCGACCACACTCGACGCCAAGACCCTTGCCAAGGTGGATGCCTACATGCGCCAGGGCGGTATGATCATCTTCGACACGCGCGACTTCGGACAGGGTGGCGCCAATACCTTCGGCGTCGAGGCCGGTGAGGGCACGCCCCTGCAGCGCCTGCTCGGCAAGCTCGATATTCCGCGCCTCGAGCCCATACCGGAAGGACATGTGCTCACCAAGTCGTTCTACCTGCTGACGGCGTTTCCCGGCCGCTGGGACGGCGGCCAGCTCTGGGTCGAGGCCGCCACCGCCGGTACGGGCGATGGGCGCCAGGCCCGGCGCGCCGATGGCGTGAGCACTATTCTCGTCACCTCCAACGACCTGGCCGCCGCCTGGGCGCTCGACGAGACCAACCGCCCGATGTACCCGACCGTTCCCGGCGGCGCCTCCCAGCGCGAGATGTCGTTCCGAGTCGGCATCAACATCGCCATGTATGCACTCACCGGCAATTACAAGGCGGATCAGGTCCACATACCCGCGCTTCTGGAGCGCCTCGGCCAGTAGGAAGAACCAATGTCACACTGGTCAGTAGATTTTGCCCCGATGATCCCGATACCGCTGTTCTGGGCGGCGGCGGTGCTGGCGGTGCTGCTCGCTGTGGTGCTGCTCTACCGGCGCTCGCCGGGCGCGATCCTGCGCGCAACGGCACTCGGTGCGCTGCTGCTTGCCCTCGCAAATCCGACGCTGCGGCAGGAGGAACGCGAGAGCCTCGGAAACATCGCCATCGTCGTGCTGGACGAAAGCACGAGCCAGACGCTCGCCGGCCGACCGGCACAGGCAGCCGCCATCCGCACCGAACTCGAGGCGAAGCTGAAGGAGATCAACGGACTCGAGGTGGTATGGGTCACCGCCGCCCGACCCGAGCAGAGCGCCACACCGGGAACCAACCTGTTCACCGACCTCAACCAGGCCCTGGCCAACGTACCGCCTGACCGGCTCGCCGGCGTCATCATGGTGACGGATGGGCAGATCCACGACGTACCGGCGTCGGCGGCAGCGCTCGGTTTCGATGCCCCCGTGCACACCTTGTTGACCGGCCGCCCGGGCGAATTCGACCGCCGCATCGAAATCATCAGCGCACCCAAGTTCGGCATCGTCGGGCAGACCCGTGAAATCGAGATCGCCGTGCGCGAGGCAGGCCGCTCCGGCTCCGCTGGGCGCGAAGTGACACTGCGCATCCGCCGTCAGGACTCGGCCGACCAGATCCGCACCGCCACCATCGATCAGCGCCTGCGCATCGCGATGCCGTTTCCCCATGCCGGGCTCAACATCCTCGAGGTCGAACTCGAAGCCACCGAAGGCGAACTGACGACAGCCAACAACCGCGTCGTCGTAGCTGCGGAAGGCGTGCGCGAAAACCTGCGCGTGCTTCTCGTCTCGGGCGAACCGCACGCCGGCGAGCGCACCTGGCGCAACCTCCTGAAATCCGACGCAGCCGTCGACCTCGTGCACTTCACGATTCTGCGGCCGCCCGAGAAGCAGGACATGACTCCGATCAACCAGCTCTCGCTGATTGCCTTTCCTACCCGCGAACTGTTCGAGCAGAAGATCCGCGAGTTCGACCTGATCATCTTCGACCGCTACCAGCATCGCGGTATCCTGCAGCTGCTCTACTACGACAACATCAACCGCTATGTGAGCCAGCACGGCGGCGCGCTGCTGATCGCTGCGGGAGACGACTATGCCGGCCCGCGCAGCCTCGTGCGCACGCCGATCCTTCCCGTGCTGCCGGCGCTGCCCTCGGGCCGGGTGATGACCGAGCCGTTCAAGGCCAACCTTACCGACCAGGGCATGAAGCATCCCGTGACGCGCGAGCTGCCCGGCGCCAAGACGTCCGACTCCACGTGGGGCCGCTGGTTCCGCCAGGTGGACGTGATCCCCGAACGCGGGCGCACGATCATGAAGGGAGCACAGGAAAAGCCGCTCCTGATCCTCGACCGCAAGGGCAAGGGCCGCGTCGCGCTGCTGACGTCCGACCACGCCTGGCTCTGGGCACGAGGCTTCGACGGCGGCGGGCCGCACACGGATCTTCTTCGCCGCCTCGCACATTGGCTGATGAAGGAGCCCGACCTCGAGGAAGAGCGCCTGACGGCATCGGCCAGAGGGCTGAAGCTCACCATCGAGCGCCGATCGATGGAGGACCGCGTCGATCGGGTAACCGTATCCGAGCCCGGCGGCCGCGTTTCCGAAGTCAACCTCGAGCAGGCCGGCCCAGGCCTCTGGCGCATCGTGCTCGATGTGAAGGAGCCGGGGCTCTACAAGATGCAGACCGAGGCGACGACCGGGCCGCTGACCGCCGTCGCACATGCGGGCATCGCCGACCCGCGCGAGATGTCGGAGGTAACCGCAACGGACACCAGGATGCAGGCGCTCGCCGAGGCAACCGGCGCGGGCGTCTACTGGACCCGCACGGCGACCGCAGCACCGGAAACGGTAACGCTGCCGCGCATCACGATGCTGTCCTCTGCCAAGGTGCTGTCGGGCACCGGCTGGATGGGGCTGAAGGACCGCAACGCCGAAGTGACGCGCGGCGTAAAGCTGACGCAAATGTTCACAGGCCTACTGGCGCTTGCAGCGCTGCTGTTCCTGATGACGTTGGCCTGGTGGCGCGAAGGGCGATAGTCCGTACGCCACACGCTGGATATTGAACGGCTCGCAGTGCGGTGCGGCATGTCGGGTGCATGATCCGACCCTACGCCGAAAACAACATATTTTTCCCTATCCCATCAGACTTACGTCCTGACCGCAATGAGGCCGGATATTGCAATATCGCGGGCTGATCCACTTTCTTGGATCGAACGTTGTCGTTAGGATTCCCGACGTGTGCAGGGGAACGGCCCATGAGAGGCTGCTCTGCGCTTCTATCGGGAGGATGAAAATGACGACGACTGTGAGAACTGCGATGGCGATCGCTGTTGCCGCAACATTTGCTGCAACGACGAACATTCCGGCCGGCCATGCGGAAGACTTCTACAAGGGCAAAACCGTCCGCGTCTTGATCGGTTACGGCGCAGGTGGAGGATACGACAGGTACGGCCGCCAGCTCGCCCGCCACATCGGCAAGCACATCCCGGGCAATCCCTCGGTAGCAGTGCAGAACATGCCGGGTGCCGGCGGCCTGACGCTCATCAACTATCTTTACAACATTGCCCCCAAGGATGGGACGGAGTTCGGCACCTTTAGTCGCGGCGCACCGCTGCTCGCGTTCTCTGGCGAATCAAAGCAGGTGCGCTACGATCCTATTAAGATGACCTGGCTTGGCACATCGTCGAGCTACGATGGCGAGGCCTACATGCTCGCCATCCGCAAGGATGTTGATATAAAGAGCTTCCGAGAACTGCAGAAGACCAAGAAGGAAGTGAATTTTGCGGCGACAGCGCCAGGGAGCGACGGCCATGACGTGCCGCTCATCCTTCGCAACGTGTACAACATCAACGCTCAGGTAGTGCGCGGCTATCCGGGCGGCAACACGCTCTATCTAGCGGTAGACCGCAAGGAGATGGACGCGCGCATGGTCGGCATCTCGTCGGTGAAGACATCGCGGCCCGGCTGGCTCGAGAAGGACTCGCCTGTCGTCTTCCTGCTGCAGTTCGCCACCGACAAGCGGCTACCCGAATTTCCGGACGTCCCGACGGCGCAGGAACTCGTCAACAGCGAGGAGGACCGCGCACTCATCAACCTGATCGAGACGCCATTCTTCATGGCGCGCCCTTTCGCCGGTCCACCGAACATTCCAGCCGACAGGGTCAAGATCCTGCGCGAGGCCTTCATGGCGGCGCACAAGGATCCCGACTATCTGGCGGAGGCAAAGCGCGTCAACATGGACGTCAGCCCGAAGAGCGGCGAACAGGTCGACAAGCTGATCGAGCGGCTGTCCAAGACGCCGAAGAAGCTCTACGAGCGCTACGCCTCGATCCTCGCCAACCCGAACTCCAAGTTGCGCAAAGTCAACTGGATCAAGGTCACAGGCGTCGTCACAGAGACCGGCAAGAAGGGCCGGTTCCAGTTCAAGGTCGACGGCAAGGATAAGCCCTACAAGGCCCGGATGCGCAACGGCTACACGAAGGTGAAAGTCGGCGACAAGGAAGCAAAGGCCAAGGCGGTCAAGGCGGGCATGAAGTGCAACATCTGGTGGGAAGGCCCGAAGTCGACGCCCGGCCGCGTCGAGTGCGCGAAGTAGCGTTGTTGCACAAGTCGAGGGCGACGGATTGCTGTCGCCCTTCATGCTTTACGAACAGCTTCAGAAGGCAACGGGCTACCCGCGCCTGCAGCTGTTCAGTGCACGCTTGACCTTCTGCGTCACGACCTCGACGGCCTCTGGAGAGCCACCGGACCGGGCAACAAGCATCATGTACTCGCGCTGAAAGTCACCCCAGTCGGCAGCCTTTCTGTTGCGTCCTGCATGGGTCATCATGATCCGGGCACGAGCCTGTATCCCCACGAGTTGCCCCGCCATCGACCACTCATGGTCGGCAAGATTGGCCTTCAGTTCGTCGTTCGCACACTGGCAGGTCGACGCGATTTTTTCCGCGATGAGCCAATCCATCGTGCCGGAAAACTCGCGTCCACGGCGCTCTGCGGCGATCCGCGCCCAATCAGCAACCGCATTCAGGCTCTGCTGGCAGGATTTGATGAAATCAACCGGCTCGGATGCCGCGTGGATTTTGCAGCCGGCCATACCTAACGACAATGCCACCGCGGCAACAGTTGCAGCAACACTCGCTTTGATATTCATACGCCACCCACTGCCGGTTTTTGGCAAACATTACCGCAGCCGGCTTAAGGGCTCGTTGCAGCCGCAGGTGAAAGGCAGCGCACTTGACTTCCCGTCCCACGACGCCAGTATGCCGCGCGATCCATCGAAGCCGCGAAAATTCCGGAGCCGCCATGCCGAAAGATATTCCACTTACGCTTGCCACGGGCGATTACGAGATCATCCGCCCGATCCTGGATGGCAAGGTGAAGCCGGATGGCATCGAGCTGACGCACCTCACAAACATGGATTCGACGACGCGGCATTGGCGATTCCTGAGGAACGGCCACTTCGATGTTGCGGAACTCTCCGCCTCCTCATTCCTGCTCGCCAAGGACAACGGCTGGCCGGTCGAGGCGATCCCGGTATTTCTGCACCGGCGCTTCCGGCATGGTTTCGTGTTCGTGAACAAGAACGCCGGCATCAGGGAGCCGAAGGACCTGATCGGCAAGAAGGTCGGCGTGAAGTCGTACCAGGTGACGGCGATCGTCTGGATCAAGGGCATCCTCGAAAGCGAATATGGCGTGCCGCTCAAGTCCATCGACTGGTACGCCGACCTCGACGAGGACGTGGAATTCACACCGCCGGAGGGCCTGAGGCTCACGACGCTGCCCGATGACAAATCCATCGAGAAGATGCTGGTGACCGGCGAGTTGGACGCGGTGATGCATCCGGAGTTCATCGATCCCTGGGTCGAGGGCGATCCCAATGTCGGGCGGCTGTTCGAGGACAACAAGGCCGAAGAAATCCGCTACTTCGAGAAGACGGGCATCTTCCCGATCATGCACGTCATGGCGATGCGCACACCGATGGTCGAGCGGCATCCGTGGATACCGATCGAGCTCTACAAGGCGTTCGACAACGCCAAGGCGCTCGGCATGAAGCGGATGTTCAACCCGCGCGTCGCGCCGATCGTATGGTATTCCGAGGCGTGGGAGGAGCAGGAGCGCATACTGGGGCCGGACCCGTGGCAGTACGGGCTGACGGAGGCGAACTGCAAGAACATGCAGGCGCTGATCGACTATTCCTACGACCAGGGGCTCATCAAGAAGAAGATCCCGCTGGACGAGCTGTTCCTCGATGTCGGGCAAGGGCGGAAACGAGGGACGTTCAGGGTTTAGGCAGCGCGACGGCGTGGCATCATGCGCTGCGGACCGGCCGAGCCGCGCAGCGCCGCCTTGATCGCGGCAATCATCGCGTTGGCCGTCACAGGGTCATAACCGCGATCGGAGCGGTCGGCGACGTAGTGCCGGTCGCCGCTGCTGAGGTTGAGGACAACGTGATAGGCAAGCGGCATCGTGATGTTCGAGCCTTCGACCTCAACGAGCGTTGCAGCGAGGATCTTGTCATATGGAATGAGATCGGTGCGGCCGCCGATGACGGCCTTCGAGGTGCGCGTCAGGGTCTTCGTGGCGCGGTCGAAGGTATAGGTCGTCGTGCGGGAGATGAGCAGCCCCAGGATGCCGGCACCGACCGACGCGAGCGCCGCCCACATGACAGGCTGCATGATGCCCTGAACGAGGGCGGGCCTGGTCGGCAGGACCGCTGCGAGCCACAGATAACCAACGCCGGATGCCACGACGATGCCGCCACACACGAGCCACGCAAACCACGGCTTCTGAATCAGCCGGGTGACGTTTCCATCGGTCTCGATCTGCATGGCGCGACGCTGCTCCCTGATCTGCTACGTTGGCTGGACGCTAGCAAAGCTGCGTTAAGCCGAGGTTTCTCCTGGTGGTCCGTACAAATGCTTATGAACCTTTGGGCCTGTTCGCTCGCGTTGTGCTAGTGTGATGGAATGTTCCATTTTGGGAGTTTGCCAATGTCGGGCCGCTCGCTTGTTCGCCTGTTTGCCTGCCTCGTACTCTGCCTCGGTGTCGGTGCGGCCGGTGGCTTCTTCACGGCGCCCGAAATCCCGACATGGTATGCAGGGCTCATCAAGCCATCATGGACGCCGCCAAGCTGGGTGTTTCCGGTCGTCTGGAACATCCTCTACGCGATGATGGGCGTCTCGCTCTGGCTTCTGTGGGACCGCGCGGCACCGGGACCGTCACGCACCGCAGCCATAACCGCGTTCTTCGTGCAATTGGTGCTCAATGCATCGTGGTCACCGGTGTTCTTCACGCTGCATCAGGTGGGGCTGGCGCTCGCGATCATCGTGCTGCTGGCGATTGCGATTGCCACAACCATCGCCTATGCATGGCGCGTGCAGCGATGGGCGGCGTGGCTGCTGCTGCCTTATCTGGCGTGGGTGTCGTATGCGTCGACGCTCAATGCGGGGATCTGGTGGATGAATTGATGAGATCGGCTTCGGGAGGGGGCGCCAATCATGACGGAAGCAGAAATTCTCGAGCTGAGTTTCCTGGCAAACGAGGCCGTCTCCACCCTGTTCTCGATATTCTTCGGCATCGTCTCGGCCTATATCGCCGGCCTCTATTTCTTCCTCCGCTCGGCCCCGATCTTCATCAGGCTGATTGCCTTCGCTCTTCTCACCAGTGGCTTCATCTTCCTCGGCGCCTCGATGTCCGGGATCGAGACACGCATCCTCGGCCTGATCGAAGCCTGGGGCACCCTGGAGAAGACCGTCACCGGCATCAAGCAGCTGAACAATCCGGTCCTGCCGCTGCCAGCCCACGACATACTGGCCGTGGCCGGCATCACCCTTCCAACCTTCGATGGCAACCGCATCGGCATCTAAACCGGCTGGGCATCCGCCGTGCTCGTCTACGCCTCCCTGTTCTTCGCAACGTTTCTCTACCGCTGGCCGACCAAGTCAGAGTAGTGGCCCCTGCATTCTCCTGCAGACCAGAAAAACTGATCCTGAAAGCGGAATACAGGCCTTTGGCTCGTCTTCAGAACTGGCAGGGCGTTATGCGCTAGAGGAACCTGCCGACATCCAGTGGAAAAACAATTGGGCCGCCGGTTCAATAGACCGCCAAGATGTGCGGCTTTGCATGTGAGCTCATGAATTGCGGCGGCCACTGGCCGACGCGAACCTGGAGTGACTGACCAGGGGAGATGCTGTCGTAGATCTCATCGGCACCGAAAGTATAGCCGATAACCGGGAACTTCAGGATAGGGAGGTTGCCCTTGTCCGTCTCGATGACGAGGCGGGTGGTTGTCCGGCCCTTGCGGTCACTGCCATCTGCCGTGTGCTTGCCGCTTACGTGAACGGTCTGGACCTCGGAGCCGGCATACACATAGCCGATGGCGCTGCCGATGAAGGCAAGCAGAACTGCAATGTATTTGGCATTTCCCAGCATTCCGGCCTCCACGCAGCGATAATCCGGTGTTTGCGGATTATCACAGTGGTGTTTACGGCCGATTGAGAAACAAACTTAACAAACCGAACCTTGGTGTTCCGGGAGAGCCTGGGCTCTCCCGGTCTTGCGAAAGCTAACCCAGCCCTTCGTTGGACTTCTTGACGGCTTCCTTCTCCGCCGTCTTGGCGTCGATGTAGAGGTTGCCGCCGAGATCCTGGAACTTCTGCGCCATCTGCGCCATGCCCTGCTCCTTGTCGTTCAGCGTGGCGGCGTAGTCGCGGACGTCCTGCGTGATCTTCATGGAGCAGAACTTCGGACCGCACATGGAGCAGAAGTGTGCAACCTTGTGGGCGTCCTTGGGCAGCGTCTCGTCGTGGAAGTGCTGTGCGGTATCCGGGTCGAGGCCGAGGTTGAACTGATCCTCCCAGCGGAAGTCGAAGCGGGCGCGCGAGACCGCATCGTCGCGAAGCTGGGCTGCCGGATGGCCCTTGGCGAGATCCGCCGCGTGCGCCGCGAGCCGGTAGGTGATGACGCCGACCTTGACGTCGTCGCGGTTG
>JBJOGJ010000010.1:0-31228 GCA_046048295.1 Pseudomonadota bacterium | reverse complement strand
CGACAAGGATCTTGAACTTAGTGCCAAGGACCTTGTTCATGACGGTAGGGTAGATCACGATCGACGAGGCCGGACCGGTGCCACCGATGACGATCTCATTCTTCATCGCATCCTCGATGGTCTTCACCGGCGTCGCATGCCAGGTATACGTCACCGAGTTGTAGTTGCCGGTTGAGCCGAGCCAGTTGAACTTCGAGGCATCGTACCGCACGCCCAGCCCATCGATGACCTGGTGCAGCGGGATTGAATTGTTCACGGTTCCAATCGTCGTGCCGTCTTTCGGTGCAATATTGTAGAGGTAGTTGGTCGCGAGAACGTTGCCGGCGCCCGGCATGGCCTTGACGACGATTGTCGGCTCGCCGGGGATGAATTTCACCATATGCCGCTTGAACGTCCGCGCCAGGTCGCCGTAGCTACCGGCGCTTCCTGTGGAGACGATGATGGTCATCGTCTTGCCCTTGTAGAACGGGTCCTCGGCCATTGCCGGAATTGCGGACGAGAGGGCAACCACAATGGCAGCCCCCGCTGCCATCTGCGCCTTGCCTGCATTTGAATGTGCCATTTCTGTCTCCTTGTTTCCTCCGGTTCGCAGTCTTTTTCTTGTTGTCCGTCCTAGTACGGATAGTCCGAGAAGTCGTAGCCTTCCTTCGCCATCACCTCGATCAAAAAGGGAGCGCCGCTTTCGTTGGTCGCCATCGCCTCCTTGATGGCGGGTACGATGCCTTCCGGCTTCTCGACCCGGCGCGAAGCGACGTTCAAGCTTTCGGCAAGCCTGGCGTAGTTGCCGCCGACATTGATCGCGTTGTACTTGGCGGTCGATGTCTCCATCACGTGACGCTCGGCGGCCATGACACCGTTGTTGAATACGATCGTGGTAATCGCAATGCCGTTGCGCGACGCCGTCTCCAGATCCATGCCCGTCATGCCGATGGCGCAATCACCCATGATGTTGATGCAGTGCCGGTCGGGAGCCGCGAGCTTTGCGCCCATGGTGATGCCCAGTCCGTAACCGAGCTGCGTCGATTTTCCCCAGCCCATGTAGGAGCCCGATGTCTCGGTCTGCCAGAACGGCAATAGCTGTTTGCGGGGGCTCCCGGAGTCGTGCGTGACGATGGTGTTGGCGACGTCGACGGTGCGCATCAGGTCGCGAATGACCCTGTACTGGTTTATCGGCACCTCGTCGGAGTCGAAGTGGTCCTGCCACTCCGCGAACCATTCCTTCTTCATCGCGGCGATTTCTTCGACCAGGGCGGCGCGGGCCTTGGCGGCGCCGCCGGCCCGCTGGCGCTCGACCTCTGCGATCAACGCGTCGATCACGAGCCCCGCGTCGCCGACGAGACCCAACTCGACACGGAAATCCTTGTTGATGTCGTCGGCCTCGTTGGTCGAATGAATGATACGCTTGCCCGGGGGCATGGCAGGACCGAACGACGTCTTCGTAAGGCTCGAGCCGATGGCAAACACGAGGTCGGCGCGCGACAGGAAAGCCGAGTACATTTTTGGCTGCATACGCGTCGAGGCCCCGAGCGCGAGCGGATGGGCGTCCGGCAGGGCGCTCTTGCCCGGATTGGTGCAGACCACGGGGGCTGGGACAAGGTCGGCAAGCGCAGCGAGCCTGTCACCAGCATCGGCATAGAGCACACCCTGACCAGCCCAGATTACCGGACACTTTGCAGTGAGCAGGGCCTTCGCCGCTTTCTTGACGGCCTCTGGATCAGGCGCCGAGCGCAGCAATGCGACGGGCTCGTAGTCAAGCGTACCCTCAAACGGTGCGGCGAACACCTCGTCCGGGATCTCGACAACGACGGGGCCGGGCTTGCCGGAGCGCATGGCCTGGTAGGCGCGTCGCATGAGGTCAGGGATTTCGCCAACCGTATGCGCCATGGCGGACCACTTGGTGACGGGCTTCAGCACTTCGGCTGCGCGAAATGTCGGGCGGGTATATTGACGTCTCGTCGAGTAACCGGCCGGGATGATCAGAAGGGGAACATTTTCCGTGTACGCCTGGGCAATGCCGGCGAATGCGTTCTCGATGCCGGGGCCCTGCTGGGCGGCGAAGACGCCGTTCTGTCGCCCGCGGCGTATGCGCGAGAAGCCATCCGCAAGGCCAACACCGACACGCTCCTGGCGACACAGGATCGGGCGGATGTCGATCCGAGCGGCGGCATCGATCAAGGGATTGCGCGGATAGCAGGACAGGAACTCCGTGCCTTCGCGTTTCAGGATTTGTGCGACGAGATCGGCGCCATTCATGGGCGGGCTTCCTTTGCTAGCGTGCAACGACCGCGCGGGCGCTTTTCCAGAGGAACGCGGTCGAGTTCTTCCGGAGCGGGAAACGACACTATTCCGCGGCGACCTTGTCTATCCGGATCTGCCCCTCGACGGCGTCCGCGAAAGCGACCGATGACGGCGCCTCGAAGCGCAACGAGCGAACGCGGTAACTTTGTGGATCGAGACCTGGCGGCGGCTTCCCGGCCTCGTGGTCGCGGACCGTCTGCAGGAGGAGACGGCGAATCTTCACGACGGCGGCATCGCAGACGAGAAGATGCTCCTTTGTGCGATCTGCGATGGCACCCATGCTTTCCTGCATTCCGCAGTCCTGAGCGCCAAGACCCCTTATGCCGGTGAACGAGCGGCCACTCGCCTGCAACTCGCGGTCGATCAGATAGTCGTTATGCTTGCCCTGGATGGCGTAGTCGGAGCCCGGTAGATTCTCCGTATGGATACCGCGCCACTCGTATTCCCTCTCCATCTCCTCGGCTGTCAACGGGCCTTCAGTCTTGAAGTTGATCGAATAGAGCATCGTGTTCTCGTCATCGATCGGCGCCCAGACATGGGCACCACGGGGCACGGACGGAATTATCTTGTGGAAGGGCATCAGCATGACGTCTGCATGCCAGGTGATGTTGCCTCCGCCGATGTCGCGGCCGCCGGCGCAGACGAAGCCGAAGTCCATCGGCAGTACTTCGTAATACGAGGGCACGATGCGGCGATGCTGATCGGTGTTGCCGCGACGGAGGTCGACTTGGCCGGAATGCAGGAAGGTCAGGTGGCTCGAGTCGAAGCCACCGTCGAGGCCCTGCAGCCAATTGCACTGCTGGATATGACGCGTGACGAAACGATTGGCCTTCGGCACGCCCACCCACTCGAGATCGGGAAACTCCGGCTTCAGTTCGGCCGGCCCCATGTAGGCCCAGACCAAGTCGCCGCGCTCGATGCAGGGATAAGACTTGATGCGCATCTGCTGCTTGATCGCGGAGAGCCGGGCTGGCTCCGTATCGGGGGGCAGACAGGGAATGTCAGTGCAGTTGCCGGCGACGTCGAACTTGATGCCATGATAGACGCAGCGCAGTCCGCCTTCCTCGTTGCGCCCGAAGAACATGGATGCAGTGCGATGGGGGCATGCCTCGTCGATGAGGCCCACGCGTCCTTCAGTGTCACGAAAGGCAACGAGATTCTCGCCGAGGATCTTGACGCGGACGGGAGGGCAATCGGGCTTCTCGAGCTGACTGGTGAAAAGAACCGGGATCCAGTAGCGGCGCATCAACCGGCCCATGGGCGTGCCAGGGCCGACCCGGCACAACAGATCATTGTCCTCTCTCGACAGCATAGCATTTCCTCCTCCAGGCCATCCTTCCGGAGCCTGCTCTCTGGTTTTTTTGTGAGAGTAGACCGGCACCGGCCATTAAGGAAGGGGGCGTCAACGCCATCGACCGGCAAGAGTACGCGCACTTTGGCCCAATCAGCCGAACCCGGACGCTAGCCCGCGATCTTGGAGAAATCGGCGACAGTGAGGGTTGCCGCTCGTATCTGCGAGAGCAGGCGCAGGCGGTTCTCCCGCACCTTGCCGTCCTCGGCGTTGACGGTCACCTTGTCGAAGAACGCATCGACCGGCGCGCGCAAATCAGAAAGTGCGTTCATCGCACCCCGGAAGTTCTCGACATTGATGGCTGCGACGGTGTCCTGCTTTGCCGCCTCGATGGCAGCCGCGAGAGCTGCTTCCTCCTTGAGCGCCAGGAGGGCAAGGTCATACTTGCCGTCGTAGTCCACCTTGTCCTTGCGCTCCTCGATGGTGAGAATGTTCGAGGCACGCCTGACGCCGGCAAGCAGGTTTGCACCGTCCTCTGTCGCCAGAAAGTCCGTCAGCGCCTCGACCCGACGAACGAGGAGCGCCATGTCGTCCTGCTCGCCGAGAGAGAAGACGGCGTCGATAAGATCGTGTCGCGCGCCGGTATCGCGCAGATGGACCTTGAGGCGTTCGGCGAAGAAGTCGAGGAGGTCGTTCACTATGGCGTGGACCTTGCCCGTGGCTGTGAGCATCGTCTCGCCGCCGATCGTGACGGTATCCGGTTCGCCCTCCTTGGTGACGAATTCACCTTCGGGGATGAGCGCAACGCGGCCAACGCCAAGCTCTTGCGCCTGCTTCAGGCGTTCCTCGTTCTCGAGCGAGCCGATGCGAATGCGGCGAAGCGCGCTGGTGAGCACAGGCCGGAGGGGCACGCGCAGGTCGTTCTCCAGGAGGATCCGGATTATGCCGAGCGCGGCACGACGGAGCTGGTAGGGATCGCCAGAGCCTGTTGGCTTCTCGTCGATGGCCCAGAAGCCGACGAGCGTATCGATCTTGTCGGCGAGAGCTACCGCTACGGCAACGGCGTCGCCATTTTCGACGAGCGGGACCCGGTCGGTAGGCCCTCTTGGCTTGTAGTGCAACTCGATCGCGCGCGCGATGGCGGGTTTCGTGCCTACCGCTTCCGCATAGTAGCGCCCCATCAGGCCCTGCAGTTCCGGGAACTCTCCAACCATACCGGAGACGAGGTCGGCCTTGGCAAGCTGGGCGGCGCGACGTGCGTCCTCTCCAACGGCATCGACCTTGCCTGCCAACTCGAAAGCGAGTTCTGCTATCCGTTCGACCCTGTCGCGCTGCGTGCCGAGCATCTCGTGAAAGGTGATGCCATCGAGCGCCAGTGCCATCTCATCGAGCGGGCGCTTCAGGTCCTGCTCCCAGAAAAATTTTGCATCCGAGAGCCGCGCACGCATCACCTTCTCGTTGCCGGCCACGATCTGCGCACCGTCATCCTTGGCGATCAGGTTGGTGACCCCGAGGAACTTGTTGGCGAGCCTGCCCGTCTTCGGATTGCGGAGCGAGAAACACTTCTGGTGCGCCTTCATGGAGGTGACGAGGCACTCCGCCGGGACGTCGAGGAAGGCCTTGTCGAAGGTGCCGCAGAATACGGTCGGCCATTCGGCCAGGCCCGCAGTCTCCGCCAGCAGCGCCTCGTCCTCGACAAGCTCAAGCTTCTGGGCAGCTGCGATGGAATGCGCCTGCTCGGCGATCATTGCTGCCCGCTCGCTCGACGGGAGCAGCACCTTTCTGGCCTTTAGCTTCTTGCCGTAGTCCTCGAAGCTCCCGACTTCGAATAGCTGATTGCCGTGAAAGCGGTGCCCGCGTGTCTGGTTGCTGGAACGGATGCCGGCAACCTCGAAGGCGACGACCTTGTCACCCAGTAGGCAAAGTATGGAATGGATCGGCCGAACCCACGTGAAGTCGCCCGAGCCCCAGCGCATCGACTTCGGCCAGGGCAGCTTGCGCATGGCATCGGGTACGACCTCGGCGACGATCTCGGTTGCGGCGCGTCCCGGCCGTTCGATCCGCGCAACGTAATAGTCCCCCTTCTTCTCGTCCTTCTCAATGGCAGCATCGTCGATGGAGGCAAGCCCCGTCGCCTTGAGAAATCCCTGCACGGCCTTTTCCGGCGCACCGACCCGCGGCCCCTTGCGTTCCTCTGAAACAGCGGGCGACATTGCGGGAACATCGGCGATGAACAATGTCAGCCGTCGCGGTGTGGCGAATGCCAACGCGTCGCCGTGACCGAGGCCATGTGCAGCCAGGCCCTCGACCACGAGCCGGCGAAGGCTCTCGGCCCCCCGCTCCTGCATTCGGGCGGGAATTTCCTCGGATAGGATCTCGATCAATAGGTCGGACATGCGTTGCCTTTTCGGAAATTCCAAACCTTGTTTCTATATCTTCTGCCCAAGCACCATCCGCGCGATCTCGGTCGGCGCCGGGGTCGTGGCGAGATAACCGAGGCCGATGACTGCAAGGGCCAAGGCAAAGAGCTTTATCGCCCGAGGCTGGCGGCGGAACGCGAGCCAGCCCGCCAACAGGAACACCATCGCCATCAGCGCGAGCCCGATGATCTGCGGTTGCGACACGTCCATGGGTTCTCTCCGATACCGGCTGCATATTGGCCGGTCAGTCCTAGCATCTGCCTGCCCCGATGTCAGGGGAAAGGCGTCCTGCGACGAGCACGCAGCAACACTAACGAAACCAAGCCTCTTAATCCGATATCCAGACCCCGCAAGTACAATCCGGCGCAGTGTAACAGCATTTGGAGCGGCTACATGCACACCGGCGAGATGAGGCAACCGACCGGTACGCGCCCTACCATTGCAGGCATCCTGGCGCTTGTCTTCGCGGTCGCATCCAGCACCAGCGTCGAGGCGCGCAAGGGGCGATTTCCCGTCGCCATCCCCGGCATGGGCAAGAGTGAGGTCATCCAGAAGGTCGTGGATTTACCGGATATTCCGGCACTTCGAAGGCCGGATGGCACATACATCGACCTCGGGTATCTGCACCACAAGAATGGTCAGACCGGCGAGTGGATCGGTTATGTCGGCTCCTCCACATCCTACCTCAAGATGTCGCCGCAGCGATTGAACGCCCTGCTTGCGATCGCCGGCCTCAGGCAGCTGCCGGCGACTCCTGACCGGCCGTGGTTTTCCGGAATCAGCACGTTCTGGCTTGTCGTGATGCTGATCGGCGTGCTCGCGCTCGCGTGGAGAGGCGTTCAGGTGCTGATGCGCAACATGGGCGACGAGAAGTCCGACGGCCGGCCTATCGGCTCGGCGGCAGCAGCCGAAGGCGACAGTCTTGCCGCCATGGAAAAGGCGATGGAGGAAGCAGTCGCGCGGCACAAGGAAGAGGCAGGCAAGACAAAACCAGCCACGGCCCAGCGCAGGCCGCGGGTGGGAGGCTTCGGCCAGCCCGTCCAGGCCGCGAGTTTCGGACGACGGGGCTAAGCTGCCCCGCCCGCCTTCGTCGCGAGCCAGGCGCCGCAGCAAGCCATGGCGAGGTCGCGAACGCGGAGAATATAGCTCTGGCGCTCGGTCACAGAGATGACGCCGCGGGCATCGAGCAAATTGAAGATGTGGGACGCCTTGATCGCCTGGTCGTAGGCCGGCTGCGCCATCAGATGACCGCCCTCGGTCCGACCCTTTACTAGCAGCGCCTGACACTCCTTCTCGGCATCGCGGAAGTGGTGAAGGAGCAGATCGGTATCGGCATGCTCGAAGTTGTAGCGCGAATATTCCTTCTCGGCCTGAAGGAAAACGTCGCCGTAGGTCAGCTTGCGGTCATCTTCGCGGCCGTTGAAGTTGAGATCATAGACACGGTCAACGCCCTGCACGTACATTGCGAGCCGTTCGAGGCCGTAGGTGATCTCGCCCGATACCGGGCGGCAGTCGTAGCCGCCAACCTGCTGGAAGTAGGTGAACTGCGTCACCTCCATGCCGTTGCACCAGACCTCCCAGCCAAGGCCCCAGGCACCGAGGGTCGGGCTCTCCCAGTCGTCCTCGATGAAGCGGATGTCGTTGACGGTGGTGTCGATGCCGATGGCATCGAGCGATGCAAGGTAGAGGTCCAGGATGTCCGGCGGCGACGGCTTCATGATGACCTGGAACTGGTAGTAGTGCTGCAACCGGTTCGGGTTCTCGCCATAGCGGCCGTCTTTGGGGCGCCGAGAAGGTTGTACATAGGCGGCGTTCCAAGAATTGGGGCCGAGCGCACGCAGTGTCGTGGCCGGGTGGAATGTGCCGGCGCCGACCTCCATGTCATATGGCTGCAAGATCACGCAGCCCTGATCGCCCCAGAACTGCTGCAGGGTAAGAATCAGGTCCTGGAATGACTTGGTCGGCTGCAGTGCCGAGCCTGCAGCGGATTTGCGTTTGGCCAAGGGGCGCTCCCGCTTCTCTTGTGGATCTCGGCGGGCACTATACGACTTCGCGGCCCGATGTCACGCGGGCAGCAACTGCGGGATCGTGACGGGTGGCGGCACCTGTGGCAGATTGAGAGAATGGAAGACTTCCTGACTTTTCTGGATCCCGTCCTCAACAAGATCCGGCTCTTCATTGCCAATATTTCGGATGTCTGGACCCTCTATCAGGCTGTGCTGGTGTTTGCGGCCTTCGTGGTTGCCACGCTGATCGCCAAGCGCCTGACACCACCTCTCGAGGAGAGGCTGCGGCGGCTCGAAGGCCAACGCACGCTCTTGAGGATACTGGTGGTCCCGCTCAGGCGACTGCGCTGGATCCTGCTGGCCCTGCTGTTGTATGCGATCGCGTCGATCATGCGCGACATGACCTGGCCGAGCCGCAGCTACTTCGTGCAGTTCGCCGCGAACCTTACGGCTGCCTGGGCGGCCATTTCCATCCTTTCGCGAGTTATTCGCAGCCGCACCCTGGCCAATGGCATTGCCATCACGGCCTGGGCGGCGTTCGCGCTGTGGATGGTGGGCTACCTTGACGACATCATGGTGCTCCTGGATGGCGCAGCATTGGAGACCGGTAGCGTACGGATCTCCGCGCTTGCGGTTCTGAAGGCGATCATCGGGACCGCTGTCCTGATCTGGCTTGCGGGCGTGGCCGGTGAGTTCTTCGAGGGGAGGCTGCGGGGCATTGGCGAGTTGAGCCCGGTGTACCAAGTGCTCATCTCGAAGCTCATTCGGGCGATCCTGGTCGTCCTGGCGATCCTCGTCGCCATCAGCCTTGCTGGCATCGACCTAACTGCGCTGACGGTTTTTTCAGGGGCCTTGGGACTCGGGATTGGATTTGGGCTGCAGAAGACTGCCTCCAACCTGATCAGCGGCTTCATTATTCTCGGCGACAAATCGATCACGCCCGGCGACGTCATCTCCCTCGGCGACAAATTCGGCTGGATCGAACGACTGCATGCCCGATATGTCGCGGTGATTACGCGGGACGGTGTCGAGCACCTGATTCCGAACGAGACATTCATTACCGAGCCGATTGTCAACTGGTCGCATTCCAACCGCCAGGTCAGGCTGGAGATCAAATTCGGCACCAGCTACGGCGATGACCCGCACAATGTGAGGCGCATCACTGTCGAACACGTATTGAAGCTCGATCGTGTTCTGAAAATGCCGGAGCCCGTCTGTCACGTCACGGGGTTTGGAGATTCGAGCGTCGACTATGTCCTGCGATTCTGGATTGCAGACCCAGAGAACGGCGTCACGAACATATCGGGCGCAGCATATCTTGCCGTATGGGATGCCTTCAAGGCAAACGGCGTGTCGATCCCATTCCCACACCGTCACCTGGTAACGGACAAGGACAATCCGGTGCGGATCGCAGCCGCTGAGAATCAGCCCTTGGGGCGGTAGCTTTGCGACTTCTCATCCCAGACGAGATTGCCGTGATCGCGCGGACCGGACGCCGCCTTTGCCTCGGCTTCGGCTTCGGCCACGCGCGCCCGTCGGCGTGAAACATACCTGTATCCTGCCCAAGCACCGGCCACACCCGCAATTACTACAGCTATGACGAGAGTTGGCATGACCTTCTCACCAGTGCCTCAGAGACCGTAGCGGGCCCACAACGCCCGCTCCTCGAGAGCTGAGACGAGATCGTCGGCTGACGCAAGTGCGAAGTTTCCACCGGCGCCGATGCTGGGTGGCTTGCGGAGACGTGCGAGCAGGCCGCCGGAGGCATGCGGCACCAGCCTGAGCACCACCTTTTCTCCATGCAACTCCCGCATTTTCGTCCTGACATCGGATATGCCGTCAATGAGCCCCAGTTCCTGCGCCTGCAACGCCGACCAGAAGGCCCCGGAAAAGAGCTGCTGATCAGTACCTTTGAGGCGCCCCTCCCGACGGTCCTTGACAACACCGATGAAAACGTCGTGCACGGCCTTCTGGATGGCCTTGAGGCGGGCGACATCGTCCTCCTTCTCGGGCTGGAAAGGATCGAGCGTCATCTTGCTCTCGCCGGCCGTGTAGACGCGGCGTTCAATACCGAGCCGCTCGATCGCCTTATGAAGCCCGAACCCCGCAGTGATGACGCCTATGGATCCGACGATGGAGGAAGCATCGGCGTAGATCTCGTCACCTGCGACGGCGAGGTAATAGCCGCCTGAGGCCGCGACGTCCTCGCAGAAGACATAGACCTTCTTCTTGCGTTCATCGGCGAGCTGGCGAATGCGTTTGAAAATCAGGCTCGACTGCACGGGCGAACCGCCGGGCGAGTTTATCAGTATTGCGACACTATTCTGACGCGACATCGTAAACGCGCTCTGCAAAGCGCTCGCGACAGTGCCGAGTGAAAGTCCTGGACGCAGCGGTGCCGCCATGCCGATTGCACCGGTCAGCCGGACTACGGGTACTACGGGACGGCGGGAGAAGAGACCCATTGGTTGCAGCAATCCTCTTTCATAGTTGCAGCGCACGGCCACGAGGCATGCATGACCGCTTAGAAGAGATCAAGTCCCGCGCCCATGCTGCAGACCTTTTTGACGGCGGGCTTGAAGGCATTATCCGGCCCTTCGTGCACGATCAGCCCCGGCATGAGGCGCAAGGGCGCCCGGCTACCTTTACGAGCCTTCAGCAGGAAACGCCTGGCCGGCTCGCCCTCCCGCGAGTGGATCGGAACAACCGCGAGATCACCGAAGCGCCCGTCCAGGGCGGCGATAACGGCGGCAAGAGCCTCCGTTCTATGGATCATGACAAAGGTCCCATGCGGCTTGAGCATGCGGGCGGCAAACCGCATCCAGCGCTCCAGTTCCCGATCGGCCATCTGGTGCGAGGCCGCCCTGAGGGGGTCGCGGGCGGGCTGGCTGGAACCCGATATAAAATATGGCGGGTTGGCGACCACAACGTCCTGCGTCTCCGCCTCGAGGCCGGCGCTCTCCAGCCCCTGCGCCGGCGCCGTCAGGTCCGCTTCCACGACCCGGCACCGCTCACCCACTGCATTGCATGCAATGTTCCAGCCCGCCATCCGCGCCAATTCGGGCTCGCGCTCTACGAGCGTCACGCGGCAGTCGCTCACGCGAACAGCAAGAGAGAGCCCGACGGCCCCAACACCGGAGCCGGCATCGAGAACATTTGCGCGCGATCCAGGGGCCAGCGGAACGGACGCGGCGAGAAGAACGGCGTCGAAACCTGCCCGATAGCCGCTGACCGGCTGCACCAACCTCAGCTTTCCGCCAAGGAATACAGTAGGTTCAATTGTCTCACCGTCCCCACCGCGGTAAACGCCACTGTTCATGCGTCGAGGATCCATTGCCCAAGCCCGGCTTCAATCAGGATGTCCCGGGCCTCCCGGTAAACCTCATCGTGCACGAGGAGCCGCTTGGGAAAGGCGCCGATCGAGCCCTCCATCACGCTGATGTTGTCATCTGCAATCATCGGGTAGAGTTCAGCCTCCTTGAGCAACCCTTCCGCGAAGCTCAGCACGACGGGATCGTTAGTCCGAATGATCTCGCGCATTTGATTGCCTGCGCCTCTATGCAGGTATTGGCGGATGCGCCAATGTAACGCAAATTGCCATGCTCTGGGTATGCATATATCACAGGGGCGTCAGTCAACGAGGTCAAGAGCATTGGGAATTGCAGCGCCATTTGAAGGTAATGCGCCAAAGACGGGCGGCAGCATCGAGCCGATGCTGCACCTCGTGTCTGAGGACATGGAGGCCGTCAACAAGTACATTCTCGACCAGATGGCGTCCGACGTCGAGATCATACCGGCGCTCGCAGCGCACCTGATCCAGGCCGGTGGAAAGCGCCTGCGTCCGATGTTGACCATCGCCTCGGCCAAGCTCTGCCAATACCCGGGGCGGGGCCACATCGATCTGGCTGCTGCCGTGGAGTTCATGCATACGGCTACCCTGCTCCACGACGACGTCGTCGACGACAGCGACACGCGCCGGGGCAAGCTCGCTGCGCGCAAACTCTGGGGCAACCAGGCGAGCGTCCTTGTCGGCGACTTCCTGCTCGGTCAGGCCTTCAGGATGATGGTCAAGACCGGGTCGCTCGCAGCTCTCGAGATTCTGTCGAACGCGGCGGCTGTCATCGCGGAAGGCGAAGTCATGCAGCTTGCCGCAGCGAAGAACGTCGAGACCGACGAGACGGAGTACCTTTCGATCATCACTGCCAAGACGGCAGCGCTCTTCGCAGCAGCGTGCGAGGTCAGCGCGGCAGTTGCAGGGCGAAGCGACGATGAGCGGGCGAAACTCGCCGCCTACGGCACCAATCTCGGCATCGCATTCCAGCTCGTCGACGACGCGCTCGACTATGCCGGCAACAGCCAGACGCTCGGCAAATCGGTCGGGGACGATTTCCGCGAAGGAAAGATCACACTTCCCGTCATCCTATCCTACCGGGCAGGCAGTGCAGTGCAGCGCCGCTTCTGGGAGCGGACGCTCGCTGAGGGAGACGTGACGGAGGCCGACCTCAACACTGCGGTAGGCCTGGTGCAGGAGCATGCGGCTATCGCCACCACGCTTGCCCGTGCGCGCAGCTACGGCGAACTCGCGCGTGAGGCGCTGCGGCCGTTTCCGGAGGGCCCAGCCAAGGCGGCGATGGCGGAGGTGGTCGACTTCTGTATCGCACGCGCCTACTGACCGGGCCCATGCTCTTTCGGACGGCCGGCAGTCCAAGGCCGCTCCCCGCGACGGCCTGTCACGGTTTCCACTTCCGTTTGCGGATCGAGGTAGATGGCGTGGGTACCTCCACGTGCGATAGATTGTGCGTCGATCAACAGGCCACGAGGGCTGCAACCGTTCGCCACCCATGGGCCGGCGATTACCACATCGGCGCGACGGCAGTCCTGGCGCAGCGCGGCCGGATGGCGCACCAATGCAACCCGCCTGCCCTTCACGATCGCAATGCAACCGGCGTCGTCGCAGTTGAATGCGCGGCCGGCCAGTACGGCCTGCGCCGGTCGGCCGTCGCCGTCGTTCTCGAGCCAGCGCTCCAGTTCGAAGCTGGCGCCGCGTGCACCCTTCGCGCTCAGCAGCCCATCATCTCCTCGGACCGCCACGAGCCGGCCATCGCGGCCGACCAGCACATCGGGATGCCTCGCAGTGGGCGCCACGGCCACGCCAGCAGCTACCAGGATGAGGCCCAACCAGCGCCATTGGCGCCGCCAGAGTGCAAACCAAAGTCCGCCAAGCACCATCAGCGCGAAGGCCGCAGTCGGCATGGTCGGAAGTCTTACCACCGCGCCGGGCATCGCTGCGACCCAGCGTGCGCTCGCGGACATCCAGTCGATTCCCAGGCCCATTAACCAGAGTGGCCATGCCTCCAGGCCGAATGGCATGGCGAGAAGCGCTAACAGTGCCATCGGCATGACGATGATGTTGCAGATCGGGACAGCAAAGAGATTGGCGAGTACCGCAAACAGCTGGCTCTTGTGAAAATGGTAGGCAGCAATGGGCGCCACGGCGAGGCTCGCGACGACGGTCGAGAGAACAATGCCGCCGAAGAAAAGTACCGCGCCCCAGAATAGCCCGCCGCGGCGTGCCCGGTGCCCGTCTTGGCGCTGCTCTCGAAGCGCCTCATAGGCGGCCACCAGACCGATGACTGCCGCAAATGACATCTGGAAACCGACATCGAACAGGCTCTCGGGAAGGACCACGAGAATGGCGAGAGCCGCAAGCGCCACGTTGCGCATGGTAATGGCCGGCCGATCGAGCAGCACGGCCAGGAACATGATCGACATCATGATCCACGATCGCAGCGTAGCGTGGGAGGCGCCGGAGATCAGGAGGTAACCGAGCGCTGCGCACGCCGCCAGCACAGCCGCCCACTTCTTGATCGGGAATCTCAGGGCAATCGCTGGAACGGCTGCCAGGACCAGCCGTATGGACAGAAATACGAAGCCCGCCATAATCGTCATGTGCAAGCCGGAAATCGCAAGGATGTGCGCGAGACCGGAATCCCTGAAGGCCGTGTTGGTATCGTTCGAGATTGCCCCCCTTTCGCCCGTAATGAGCGCGTTTGCTATGGCGCCGGACTCGCCCGGCAGTGCAACAGCGACCCGGCGCCCGATCTCCTGGCGCAGTCTCGCCAGCGCCTGCCGGAACGCCACCCAGGCCGGAGCCGCCCGCGTGCTTTCGAGAACCGTGATCGGGGCGATCGTGTAGCCTACCGCGCCCAGACCCTGGAAGTAGGCGGCGCGGGCGAAATCGTATCCACCTGGGTAGGATGGTATCGGTGGCGGCACCAAGCTGGCCTTGAGAAGAACCCGCATGCCGGGTTGCAGCGCGGCCGCTGCGATGCGGTTGCGGACCCGCAACCGGCGTGGGGTGCTTTCCGCTGGCAGGCCGGCAATGGAGTCTACGGCGATCGTGATTCGCTGCGAATCGCCACCACGGGGCTCGACGCGCTCGACTGTGCCAGTTACGTCGGCATCGGGCAGACGCTTCTCCAACACGGGTGCGGCAACCAACTCGGTGCGCACCTTGCCGACTGCAAAACCTGCCGCGACAGCCATCAGAACCGATGGCAGGACGACGGCCAGCAGACCTTCCCGCAACAGGGTGCGGGTGGCTACTGCCGCCAGGAGCGGCAGCAGGGCAAGGGCAATGCCTGGTTCAACGTGCAACTCGAAGTATAGCCAGATGCCAACGCCGAGAAACACCGGAACCCACACGAACCAGCGATCCTGCTCGGACTCGAGCACGCGGACAAGACCCGATGGGGGAGGTGGCACACGGTGCCGCCCGACCCGTCCAACCGGACCAATCTGCTCATCGGCAAAGACTTCAGCCACTGACCCGCTCCGCCCTTACCGCCTGCGAGGGCATATGCTACACCGCAGCAACACCAAATCGAGCTAGAACGAAATTATCCCGGCAATGGCAGAACGCAAGTATACAAACCGTCAGGGCTCCGTCGTCACACGTTTCGCCCCGTCTCCAACAGGCTTCCTACACATCGGAGGCGCGCGGACGGCTCTGTTCAACTGGCTCTATGCGAAGCATATGGGCGGCCAATTCCTGCTCCGTATCGAGGATACCGACCGTGAGCGCAACAGCCCCGCAGCCGTCGCCGCGATACTCGACGGCATGAAATGGCTGGGCCTCGACCACGACGGCGACACCGTTTCGCAGTTCGACCGTGCCGATCGCCACCGGGAAGTTGCCAATGAGCTGCTCGCCACCGGCCGCGCCTACAAGTGCTATCTCTCGACGGAAGAGCTCGATGCCATGCGCAAGGAGGCGCAGGAGGCAAAGCAGCCACTTCGAATCCGCAGCCCATGGCGGGAGCGCGACCCCAGCGAGGCTCCCGAAGGCGTCCCGCCGGTGATCCGCCTCATGGCACCGCAGGAGGGAGAGACGATCGTGCGGGATCATGTCCAGGGCGACGTCGTGATCCAGAACAAGGAGCTGGACGACCTCATCATCCTGCGCTCGGACGGCAACCCGACCTACAATCTCGCTGTCGTGGTGGACGACCACGACATGGGCGTCACCCACGTCATCCGGGGCGTTGACCACCTGACCAATGCCGCCCGTCAGACCCAGATCTACGAAGCCATGGGATGGCCGGTGCCAGAGTTCGCCCATGTGCCGCTTATCCACGGGCCGGACGGCGCCAAGCTCTCGAAGCGCCATGGCGCGCTGGGTGTGGAAGCCTACCGGGCAATGGGCTATCTGCCGGCGGCGTTGCGCAACTATCTCGTGCGTCTCGGCTGGAGCCATGGCGACGACGAAGTGTTTTCGACCGAGCAGATGATCGAGTGGTTCGAGATCGATGGTATCGGCCGGTCGCCGGCACGCTTCGACTTCGCGAAACTGGAGGACCTCAACGCTCAATACATGCGTTCTTCCAGCGACGCCGAGTTGCTCGCCCAACTGAAAGCGGTCCTGCCCGAGCTCGAAGGCGGTGCGGCGCTGGCAGAGGGCCTCGATCGGGTCGGGTGGGAAAAGCTGGAAGGCCTGCTGCCTGGTCTCAAGGAGCGAGCCAGGACGCTCAATGATCTCGTCGCAGGTAGCAGTTTCCTGATTGCGAGCAGACCGATCGAGATTAACGAGAAAGCTCGGAAGCTGTTGGATCAGGATTCCCTCAATGATCTGAAAAAACTGATGAATGACCTATCCGGCATTGCCGACTGGTCGGCAGGAGATATCGAGCAGGCCGTACGTACCTTTGCTGAGGATGCCGGGCTCAAGCTCGGCAAGATCGCACAACCACTGCGCGCGGCTGTGACTGGCTCGAACGTCTCGCCGCCGATCTTCGATGTCATGGCGGCACTGGGGCGCGATGAGTGCCTAGCCCGCATCTGCGACCAGACCGGAGGTTGAGTGTCCGGGGTGAGGCCAGAGGCATGACTTCTCACAACAAATTGGCTACCTTGCACTGCAACAAGCTGTATAATGCCGCAAGGATGCGCATGTGAATCAATAAGGGAAGCGGCCGAAGGCGGGGGTTGACGAGCCACTCGGCCACAATGGAAAGGACCGGCAATGACGAACCTGGCAAACGAGAAGAAAGTATCAATCAATATTGCCGGCAAAGAGACCCCTATGCCCGTGCGCAGCGGCACCATTGGGCCAGACGTGATCGATGTCGGAAAGCTCTATGCGCAGACGGGTCACTTCACCTACGATCCGGGGTTTACGTCGACGGCGAACTGCTCGTCGGAAATCACCTATATCGACGGCGAGGAGGGCGTGCTTCTCTATCGCGGCTACCCGATTGAGCAGATCGCGGAACAGTCCGACTTCCTGGAAACCTGCTACCTTCTCCTGCACGGCGAGCTTCCGAAACCGGCGCAGTACGAGGAGTTCCGCAACACCATCACCCGCCACACGATGGTGCACGAGCAAATGACCCGGTTCTTCACGGGCTACCGCCGCGATGCGCACCCGATGGCAATCATGGTCGGCACGGTGGGGGCGCTGTCGGCGTTCTACCACGACTCCACCGACATCAACGATCCGGTCCAGCGCATGATCGCATCGCACCGAATGATCGCCAAGGTGCCCACGATCGCAGCGATGTCATACAAATACTCGTGCGGGCAGCCGTTCATCTATCCGCGCAACGACCTCGATTACGTCTCCAACTTCCTGCAAATGTGCTTTGCCGTCCCCTGCGAGCCCTACAAGGTCGACGAAGTGCTCTCGCGCGCGCTCGATCGCATTTTTATTCTCCACGCCGACCACGAGCAGAATGCCTCGACCTCGACAGTGCGCCTCGCTGGTTCTTCGGGCGCAAATCCGTTCGCGTGCATCGCAGCGGGTATCGCCTGCCTGTGGGGCCCCGCTCACGGGGGCGCCAACGAAGCCGCGCTCAACATGCTGATGGAGATCGGTACGGTCGATCGCGTTCCGGAATACGTCCGCAAGGTCAAGGACAAGACTTCCGGCATCCGGCTCATGGGCTTCGGCCACCGTGTCTACAAGAACTACGACCCGCGGGCCCGCGTGATGCAGAAGACCTGCCATGAAGTCCTCGACCATCTCGGTGTCAGAAGCGAGCCGCTGCTCGAGGTGGCCATGGAACTCGAGCGCATCGCTCTGCAGGATGATTATTTCATCGAGAAGAAGCTCTATCCGAACGTCGATTTCTATTCCGGTATCACGCTCCGCGCTATGGGCTTCCCGGTCGACATGTTCACTGTGCTCTTCGCCGTTGCACGCACTGTCGGCTGGATTGCTCAGTGGAAGGAGATGATCGAGGATCCGGAGCAGCGCATCGGTCGTCCCCGCCAGCTCTATACGGGGCCTGCAGAGCGTCAGTTCGTGCCGATCCAGAATCGCGGCTGACAAGAAACTGCTTGCATGCCGAGGTATCGATCGCGCCACCCAAACGGGTGGCGCCTTCGTTTCAGCCCCGGCGGTCGGCCATTAGATGATCAAGGACAATCGCGGCTGCAACCCTGCTCGGGCTGCCGCCGGCTGCCCTGAGGCGATCTTCAACCTCGGCGAGCGCTGCCAACTGCAGCTGCCGCTCCCCGCTATCGTCGAACAGCGGCGCCAAAGTTGCAGCGAGTTTCTCCGGTCTGCAGTCCTGCTGGATGAACTCAGGGAAAGCATTGCGCCCGAGGATCAGATTTGGCAGCACCGCGGAGTGCGCTGTAACGAGTCGCCGCATCACGAATGCTGTCACGGGATCTACCTTGTAGGCTACCGCCATGGGTACTCCAGCCGCCGCGAGCTCGAGCGTAACTGTACCCGACGCCGCCAGCGCACACCTGGCCAAGCGAAAGGCGCTGAACATGTCGGCCCGGCCCTCGACAAGATGCGGGCGGACGGACCATGCTGCGATATCTTTTTCAAGCAGTGGGCGAACCCAAGGGACCGTTGGCACGATGACCTCGAAGGGCCGGCCGCTTCGACCAAGCAGCTCCAAGGTCTCTCCGAATACGGCGACCAGCTTTTCGACCTCGGACTTCCGACTACCGGGCAGCACGGCAAGTACCGGCAGAGAAGGATCGAGGTCAAGCCGGCTGGCAAGCTCGGTGCAGTCGATGCCTTGTATCCAGTCGAGTTCCTCGACGAGCGAGTGCCCGATGTAGGTGCAGGGCGGGCCGCCAAGCCGGGCATGCGCCTCAGGCTCGAAGGGCAGCAACGCCAGGAGGTGGTCGACATAGGGCTTCATCTTGCGTGCCCGGCCGGGTCGCCACGCCCACACTGTCGGGCTCACATAGTCGATGATCGGGATATCGGCGCGCCGGCGCCGGATACGCTTGGCAATCGGGTGCGTGAACTCGGGGCTATCGACGATTACGACGATGTCAGGCTCGAAAGCCAGGGCTGCGTCCACGGTCTGATAGACGCGCCGGATGATCGGCGGAAGACGTTTCAGGATCTGGAACGGCCCCATGACGGCGACATCCGAGAGCGGGAATATGCTCTCGAGACCTGCTGCCGCCATATGTTCGCCGCCGACGCCGCCAAGTTCGAGCGGTAGGTCAGTCAGCGTCCGGATCGCGGTAATAAGCTTGGCGCCGAGAATATCGCCCGAGTGTTCGCCGGCTATCAGGAATATCCTGAGCACCGTCTTGCTCATGCCTCCGCTCCGGGTACCAGAACCGCTATCCCCAGTTCGTCGGCCTCCTCCACTACTCCTTCCGCCCAGGTGGAATCGACGAATGCCAGTGCGGCAAACCCCTGCTTGGCAACCTGCTCGACCAATCCCAATGGCATATCGACCTCGCGCCCGACAACCAGGACGCCGACGCCCCGCTTCAACAAACTCATGCCCCAAGGCTTGTTCAGTCGGGCCCGTTCCACCGCTCGAACCAGGGTAGCTGGCTTCTCGATCGCCAGTATGTAGCTGCGCGAGACCGCCACGGCTCCCGGTCCCCAATCCGGCTTGAGAACGTCGAGCGCCGCAGCCCCCGTTGCGGCATCATCGATGAGCATCGGGCTTGGCTTGACGCTTCCAGCAGCGACGAACTGAAGCCTCCTGGGCGCGTCTATTGCTGGAGCGCCTGACCTCTTGCTTCCGACTATGAACAGCCCGGCGGCATCGGCATCGGACATGGTGCGGAGCCGATCGGCCACCAGCACGGAGCCAGCTTCGAGGGCAAGACCTGCGAGACCTGCCGCTTTGGCCAGTTGAACAGTTCGTGGGCCGATGGCCGGCATGTCAACGCGAATTTCCTGGCCTGGCTTCGGCGCCTTGACGAGTACGAGCGGGCCTAACTCAAGCGCGTCCGGGTGCCCGGTTGAAGCCAAGCGCTCGAGCATGGCGTCGGTACCTTCCGCCCCTTCGATCTCGACGATGCCGCCGGCATGTGCGACGACCGCCTGGCCGAGGTCGAACGGGCCCACGATATCCAGCACGTGCCGACCGAGGGCGATGGCCCGCTCAGCAATGGGATCCGGCCGTCTGCTGGCAAGCGGGCCTTCGGGAGCGACGAGGCCAGGCGCGACCTCGTGCACGCCCCGCACTGAGAGCCCTCTTGCCTCGAACATCGCAACCACCCGGCGCAGTACGCTGTCATCGCCCCCCTTCAGCATCTTGAGAAGCCCCGGTAGCGCGAGGAAGAAGCCAAGGTCGGGACGAATTTTCCGAAGATTGGGGCGCCGCACGCTGCCGAGAATTACGATTTCCCTGCAGCCTGCATCCTGGAAACTGCGCACCATGGCGCCAATGCCGCCCCAGTTAACCCAGGCGTGCGGATGGGCCTCTATCAAGCCCTCGGCTTCGCCCTCCAGGCCGACAATGTGGACCCGCCGCCCCGTGGCAGCAACAGCTTCTGCGACCTCGTTTGGCAGTTGGCCGCCACCGGCCAATATTCCGAGCGGGCCAATCTGATCGTGCATCACGTGAGTGACCCGGCGTCAGTCGCGCGGCGTACAGAGCGACCGCTTGCCGCCAGCCCGGATGAACTCCAGGATTTCCTTGACGATGGCGTGGTCCTTGAACTCCTGCTCCACGTCTTCCATTCGCTCGACCAGCGTACCTTCGTTGGCGAACAACAGCCGGTATGCGCGCCTGAGGTCATGGATCGAGTTGCGGGGAAAACCGCGGCGCTGCAGCCCGACGATATTGAGACCGGAAAGGTAGGCTCGGTTGCCAAGCGCCATTCCATAGGGGATCAGATCGTTCTCGAGACCGGACATTCCGCCGACGAAGGAATGTGCGCCGACGCGGGCAAACTGGATGACGGCGGCACCACCTCCGATAATGGCGTAATCACCGACCACACAATGACCTGCCAGCATGACGTTGTTGGAGAACACGACGTTGTTGCCGACAATACTGTCATGGCCAACATGCGAGTTCGCAAGGAATGCACAGTTGTTCCCGACCCTGGTCACCAACCCGCCGCCTTCGGTACCGGGGTTCATCGTGACACCTTCGCGGATGATGCAATCGTCGCCGATTTCCAGCGTCGACGCCTCGCCCTTGAACTTCAGATCCTGAGGCTGGTGCCCGATCGAGGCGAAGGGGAAAATCCGTGTCCCCGCGCCGATCGTGGTATTCCCATCAACTGCAACATGACTGATCAACTCGACCCTGTCGCCAAGCGTCACGCTGTCGCCGACCACACAATAGGGACCGATCCGAACGCCTTCGCCGAGACGAGCCCCGTCGGCAACGATGGATGTAGGGTGTATTGCGCTGTCAGACATTCCGGCTCGCGATGGCTTTGGTGTCAGGTGTGTCTGCGATCATGGCGCTCACTTCTGCTTCCGCTACGACCTGTCCATCCACCTTGGCCTCACCCAAGAACCTCCACACCCGGCCGCGGCTGCGGATCTTCTTCACATGATAGAAGAGCTGGTCGCCGGGTACTACGGGACGGCGGAATTTTGCCTTGTCGATCCCCATGAAATAGACGACCTGCGGCACATATTTTTCGCCGAGGTTGCTCACACATAGTGCACCGGCGGTCTGGGCCAGGCCTTCGATAATCAGGACCCCAGGCATGACGGGAAACTTCGGGAAATGGCCCTGGAAAAAGGGCTCGTTGATCGTGACATTCTTGACACCGACGGCGCTTTCGTCGCCGTTCATGTCGAAGATCCGGTCCACCAGCAGGAACGGATAGCGATGTGGCAAGAGCTCCATCAGACGATTCACATCAGCCGTCCCGAGCGCTTTTCCAGACTCCACATCGTTCATGGTTCCAAAACCCTTCTGCAATCCATGTCGCCTCTTACCACCGATCAACGGCGGGGTCCCGCTGGACCTATTCCTCCTCCGAGCCCTTCCTGGCAAGGCGCTTCAGCGCCATCTGCTCCCTGGCCCATTCTTTCAGCGGCTTCGCGGGCGTGCCGACCAGGCGAGCGCCGGGTAAGACGTCGTCCTTCGCATGAGATCCGCCGGCAATCATCGCGCCACTGCCGACCTTGATATGGCCGACTACGCCGGACTGCCCCCCCATCACCACGAAGTCGCCAAGCTCCGCCGAGCCAGCGATGCCAACCTGCCCGACGATGACGCAATGCCTGCCAATGACAGCGTTGTGCCCTATTTGGACGAGATTATCAATTTTTGTGCCTTCGCCGATAACCGTATCCTTAAGCGCGCCTCGATCGACACAGGAATTGGCTCCGATTTCGACGTCGTCCTGGATGATTACGCGACCGATCTGCGGCACCTTCCGATGTCCGCCCGGCCCCATGGCGAAGCCAAAGCCATCCTGGCCTATGCGCACTCCAGCATGCAGGATGACGCGGTCTCCGACGATAGAGTGGGTCACCGTCGCGCCGGCGCCGATAAAGCAGTTCCGGCCGATGGTGCAACGATAACCGACAACCGCTCCCGCCGCGATCCGCGTTCCCTTACCAATCCGTGCCTCGCCACCTATGACAGCTCCAGGCTCGACGAAAACGCCGTCTTCAAGAATTGCAGAGTGGGCTACGCGATTTTCGTCCAGTCTGCCGTCTGAGTGCTGGGCACCGGGCCCGGCGGCGACGAGTGGCATTCCTGCGTCCGGATAGAACATCCAGAGGGCGGCTGCGAAGCCTTCATACGGCCGCGCCATCACCAGGGGTATCGTGTCCCGCGGTACTCTTGCCGCATATGCCGGTGACACGATGCAGGCGCCAGCACGCGTAGCCGACAACTGCGGCAGATACTTCTTGTTGTCGATAAATGTCAGATCGCCGGCGGTCGCCGTGTCAAGTGGACAGACGTTTACCAAACGTGTGGCTGCTTCTGCACCACCGGGAAGTTCCGCGCGGATCGCTGCAGCCAGTTCCGCCAGCGAGAATGGACCGGCTCTTTCGAAGAAACCCGGATGCTGCATGTGCGCCGCTCCCTCGGGTATCGCATCGCATGCTAGGTTAGAGATGACGTCACGCCGATATTCGGGGGCGTCGGCGGCATCAGCCACTATTGGCTTGTCCGCCCGGGCGACGCAACCGCCATGGAATGCAATTACACTCGCATATTGTGACCGCCGACCGGCCCATAAAGGCCGACCTGCGATTCTAAACCTCCAAAACCATGCCCTAGACTGTTCAGCCGGCCGCCTGGGGATGCCATGCCAGGCACCTAACCTGCGTCAGAACTTGGTCGAGGCACCGAAGCGGATTTCCTGGATCTTGTCGTAATCAGCCTTGTTGAGCGCGTGGGCGTAGTCGAGGCGCAGCGGTCCGAGCGGCGAGTTCCACATTATGCTGGCGCCTACAGAGGCACGCACAAGGCTGTCGTCCGCGAGGTTGGCGACGAACTTGGTCGCATCGGGTCCTGCACCGAAAACAGAGCCAACATCCGCAAAGACAGCGCCAGAAATCCCGTATTCCTCAGGAATGAGCGGAATGGGATAGCGGATTTCCGCCGTTGCAGCCCAGAAGGTCTGTCCGCCGAGTGCGTCCCGCGTCAACAGGTCTCGCGGACCGATACCGACGCGACCGAACCCGCGGATCGTTTCGCCACCCTTGTAGAAGAGGTCGAGCAGGCGCAGATCCTCACCACCCCAGCCTTCGATGTGACCACCGACCGCACGGCCGACGAGCGTCACGCCCGTAGTGATCGGATAGTAGGCGCGCGCCTCGCCTTGAACCCTGACGTACTGAGCATCGCCGCCAACACCGGCGAAATCAACGTTGCCGCTGAGGTAGATGCCCTGGTTCGGCGAGCGCGGATGGTTCCGCGTGTCGTAGGTTAGGCCCATGCCCACGGATGAAGTTATATAGGCGCCGCGAGCTGCTGCCGCCTCGATGGCGACAGAGGCATTGTCTTCGACCTGGTAAATGTCGTCGCGCGACAGCTGATAGTTGGTCATCAGCCAGAGCTTATCGGCGAGCGGGAAGCCCATGCGCAGACCACCACCCGACTTGCGGCTGCGATAACCAGAGGTGCGCCGGCGATCGAGTTCCTTGTGGAAGAGATCAAAACCAGCCGCGATGTTGCGATCAAGGAAGCGGGGTTCGGTGAAGCTCAGGTCGATCTGCGCGCGCTCAACTGAGCCGCCAAGGCGCAGCCTGAGGTACTGCCCGTTACCCATCAGGTTCCGTTCTTCGAACTTGATGTCACCAATCACACCTTCGACGGTCGAGTAACCGGCACCGAAGGAAAGTTCACCCGTCGGCTTTTCTTCCAGCACAACATCCAGCACGACACGATCAGGGCCGCTACCGGGACGCCGCCGCACGTCGGCCGACTTAAAGAAGCCGAGAGCCCGCAGCCGCTTCTTTGCCTTATCGACCATGAATGGGTTGTATGCGTCACCTTCTGCAAGTCGGAACTCACGACGAATCACGTGGTCTTTTGTCCGCACGTTGCCAGCGATGTTTATGCGCTCGATGTAGACGCGTGGTCCCTGATCGATGATGTAGACGAGATTTATGAGCTGAACGTCGGCACGCCGATCGACGCGTGTCTGCGTGCGGGCAAACGGCTGCCCTTGCTGCGAGGCCGCCAGCGTGAGCGCCTCGACCGTCTTGTCGATGTTACTGGCGTTGTAGACCTGACCGCTGTGCGTCAGGACGGCAGCACCCATCTGCTCAGGCCGGACCTCCGGCAGAGCACTCTCGATTCGTACCTCGCCAAACTTGTAGAGCGGGCCTTCATCGATGGTGAAGGTGATGATGAAACCGGAACCGTCACGATCGAGTTCAGCACCAGCGGCGACGACACGGACGTCCGCATAGCCGTTCTTGAGGTAGTACTGCCGCAGAAGCTCGCGGTCGAGATTGAAGCGGTCAGGATCGTATACGGCGGCACCTTTGAGCCAATCCAACCAGCTCGACTGCGAAGTGGAAATCACGTCACGGAGCTGGGAGTCGGAGAACGCCTGATTGCCGATGAAGTTGATGCTCTTGACCTTCGTCGCATTCCCCTCGTTGATCTCGAACACAACGTTGACGCGGTTCTGTTCGAGTTCAATCAACTTGGGTTCGACCGACGCGGCATAACGGCCCTGCCGGCGATAGACATCGAGAATGCGCTGGACATCGGCGAGTGCCCGCGAGCGGGTATACACGGAACGCGGCTTGATGCGCACTTCCTTGGCGAGGGTCGGGTTGTCGATCTCGCTGTTACCTTCGAAGGCAACCTTATTGACCACCGGGTTTTCGACAACCGCGACGACGATCACTGCACCCTGATTATCGATCTGGACGTCGGCAAACAGTCCGGTGGCAAACAGTGCCTTGATCGACTGGTTGCCTTTGGCGGAATCGTAACGATCGCCGACAGAGAAGGCCAGATAGGACCGAACAGTCTCCGGCTCGATGCGGCGATTGCCCTCCACCTTGATGTCGCGGATGGTTGCACCCTGCGCCATGACCGGTGTCGAAGTGAGCACCCCGCCAACTGCATTGGCCCCGAGCAGCATGACCGCCACGAGGAACAACACACGGCAGGCGACCCTTGCACTTGACTGCTGTTTTGGCATCCCCGGGATAGCCCTTCTCCGCCGATCCCCCTCATTCGAACAATGCTGTCGGCGCCAGCACTGCTCAACAAAACCGGATGCAACCGCGCGAATTGATCCCCCGAACGGAACCCGCATTATCGCACCCGATACCTATGCTTATTAACGATTCAGCAACCCGTTTGGAAGTGGCAACTTTGCTTCTCATGCCGTGATTCGGCTAGCTGCGTCCCAAACGCATCACCCAGTCCCGAACAACCACCCCTTCAGGATCGGCAAATCGTTGAATGTGGTAAAGACCATGAGCATCAACACGATAGCCAGACCAATCCGATAGCCGAATTCCTGGGTCTGCTCGGTCAGCGGCCGTCTGCGCACCGCCTCGATGGCGTAGAACATAAGGTGACCGCCATCGAGCATCGGGATCGGGAACAGATTGATCAATCCGACACTGACGGAGAGCACGGCGACCAGATTGATGAGGTAACCAAAGCCGAGCGCCGCAACCTTGCCCGAGACGTCGGCGATCCGAATGGGGCCGCCAAGCTGATCGGCGTTCTGGCGCCGCATGACGACGTCACCCAGGTAAGTCAATGTTCCGGTTATGATCTGCCACGTCCGTTCCGTGCCGAGCACTACAGCCTCGACAGGTCCCACGTCCTTGGTGATCACGCGAGCGGTCTTGCTCGAACTCTGGATGCCGATAACCGGGCGTGTCGTCTTGCCGGCGATCTTATCGTTATGCTCCCGCATTTCCGGTTTGACTTTCAGTGTCTTACGCTCGCCGTTGCGGTCGATCACAAACTCCAGGTCGCGGCCCGGACTTAGGACGATGATGCGTTGTAGATCGCTGAATTCCTCTATCCTGTTGCCATCGATGCTGACGACGAGATCACCTGGCTGAAAGCCGGCCTTCGCTGCCGGGGTTCCGTCGACGACGCGGCCGACCCGCGGCTCCATGATGGTGATGCCCCAGAACATGGCCATCACCGCGAAAATGGCGATTGCGAGCAGGAAGTTGGCCAATGGCCCGGCAGCCACGACGGCTGTCCTTTGCCACAACGGCTTGGCGTGAAAACTACCCGCTTGCTCCGCAGCGCTCATTTGCTTGATGGCTTCGTGCGAAGGAACACTGGCCGCATTCTCGTCATCCATGAACTTCACGTAGCCGCCGAGCGGTATCCAGGCGATCCGCCAACGGGTGCCCTGGCGGTCATAGAAGCCCGCAATCTCCGGGCCGAACCCGATCGAGAAGGTCGTGACCTTCACGCCGCACCATCTTGCGACGAGGAAGTGGCCAAGCTCGTGTACGAACACGACGACGGTCAGGACAAACAAGAACGCAAGCAGGAACGATAAATTGCCCCAGATTCCGCTGGCTAAGCCCGAAAGGGTCATCAACATGGCAGTTCCTCTGTTGTTCTGTTTGCCAAGTCCACGCGTCTAGCCCAGTCGCTCAATCACAGTTCGTGCCAACACACGTGCCTCGTGGTCCAGGCTGAACACGTCTTCCAGCGATCGTGGTTGACGGAGCAGGCCACGCGCCTCGGCAATCTCAACGGATTTCGCTACAATCATGGCAATGTCAAGAAATCCTGCCCGACCCTGAAGAAATGCCTCGACAGCGATTTCGTTGCTCGCATTCAAGACGGCCGGGGCGCCATCACCCCTGGCAAGGGCTGCCTTTGCTGTTGCGAGAGCAGGGAAGCGCGCATAGTCGGGCGCCTCGAAGTCCAGGGAACCGATCATCGTCAGGTCCAGCCTCGCCGTGGGGGCGGGCATCCGACACGGCCATGAAAGTCCGACCGCGATGGGGGTGCGCATATCGGGGCACGCAAGTTGCGCCAGCACCGATCCGTCCTGATATGCGACCAGGCAATGCACGATCGATTGCGGGTGAACCACTACGTCGAGCGCCGCGTGCGGGATATCGAAGAGGTGGAAGGCCTCGATGAGTTCCAGTCCCTTGTTCATCAAGGTGGCCGAATCGACGGAGATCTTGTGTCCCATGCTCCAATTCGGGTGGCGCACGGCCTGTTCCGGCGTCGCGCAGGCAAGTTCCTCAAGGCTCCATGTCCTGAACGGCCCGCCCGACGCGGTGAGGGTGATCTTCTCGATTGCCCGGGTGCTGCGGCCATCAATGAGCTGGAAAATGGCGGAATGCTCGGAATCGACGGGAATGAGTTCCGCGCCTGCCTGCCGCACAGCCTCAGTGAACAGGTCACCGGCCGCAACGAGGCATTCCTTGTTTGCGAGTGCGATCCGGCGGCCGGCCCGCACAGCCGCCATCGTGGGCTGCAATCCGGCCGCGCCGACGATGGCAGCAACCGTACAGTCCGCAGGCATGGCCGCAGCCTCACAAAGCGCCTCCGGACCGGCGGCGGGCTGCGTACGGCTTCCAGCGAGCCTGGACTTAAGGGCTTCGTACTTGCCGGGATCTGCAATAACGGCAAGCGCTGCGTCGTGGCGAATCGCTGCGTCAGCCAGATCGTCGACGCTGGTCGCGGCGGTCAAGGCAACGACCTCGAATCGATCGGCGTTTCTCTCGATCAGGTCGAGCGTGCTCGCCCCGACAGAGCCGGTCGCACCGAGAATGCTGACGCGACGGCGTCCGCTCCAGCCCAGTTCGCCTGCATTGAACTCCGTCACCGGCCAGCGCTCCTTACCCGTTCGCTCACTGAAGCAGCAGTAGCGCTCTCGCGGGGGCTCCGGGCTCCATGACGAGCGCGAACAGAGCTGCACCTGCCACCGCCCCGACGATACCATCCATTCTGTCCATGACGCCGCCGTGGCCCGGTATGAGATTGCTTGCGTGCTTTACACCGAAATAGCGCTTGATCGCCGATTCCAGAAGATCGCCGGCCTGGGAAAGGAGCCCCAGTGCCGTACCGAGACACGCGAGTGAGATCGGATCGGCCCCAGGCACGAAATGGGCAAAGAGGCCGGCGGCCACGCCAGCCATGAAGACGCCGCCCAACAGTCCAGCCCACGTTTTCTGCCCTGACAGGCTCGGCCAGAGCCGAGGCCCGCCGATGAGCTTGCCGCTACCGAACGCGAAGGTATCGGTACACCAGACGACCACGAAAATGAACAGCACGGCGTACACGCCTAGCGCACCGTCGGCCCGAAACCAGATGAGTGCCACCGTCGGGAGGCCGATGTAGAAAATGCCGGCAACCGAAAACACGCGCCGACCGGGTGGAACGAATGCTAGGATGCTCACGGCGCCGAGGCATAACAGGCCTAACGCCAGGGCAAAGGCATTCATATGGGTGGCTGCAGCGGAAAGCACCACAGCCGCCGCAGATATGATGAGTGCCGCATCGAAGCCGCTGGGTCCACGCGTTATCTGAGCCCATTCCCAGGCCATCGCGACCACCACGAACGACACAAGTCCAACGAACCACAAGCCGCCCATGGCGTTGCAGGCGAGCGCCGCGGCGGCAAGCACGATTCCGGACACTATGCGCGCCTTGAGGCTGCCGCTTCGCGGCGCTGGCGCATCGACCACGGTGCGCTCGAATATTTCTCCGACCATATCCCGGTCCTCAGGCGCTTGTGCGCTTGGTCAGGCCGCCGAACCGGCGATCCCTACCGCGGTATTCAGCAATCGCCTTCTCCAAGAGCTCACGATCGAAGGAAGGCCAGCAGGCGTCGAGAAACACAAACTCCGTGTATGCCGCCTGCCAGAGGAGGAAGTTCGACAGCCGTATCTCGCCGCTGGTTCGGATCAGCAGTTCGGGATCAGGCACACCTGCCGTATCGAGTTCGGCGCCAATGGTCTCCTGCGTGATCTCCTCCGGATCTAGCTCGCCCGCCGATACGCGGCGGGCCAGCCTGCGGGCGGCTCGGACGATTTCTCCGCGCGAGCCGTAGTTGAAGGCAATGATGAGATCGAGCGCCTTGTTGTTCTTGGTCAGTACCTTGGCCTCATCGATCAGGGCGATGAGCTCGGGATCGACGTTCTCGCGTTCGCCGATGACCATAATACGCACGCCAAACTGATGCAGTTCCGCCAAGTCGCGCCGGATGAACCGCTTCATCAGGCCCATCAGGTCATCGATTTCGGCGGCCGGGCGGGACCAGTTTTCCGATGAAAAGCTGTAGAGTGTAAGGTATTCGATCCCGATTTCGATTGCCGCCCTTACGGTACGACGGACGGCCTCCACGCCTTCACGGTGGCCGAGCGAGCGAGGGAGCCCGCGTGCATTCGCCCACCTGCCGTTGCCGTCCATAATGATGGCCACGTGCCGAGGCGCAGCCACCTTGCGCTCGTTGCCGATCCGTTGCTCGTCCCCTGCCTCAGCCACGTTTTCTTTCTGCTTTCACACGTATCAGTCAAGCCCGGTCACGAAGCGACGCCTCAGATGGTATTGATTTCCTTATCTTTCGCCGCCAGGACCTCGTCTATATCCTTGATCACCTGATCTGTGAGCTTTTGCACCTCATCGGACAGCTTGTGCTGCTCGTCCTTGCTCATGTCGCCCTTTTTCTCGAACTGCTTAAGAGCGTCCATACCATCGCGCCTGACGTTTCTCACCGCCACTTTTGCCTGCTCGGCATATTTATGGGCGATCTTGACCAATTCCTGGCGCCGCTCCGCCGTCAGCATGGGGACGGGCAACCTCAGGATCGTGCCGTCGACGATCGGGTTGAGGCCCAGATTGGCTTCGCGGATCGCTTTGTCGACCGCGGATACCGCCGCCTTGTCCCAGACCTGTACGGAAATCGTTCTCGGCTCAGGCACGGAGACGGTTCCGACTTGGTTGATCGGCATCCGCTGGCCGTAAACCTCGACCGTTATCGGGTCGAGAAGCGCAGCACTGGCGCGCCCAGTCCTCAGACCGCCGAACTCACGCTTGAGGGAATCGACAGCGGAGCGCATGCGCCGCTCCAAGTCGCCGATCTTGAAATTATGATCCGCCATGGCACTTCCTTAATGCATACAGGGACTTCCGACCGATGCTACACGAGATCACAGGTGACGAGGCACATAGCCACCTCAGCAGTACGATCACTATCGACCGGATTTTCCGAGAGATTAACGGAGCCGGGACTGCGATACCAGAGTTTCGGTCTGTGTCGAACACATTGACCACTTTTATTGTCGCCGTTCGCCTTGCCTCACTCAGCCACAGATTAGTGTCGATCTCGCCTCGCCCTTGAGGACCTTGAGCAGGTTACCCGGCTCTTCGATAGAAAACACGACGACCGGCATGTTGTTGTCGCGGGCGAGAGCAATGGCTGCGCCATCCATGACCCGAAGGTCACGCCCAAGCACTTCAGCATAGGTCAGGCGATTGTAGCGCTCCGCGTCCCGAACCTTCTTGGGGTCAGCCGAATAGACACCATCGACCTGTGTCGCCTTGGCGACTGCGTCGCAACCCATCTCGATTGCGCGCAATGCCGCCGTGGTGTCCGTCGTGAAGAATGGATTGCCTGTGCCGGCTGCAAACACGACCACCTTGCCCTCGGCAATATGCTGCAATGCTTTCGGCCGAATATAGGATTCGCAGATCGTCGGCATAGGGATGGCGGAGAGAACCCGTGCCTCAATCCCCTTGTTTTCCAGTGCATTACCGAGCGCCAGCGCGTTCATCACCGTCGCAAGCATGCCCATGTAGTCGGCCGTTGCCCGCTCCATGCCCGCAGCCGCTCCAGCCAAGCCGCGGAAAATATTCCCGCCGCCGACGACGATACCGATCTGTGCGCCAGCGTTTATGGCCTCGCCGACGTCGCCGGCCAGACGATCGACCACCGACATATCGATGCCGTACTGGCCATTTCCCATCAGGGCCTCGCCTGAAAGCTTCAGAAGGAGGCGCTTGTAGAGGAGCTTGTCTTTCGTGCTCATTTAACCACCGAATCCG
>JBJOGJ010000009.1:0-34612 GCA_046048295.1 Pseudomonadota bacterium | reverse complement strand
CGGCATCAATTACTTCGATACGTCACCGGACTACGGCAAGGGCAAGGCGGAGACGAACCTCGGTCGCGCACTGAAAGTCCTGAAGCCGAAGGGCGTCCTCGTATCGACGAAGGTCGAGATCATGCCGGAGGATATGCCCGAGGCTGGCGGCAGCATAGAGGACAAGATCGTGCGCTCCGTGGATGCCAGCCTGGAACGGTTGCAGTTGGATGCGATCGACGTGCTGATGATCCACAACCCGCCGCGCCTCGTGCATGATCCAAAGGCGGCCCACTGGATTCCCCTGACGAAGGAGGACTTTCTCGGGCCATGCCTCGAAGGTCTCGAGAAGGTCAGGGCAGCCGGTAAGGCACGGCACTTCGGCTTCACCTGTGAGAACGCCGAGGCGGCCGCAACGAAGTCCCTGCTCGATACAGGCCACTTCGGGGTCATCAACTGCTGGTACAACATCGTCAATCCGACAGCCGGCCTGCAGATGCCGCCGGGAGTAGAGTACGGCCGGCACTACGACAACTACGATGGTATCATCACGCATGCAGGCAAATGCGACGTCGGCGTCGCGGTGATCCGCCCGCTGTCGGGCGGTGCGCTGACACCGCAAGTCGTCGAGCAGGGCGCGGCTGGGCGGCACCGGCACGCGGGCGGCATCTATACCAGGAAGCCGGAAGCGTTCAGCCCGGAGGTCGAGCGCGGCCGCGCCTTTGCCTTCCTACACAAGCCGCCGCGCACGCTGCCGGTAGCGGCATACGTTTTCGCGCTGATGCATCCGGCAGTGTCGACTATCGTGGCCGGCCCCTCGGATCTGGCGCAGCTCGAGGAGGTGGCGGCGACGCCGGGATTGCCTGAGCTGACGGACCTGGAAATGGCTGAGATCCGCGCCGTCTATGGACGCAACTTCGATTTGGGCTAGATTGGCCGCAAGCGACGAAAGCGCCGCAGGACCGGGAGAGACGACATGCTGGCAAAGGAAAAGAACGAGCTGTTGTGCCGCGTCGAGGGCGATGCGCCGATGGGCCGGCTCATGCGCCGCTACTGGGTTCCGGCACTGCAGGCGCGCGACCTGGTGGCAGGCGGTGCGCCGAAGCGCGTCAGGCTGTTCGGGGAGGACCTGGTCGCGTTCAGGAGCCCGGACGGCAGCATCGGCCTGATCGAGGAATACTGCCCGCACCGCCGCGCCTCGATGGCGATCGCCAAGAACGAGGACTGCGGGCTCAGGTGCCTCTATCACGGCTGGCTGATCGACGCCGAAGGAACCATTGTCGAAACGCCGGCCGAGCCAGCCGACAGCAGGCTGAAGGAGCGCGTGAAGGCGGTCGCCTACCCGGTGCGCGAGGCGGGCGGCATTGTGTGGACGTATATGGGCCCGAAGGAGGCGGAGCCGCCGCCGATGGATTTCGAGTTCACCGGCATGCCGTCGAGCCGGGTGCTCATCATGCAGGCGCGTGAGGAGTGCAACTGGGCCCAGACCATGGAAGGCGTGATCGATTCGGCGCATTCGAACTACCTGCACGCGACCGAGATCCGGCCCAAGGAAGGCGTCTCAAAGACGGTGCAGGGTGGCGAAAAGGACGGCCACTTCGCAAGGCCCTCGAACGATGGCGCGCCGCGCCTCGAGGTCCAGATGCAGCCCTACGGCTTCAGGTATGCCGCCATCCGAAAGCCGATCATCGATCCCGAAACCAAGAAGTACGTGCGCGTGACGCTCTTCGTCGCCCCCTGCTACGCGATCTTCCCGGCGCCGAAGGGCTGGGCGTCGATGCAGATGTTCGTGCCGATCGATGATACGCACACGATGTTCTACTATGTCATGTGGAACTACGAGCAGGACCTTTCGGACGAGTTGCGCGCCCACTACTTCGAGAAGCACGGCGTGCGGGTCGGAATAGATATGGACGATCAGTACCGGAAGGTGAGGAACCGCGACAACACCTGGCTGCAGGATCGCGATGCGATGCGGGAGGGAAGGTCTGCATCGGGCATCTTCGGCATCAACACCGAAGACTTTGCCGTGCAGGAGAGCATGGGGCCGATCATCGACCGCTCGACGGAGAACCTCGGCCAGAGCGACCTTGCCGTCGTCCATTTCCGCCGGTTGATGCTCGACGCCGTTGAAAGGTTCGAGAGCACGGGCGAATTGCCGCCGGGTCTCAGGGATCCGGTCGACTTCTCTGCCTTGAAGAGCGCCGAGGCGATCGTGCCGCATGACGTCGACTGGCGGGTGGTCGCGGACGGGCAGTTCGAACAGGCGGCGGAGTAGCCGGGTCGAAGGCTGGGATCGTATCTGGCGGCGGATTTTGAGCGAAACCTGATACGACTGGCCTCATTCTCGTTGCGAATTACCGGTATTTCGAAATTTGTGGTATCGTGAGAACACTGCGCTTTTTTGCGGGCGTTACGAAACCGCCAGATTCGGCAGCGAGAAAGGTACTGAACATGCAGATGCTAAAGACGATAGCGGCGGCTATGGCCGTTTTCGTGTTTTCGGTATGCGGGGCCAATGCCGCCCAGCATCAGGATCGTTCCACACCAAGGCTAAGCGTGCCGGCCGTGGTCGCGCCCCTCGGCGCGCTCGCCAAGCCCGCCGCTGCTGAGCGCATCGTCGTCGCGCAGCGTCGCCGTGGTGTCCGGCGTGGCGCCCCCCGCCGGGTCTATCGCGGCGGCGGCCGTCGCTATTACCGTGGTGGTCGGCGCGGCGGCGGTGTCGCGGCTGGCGTGGCAGCGGGCATCATCGGCCTCGGCGTGGCAGCCGCCATCGCCAATTCCGGGCGTGCAAGCGCTACGGGCTACTATGACGGCGGCTATTACTACGAAGGCGCATACGTCGGCCGCGGCGAATACTGCTCGCGTTTGCGCTGGCGCTGCCGCGAAGGTGACGACTGGGGCTGCCGTACCTATCGTCGCGATTGCTGAACGGAATTGATCCAGTTGGTCGAAAGCGTCACACGCGCGAGCGTGTGGCGCTTTTCCGTGCCGCCCCGCGTCCTCCCGCCTGGCAACGCGCCGTCACAGGCGAACGCTGATAATGCCGGACATGGTTAGTGGATCAATCACAGTAAAAATATTAATAATTATCAATTGACTAACAGGCGTGCGTACGTGGTGAACCTAGTCTCAGGTTCTTTACTGAACACCTATTGTCATTGTTGCCAATTCCAGCGATCTAATTCACTGTATCTTCCGTGTCCGTCCGGGGGCATAAGCCAGATGCGGCTATAGGAGAATGTTCATAATGAAAACTGTTAAGGCAATTGCAGCCGTTGCTGCTGCATTCGTACTTTCGATCGGCGGGGCCAGTGCCGCGCAGCACCAGGATAAGTCGGCACCGAAGCTCGCCGTACCTGCCATCGTCGCACCTGTTGGCGCACTCGCCAGCCCGGCCGTCGCCGATCGCATCGTCGTCGCGCAGCGCCGCGGTGGCGCTCGTCGTGGCGGTGGCGTGCGTCGCGTAGCCCCCGTTCGCCGCGCGGCTCCGGTTCGTCGCGGTGGTCGTGTTGTCCGTCGCGGCCGCGGTCGCGGTGTTGCCGCCGGCGTCGCTGCTGGCATCATCGGTCTCGGTGTCGCTGCTGCGATCGCCAATTCCGCCAACGCGGGTTACGAGGGCGGTGGCGATCGCTACTGCAGCCGCCTGCGCTGGCGTTGCGACGATGGCGAGCGCTGGGCATGCCGCCGCTTCTATCGCGAATGCTGATACGAGCCCAGGCTCGGAAATCAGGCGGCGCCCGCGCGAGCGAGCGCCGCTTTTTCTTTTGTCTCAGAGATCGAGGACGAGGCGTTCGGACTTCGAGCCGGAGCAGCAGATCATCATCGTCTTGCCGGCTTCCTGCTCCTGCGGCGTGAGGATGCTGTCGCGGTGGTCGGGTGTGCCGGAGATCACGCGGGTCTCGCAGGCCCCGCAAATGCCTTCCGTGCACGAGTAGGCGACGTCGATGCCAGCCTCCATGAGCACTTCCAGGATGGTCTTGCCCGCCGGAACCTCGATCTCGCGCCCCGACTTTGCAAGTTCCAGGATATAGCCCCCCTCGGCAGCCGCTTCCGACTTCGCCGTGAAATACTCGACGTGGACGCACGCCTGAGGCTGTGCAGCGGTTGCGGCCTCGAACGCGGCCAACATCGGCGCTGGCCCGCAGCAGTAGAAGTGCGCGCCTTGAGGCGCTCCCGCAACGATGCCGGCCATGTCGAGGAACTTGCCGCCGGTCTCCTCGTCGAAGCTGAAATGCACGTTGTCGAGCCGCTGGAGCTCACCGATGAAGGCTGCGTCGGCGCGCGAACGGGCAGCGTAATGGACTTCGAATGGACGGCCGATGGCAATGAGCCGCTCCACCATCGCGAAGATCGGCGTGATCCCGATGCCGCCGGCGATCAGCACCACGTGCGGCGCGTCCTCGACGAGGGCGAAATTGTTGCGCGGCGTGCTGACCTGCAGGATGGCGCCGACCTTGAGCGTGTCGTGCATGTATCTGGAGCCGCCCCGGCTGGCCGCATCACGCTTGACGCCGACGATGTAGGAGGACGGCGCCGGGCCGGGATTGACCAGCGAGTACTGGCGCACGAGGCCGCGCTGCAATTGGACATCGATGTGCGCGCCGGCGCTCGCATCCGGCAGCGGATCGCCCGAAATGCGAGCGAATTCATAGAGGTTGGTATCGCGTGCGGCGTAGCGCACAGAGATGAGCCGTACCTCGATCGATTCTTCAATGCCGGGGGTGCCGTCAGCCAATTCCGCCTGCCCTTTCATGCCGATTCTCGTGCGCTGCGCGCCGGGAAGCAGTTTTCGCAGCGGTCATGCGGAAAAGCAAGGCGAGCGCGCCGCAGTCTTAATCGCCAATGCTCCGCCGCGTAGCGACGCGACGTTGGCGTGCCGGTCTCGGGATGGACCCTACCGGGCCTGGTCGATCGATTGGCGGGCGGGACGGATCGACACGAACATGAGGGCGAGCAGCACGCCGCCGATGATGTAGAAGCTCGCCTCGATGCCGGCGACCTCGGCGACGGCCCCCATCAGGATCGGCACGATCATCGAGCCGACCCGGTTGGCAGTTGTGCGCAGGCCGACCGCCTTGCCCTGCCGGCCGGAGCCCGCCGCCGCCGCGAGAATGGTCATCATCAAAGGTTGCGACAGACCCATCGCAGCGCCGCGGGCGGCGGAGGCGAGGAGCAGCAGCAAGCCGGACGCGGCAATCAGCGGCGTTACGGCGACGAAGACGATCGAGATTGCAACCGAGATGATCAGCAGCCATTCCGCCGCCATGACGCGGGTCAGGTTCGTGATCGACAGGGCGCCCGCGAAGCCGACGAGGCTCGAAGCACCGACCAGCAGCCCGATGACGGTGCCGGTGTAGTCGAGCTGCTCGAGGTAGACGACGAAGAAGGAGCTTTGCATGCCCTGGCCGGCCATGCGCAGGAAGGTCATGATGACGACCAGCAGCACGGCCGGCGCCGCCATCATGCGGAAGGTTTCGAGGTAGTCGCCGAGGCGCGGCATCATCTGGTGTGCCTCGATCCGCGGCGGCGTCTTGCTCGGCGTCGCCCCGTCGACATCGGCAGGCAGCAGGAGCGAGGCGACGAACAGCCCGACACCCCAGGCGGTAAGGAGTGCGAAGCCTGCCCAGTGGCCGCCGAGGTCCCAGGCTATCCCGGCAAGCGGCGGGCCTATGAGCTGGCCGACACGCAGCCCGAAAGCAAACCGGCCGGCATATTTCGGGCGGCCACGCATCAGGTTGCCGAAGATCGATTGCGCCCCGATGGTGCCGTAGTTGGCGGCAAGCCCGCTCAGCATCTGCAGGACGATGGCCGCGGCGACGAAGGGCAGCACCGGGAACAGGACGGTGGTGAGTGCTGCGATGGCGCCCGAGACGACGAGGATGCGTCGCGTGCCGAGCCGGTCCATCATCGCGCCGCCGTGGATGGAGAGCAGAGAGGTCAGGAAATAGCGCGCACCGACGATGACGCCGATCACGAACGGAGACGCCCCGATCGCCACGGCCCAGAGCGGCAGCAGCACGCCAGCCATGAGGTTCGCGGAATTCGAGAACGAGCCGATGGCGTAGACGGTGACTTGCAGCGAAATCGGTACGTGCGGGTCCTGTTCCACCGTCCGTTGGCTGCTGGTCCCTGCCGTGTCGCTCATGTCGGTGTCCCCGTCTCAAACGTCCTTGAAGCCCGGCGTCCGCTTCACGTAGACCGCCACGCCGAGAAGCAGCACGATCAGCACGGCGCCGACCGAGAGGAAGGCATTCTCGATGCCAGTGAACTCGACGACGGCGCCCATGATGATCGGGATGAAGGTCATGGCGAGCCGGTTGGCCGATGCCCGGAGACCGATGGCCTTGCCTTTCGCCGTGTCGCCAGCCGCCTTCATCACGATCGAGATCATCAGCGATTGCAGAATGCCGATCGAGCCGCCGCGCAGCGCCATGGCGAGGAACAGCAGCGCGTAGACGCTTCCGATCAGCGGCGTGATGGAGACGAGCGCAATCGAGGCGGCGGCCATCGCGATGAGCAGCCAGTAGGCGCTGAACTGCCTGGCGAGCCATCCGCTCGACAGCGTCGAGACCGCGCCGAGCAGCGAATAGGCCGAAAGCAGGAGGCCGATCGCGGTGCCGGTGTAGCCGAGGCTCTCGAGATAGACGACGTAGAACGAGACCATGACACCCTGGCCGGACTGTCGGAGTACGGAGATGACGACGACCAGCAGGATGGCCGGGATCGCCATCAGCTTGAAGGCTTCCCAGTAGTCCATGGGGTTCGGAAGCAGATGCCGCCAGTCGAGCCTGGCCGCGGTGCCCTTGGTCTCCTCCTCGGATTTGGGAATGAGCGCCACGCCGGCGACGATGCCGGCACCCCACAGCGCGATGAAGGAGAACGCCGCGAAAGGACCAGCGAAGTCCCATAGGGCGCCTGTCACCGGCGGTCCGACGAGAATGCCGATGTTGCTCGCGAACGAAAGGCGGCCCGCATAGAGCACATCGCTCTTCATGCGCTCGCCGACCATCGTCTGCGTGCCGATCCACGCCATCGTCCCCGCCAGCCCGGTCAGCATCTGCACGAGGATCAACAGCGGCAAGGACGACGTAAACGGAAACATGAACGTCGCGACGGCGAGCACGATGCCGAAAATCAGGATCACCCGCCGCGCGCCGACTTTGTCGATGACGGCGCCGCCATGGATCGACAGCAGGAAGGGAAGGAATTGCCGGCTGCCAAGCACCAGTCCGATCATGAAGGGGGTCGGGTTGAGCGTGACGAGCCAGAGCGGCAGGACCACCGAGACGAGGTTCGACATGGAGTTGGAGAAGACACCGCAGAGATAGACGCCGGCCTGCAGGCGCAGGGGAACGTGCTCTTGGGCGGTGTCGGCCATGCGGAGCCTTTCGCAGGGAGAAGAGGGTGGCCGGAGTGCAGGCCGGGAGCTGGCCAGTCTAGCACACCGGAAGCCTGCGGGAAGCGCGTCGGGTCAAAGCCGGTAGACGATGGCCCCCTCGGTGAAGCCGGCGCCGACGGCTGTCATGAGGACGGTCTGGCCGGCAGCGAACTGCGCACGATTGAGCGAAAGCGTCAGCGGGATGGTGGCAGCGGAGCTGTTGGCGAAATCCACAACCGAAAGCAGCGTGCGCTCTGGAGGAATGCCGATCCGTCCCCGTGCGGCCTCGATGAGGCGCAGGTTCGCCTGATGCGGCACCCACCAGTCGATGTCCCCGGCCTCGAGTCCGGCCAGCATCAGTGCGGCGCGCGACGTCTCGGCCATGGATTCGATGGCACGCATGTAGGCGAGGCGGTTGTTCCGGATCTCGATCTTGGTCTGGGCTGGAACGGTGTCCGCAGCAAACGGCGATCGGCTGCCGCCGGCCTCGATCTTGATGAGGTCGTAGTACGCACCGCGGCTGCCGAGGTAATGACCGAGAACGCCGCACGGAGCCTCGTCGGTGGGGACGAGCACGGCGGCGCCGGCACCGTCGCCGAACAGGACGCTGCTGACCGCGTCGTCGGGGTTGATGCGGCGACTGAGGATGTTGGCCGCAACCACCAGGACGTTCCGGCGGTGGGTGCATACGTAGGCGTCGGCCAGGGCGAATGCCTGCACGAACCCGGTACAGGCCCCGGCGAGATCCATGGCGCCGGCATGGCTGAGACCGAGGCGGTGGGCGAGCAGCGGCGCCGACGGCGGCAGCAGGTGATCCGGCGTGCTGGTCGCCAGCAGCAGCAGCCCGATGTCTCTGGCGCCGATGCCGGCATCGGCCAGCGCATTGCAGGCGGCTTCATGCGCGAGGTCGGTAACGGCCTGCTCGCCGGACGCGAACCGCCGTGACCTGATGCCGGTCCGCCGCTCGATCCAGCCGGCCGAGAGACCGAGGCGCCTCTCGATCTCGTCGTTGCCGACAATGGTGTCCGGTGCATAGTGGCCGAGCCCGGCAATGCGGGAACTGGTCATGCCGACGCCTCCGCAATGAAGGCGCGGATGGCATCGTAGACCCGCGCGAGGTCTTCCGAAGTCGTGCAGTAGGCCGGCATGACGTAGACGGTCGATCCGAGCGGCCTGAGCAGGACGCCGCGGTCGTGGCAGAAGCGCGACATGCGTGGCGCGAGATCGGAGAGGTATCCCGGTCTGGCGGTCGTGATGTCGAAAGCGACAATGGTGCCGGAAGCGCGCGGATCGGCGACGGCGCCAGACTTGGCGAGTTCGTCCAGGTGCTGGCGTTGCGCCTCGGCGAGACGAGCGATGCGCTCGAGTACCGGTTCATCTCGCCAGATCGCGAGGTTGGCGAGAGCCGCTGCGCAGGCGATCGGATTGGCGGTGTAGGAACTGGAGTGAAAGAACATGCGGCTGCGGTCGGTGCTGAGGTGCGCGTCGAAAATCCGGCTGCTGGCGAGCGTGATAGCAAGCGGAATGACGCCGCCCGTAAGGCCCTTGGCGTAGCATGCGATGTCCGGCGCGATGCCGGCGGCCTCCGAGGCGAACAATGTGCCGGTGCGGCCGAAGCCGGTCATGACCTCGTCGGCGATGAAAAGGACGTCGTGGCGGCGGCAGACTTCGTGCATCGCCGCAAGCGTCTCCGCGCCGTACATCAGCATGCCGCCTGCACCGAGAACGAGCGGCTCCACGATGAAGGCGGCAGGCTTGTCCCTGCACGCATCGTCGAGTGCATCGAGTGTCGCCTGCGGGTTGTCGTGGCGGGGGAACGGGATCGTGCCGACATCGAACAGCAGCGGCTCGTAGGCCTGGTTGAACACGCCGCGCGCCCCGACTGACATCGCGCCGATGGTGTCGCCGTGGTAGCTGTGCTCGAGAACGAGGATGCGGTCGCGGGGAGCCCCGGTGTTGCGCCAGTAGCCGAGCGCCATCTTGAGCGCCACCTCGACGCTGGTGGAGCCGCTGTCCGAGAAGAAGACGTGGTCGAGACCGGCAGGCGTGAGTGCGATGAGCTCGCGGGCCAACTGCTCGGCGGCCGCGTGCGTGTAGTTGGCGAAGATGATCTGGTCGAGCGTGCCGACAGCCTCGCGAATGGCGGCAACGATGCGTGGGTGGCAGTGGCCGTGTGTCGTGACCCACCACGATGAGATGGCATCGATGATCTGGTGTCCATCGCGGTCGAACAGATAGGCGCCCTCGGCGCGCGCGATCTCCGGGAACGACGGCGTGGTCGCATGCTGGGTGAAAGGGTGCCAGACGGGAGAAGCCGGTCCCGTAATCATGACGGTTCACCGGAAAGAGCACCGAACCCGGCCCTGAATGCCGCGGCGAGCGTGGCAGGCGTGAGGGGAGAGAGAAGTGGAAGCCGCCCGAGCCGCGGCACATCGGCAAGCCGCACAATCGTCGCTTCTACATCGGAGTTCTCGTCACCGATAAAGGCGATGCCGCACACCGGAACCTGGCGACGGACGAGCGCCTCGACCGTGAGGAGCGTGTGATTGATTGTGCCAAGCGTGGTGCGGGCGCAGACGATCGCGGGAAGACCCCAGGCGGCAAAGAGATCCGCCATTAGATAATCGTCGGTTATGGGCACCAGGACACCGCCGGCCCCCTCGACGACGAGCGGCGAGGCGGCGGGAAGCCGCGTCAGGCGGGCGATGTCGATTTCGATGCCGGCGTGTCGTGCGGCGATGTGCGGCGAGGCCGGCATGGGCAGGCGGTAGGCCTCGGGAATGAGCCGCTCAGCGGGAAGCTCGGCAAGCGCGCTGACGCTCACGCTATCGGTGATGCCATCGAGCCCCGACTGGATCGGCTTCCAGTAGGCGGCACCGAGTGCGCGCGTAAGTGCCGCCGCAAAGACGGTCTTGCCGACATTGGTGTCGGTGCCGGTTATGATGTAGCCCGCGGTCACCGCCGCTTCTCCAGCGCATGCGCAAGCGCGGCCAGCATGTCCGTCGTCTGCCCGACCGTGACATTGAGCGTGAGCGAAATGCGAAGCCGTGCGGTGCCCTCGGGAACGGTCGGCGGGCGGATGGCGCGCACGTCGAAGCCGGCCGCTTGCAGGTCGCCGGCAATGTCCGTCGCGACGCGGTCCTGCCCGACAACGACGGGAATGATCTGCGAGCCGCTACCGGCCCGTCCGCACGAAGCCTCGAGCTTCGTGTTGGCAAGCTCGACGATCGCCTGCAGGCGCTCGCGCCGATCGGGTTCGCCCTCGAGGATGGTGAGTGCGCGGTCGACGGCAGCGGCCATCAGCGGCGAAGGTGCGGTTGCGTAGATGAACGGGCGGGCGCGATTGACGAGGAAATCGATGACCGATTGCGGTCCTGAGATGAGCGCGCCCATCGCACCCAACGCCTTGCCGCAGGTATGCACCGTGACGATGTTGCTGCGTCCCTCGAGGTGGGCCGCGAGGCCACGGCCCCTCTCGCCGTAGACACCGGTTGCATGCGCCTCGTCGACGACGAGGCAGCCGTCATGGCGGTCCGCGATGGCGGCGAGATCGTCGAGCGGCGCCCGGTCCCCATCCATGCTGTAGAGGCTCTCGACCGCGATCCAGGGGCAACCGCGACCGCCATTCGCCCGCCAGGCGATGATCTGGTTCTCGAATGTCTCCGCTGCATTGTGCACGGCAGGAACGGCACGCGCGCGCCCGGCGCGAATGCCCTCGAGCGTGCTCGCGTGACTGAACTCGTCGTAGACGACAAGGTCATCGCGACCGGGAAGCGTGCTCCACAGCGCGAGATTTGCGAGGTAACCGCCGCCGAGGAACAGCGCGGCCTCGCTGCCGAAAAACGCCGCTGCCCGGGCTTCGAGCGCGGCGTGCAGCGGATGGTTCCCGCGCAGCAGGCGGGAAGCGCCCGCACCGATAGGACAACCTGCATCGAGCGCATCGGCAACGGCTTGCCGGAGCGCCGTGTCGCCAGCGAGCGCGAGGTAGTCGTTGGAGCTGAAGTCGAGGCCGCAAGCAGGACTGAGCGCGCGCCTTCGCCCGCGCCTGTCGAGCGCCTGCAATGCCTTCTCGATCCGCTCGAGCATGGTTCCGGTGCCGTCAGTTGGCGGTTTTCCCGGACGGCTCTGTGACGAGGCCGAGTTTTGCGAAGAGCTCTGCGTCGGCGTCTTCGCCCGGGTTGTCGGTCGTGAGCAGGCGTTCGCCCGCGAAGATAGAGTTGGCGCCGGCAAGGAAGCAGAGCGCCTGCAACTCGTCGCTCATCTGGGTGCGCCCCGCCGAAAGACGGACATAGGAGCGCGGCATGAGAATGCGAGCCAATGCGATCGTACGAACGAAGTCTATGCCGTCGATCTGTGGCGTACCGGCAAGTGGCGTGCCTTCGATGGCAATCAGCATGTTGATCGGCACGCTTTCGGGGTGCTCGGGGAGATTGGCGAGCGTGACCAGCATGTCGATGCGGTCGTCCTCGGTCTCACCCATGCCGATGATGCCGCCGGAGCAGACATTGATCCCGGCATCGCGGACACGGGACAGTGTATCGAGGCGGTCGGCGTAGGTGCGCGTGGTGATGATCTCTTTGTAATAGCGCTCGGAGGTGTCGACGTTGTGGTTGTAGTAGTCGAGCCCGGCTTCCTTGAGGCGACTGACGTCGCCGTCCGAAAGCATGCCGAGCGTCATGCAGGTCTCCATGCCGAGCGCCTTGACGCCGGCAACCATGGCGCAGACCGCGTCCATGTCGCGATCCTTGGGGCTGCGCCAGGCGGCGCCCATGCAGTAGCGGGTGGCGCCGGCTGCCTTGGCATTGCGCGCCTCGGCGATGACCTTTTCGAGCTGCATCAGCTTCGAGGCCTTGAGGCCGGACCCGTGATGGGCCGACTGGCTGCAATAGCCGCAGTCCTCCGGGCAACCGCCCGTCTTGACGCTCAGGAGCTGGCTCTTCTGGATCGTGTTCGCATCGAAATACGTGCGATGCACCGACTGCGCGCGAAAGATCAGGTCGTTGAACGCCAGCCGGTAGATGTGGCCGGCCTCCTCGGCCGTCCAGTCATGCCGGATGCTGTTGGCCTGTGCCTGCAATGCGCCGTGGCCGATGCCGGTATCGTCCATTTTGCTCTCGTCCAGTTGTATGAGTGCCGCGGCGGCACCGATCCGGGAGCAGTACACGCAGCGGGCTGTGCCGTAAACCGTGATGTCGGTGCCGGGTCCTAGCCTCGCCGGCCCGCCCGCATGGCAGTGAGTGACAGGGCAGTCAGCTTGACGGTGGCGATCCACGCGATGGAGGCCACAGCGATGGCGGTCCAGATGCGGATCTCGATCTGCCCCGCATGCTGGCTCATCCTCGGCAGGCCCTTGAGCGCCATGTGCTGGATGGCGAAGTTCGCGGCCTCGATGGCGACCAGGAGCCCCATCAGGGCGCCGGCGAGAAGCAGGACAAGTCGGACAATACGCACTTCGATCGGCCTTTGATGAACATTTGTTGCCGATTCCAGCATATTGGCGCACCTGCCTGCAACCCGGCCATGGCGATCCTAGTAAACCACCACCGAGCGTATGCTTTCGCCCTTGTGCATGAGGTCGAAGCCCTGGTTGATGTCCTCGAGCTTCAGGGTATGCGTGATCATCGGGGCGATCTCGATCTTGCCATCCATGTACCAGTCGACGATCCGGGGCACGTCGGAACGCCCGCGCGCGCCGCCAAAGGCGGTGCCGCGCCAGACCCGGCCCGTGACCAGCTGGAACGGCCGCGTCTTAATCTCTTGGCCGGAGCCGGCGACCCCGATAATGACGGATTCGCCCCACCCCTTGTGGCAGGCCTCGAGCGCGGTGCGCATGACATCGACGTTGCCGATGCACTCGAAAGTGTAGTCGGCGCCGCCCTTGGTGAGATCCACGAGGTAGGCAACGAGATCGCCCTGGACTTCCTTGGGATTGACGAAGTGGGTCATGCCGAACCGCTCGCCCCAGCCCTTCTTGTCGTTGTTGAGGTCGACGCCGATGATCATGTTGGCGCCGACCAGCCGCAGGCCCTGGATGACGTTGAGGCCGATGCCGCCGAGTCCGAAGACGATGCAGTTGGATCCGGGCTCGACCTTCGCCGTGTTGATGACCGCGCCGATTCCGGTAGTGACGCCGCAGCCGATGTAGCAGACCTTGTCGAAGGGGGCGTCGGGCCGGATCTTGGCGACGGCGATCTCGGGCAGCACCGTGTGGTTGGCGAATGTCGAGGTGCCCATGTAGTGGAAGACCGGCTTGCCATCGAGCGAGAAGCGGCTGGTCCCGTCCGGCATCAGGCCTTGGCCCTGGGTGGTGCGGATGGCCTGGCAGAGGTTGGTCTTGGGATTGAGGCAGTACTCGCACTGCCGGCATTCGGGCGTATAGAGGGGGATGACATGGTCGCCCTTCTTGAGGCTGGTGACACCAGGCCCGACGTCGACGACGACTCCGGCACCCTCATGACCGAGAATGGCGGGAAAGATGCCCTCGGGATCGGCACCCGACAGCGTGAACTCGTCTGTATGGCATATGCCGGTCGCCTTGATCTCGACGAGCACCTCGCCGGCGCGTGGCCCCTCGAGGTCGACCTCTGCGATCTCCAGCGGCTTGCCCTTTTCAAGCGCAACGGCGGCCCGCGTCTTCATGCCTGTCATCCCCAATTTTTGCATCAACCTTAACGGCCGCGCGCTGCCCGCACGGCTGAGCCGACCTACAGCTAGCCGATAGCGCGGTGAAATTCTACTCCCGCCCGGGATTTCGCCGGTCAACGGCGCTCAGGAAGCGCCATGGTAAATCATCTCCTCACGGAAGATCCGAGAATTGAATAGAATTTGAATATCATTCTCGCGTCGATCTGAACGCGATGTTTGCGCCCCATTGCTAAATCACGAAGACGAAACGCGCATTTCGAATCGAACTTGCGAAGAGCTTTGGGAAAGTTTGGCAGGACTTTGCATCGAAAGGGCGGGATGCCTGAGATGCATGACGGGTCAAAGGCGAGAGGGAACGAGCGATGGCGACGATCTACGGCACTGCGGGAAGCGACAACATCACGGGAACGTCGGAAGACGATACGTTCGTAGCCGGCGGCGGCAACGACGTGATCAATGGCGCCGAGGGCAACGATACGATCGATGGCGGCGCTGGAATCGACCAGATCAGCGGCGGCCCAGGCGACGACCGGCTGGCCGGAGGCACCGGGGACGACTCGGTGCGGGGTGAGGGCGGAAACGATGTCATCGACGGCGGCGATGGCAACGACAATCTCGAAGGCGGGAGCGGGGACGATACCGTCAACGGCGGACCAGGCATGGACCTGGTCGCGGGCGGTGAAGGCAATGACACGCTGGACGGCGGCCCCGGCAACGACCTCATCTCGGGAGGCCCCGGCGACGACACGATCATCAGGACGGTTGGCGAGGGCGAAGACATGGTCGATGCCGGAATGGGCGTGGACACGCTGGTGATCGGGCTTTCCTCGGCCACCCTCACGCCAGAAATGCTGGACGACATCCGCACGCTCCAGAACTGGATCAACGACAAGCTCGCAGCGGCGGGCGGGGATATGTCGGTACTCGCGGCAGAGACCGAAACTCCGTCGATCTATCTGGCCAATCTCGGCCTCGACGTAGCGATGGTAGAGCAGCTCTCGTTCGTCGTCGATGGTACGCCCATGAGCTACGAGCAGCTCATGAACGAGGCGCCGACCGGCGCGACCTACTCCGAGGTTCAGGCCAGCGAGGATTCGGCAGTCGACGGCCAGATCGAAGTAACCGACCCGGAAGGCCGCCAGCTCACATGGGCGATCGACGTCCAGCCGGAGCACGGCACCGTGGTGCTGAATGCCGAAACCGGCGCCTACGTCTATACGCCAAACGCCAATTACAGCGGCCAGGACTACTTCAGCGTCGTCGTCACCGACCCCTGGGGCGCGACGTTCACCCACGATGTCGACATCTCGCTTGCCGCCGTGGCCGACGCGCCGACGCTGTCCGTGGCCGACGTGAACCTGACCGTCGCGAGCGGAGATGAGCAGCAGACCTTGGCGCTCGACGTGCAGGCTGCGCTCACCGACACGGACGGTTCGGAGACGCTGTCGGTACGCATCGCCGGTGTGCCGGCCGGCGCAAGGCTTTCAGCCGGAACCGAACTCGCCAACGGCGTATGGCAGCTTTCCGCGGCAGACCTCGCGAACCTTTCGATCACTGTGCCTTCCGCTGCCGACTTCTCGCTGACGGTGACGGCGACATCGGCCGAGGCCAACGGCTCGACCTCCGAAGTCGCGGCGACTCTGGCTGTGGCCTTCGAGGTGGAGGCACCTGCCGTCGAGCCGCCGGCCGCAAGCAGCGAAATCCACGGCACTGACGGGCAAGACGTGCTCTTCGGTACCGACGCCGGCGAGACGATCTTCGATGGCGCCGGTAACGACGAGGCCTGGGGCGGCGCAGGCGACGACACCTTCGTCGCGGGAGCAGGAAACGATCGCTATCATGGTGGCGACGGCTTCGATACTCTTGATATGTCGGCGGCCCTGTCGGCGGTCGTAGACCTGCAGAATGGACGTGTCTATGGCCTCGGTAACGACCGCGTCGACGGCTTCGAAGGCGTGATCGGCTCGGCCGGCAACGACGTCATCCGCGGCAACGGCGCCGACAACGTCATCGTTGCCGGCGAGGGCAACGATCATGTCAATGGCCGCGATGGTAACGACTATATCGACGGCGGCAACGGCAATGATATCCTCCACGGCGGTCGCGGCAATGACGTCATCGAAGGCGGTGAGGGCAATGATGTCCTCCACGGCGGACACGGCAATGACGTCATCGACGGCGGCAATGGCAACGATGTCATCTATGCCGGTCGCGATGACGACCTGATCTCGGATGGTGCCGGTCGCGACTACGTAAATGCCGGCAACGGCAACGACACCGTGATTGCAGGCGCAGGCAACGACGTCTACATCGGCGGCTCCGGCTTCGACACGATCGATTTCTCGAATGCCGAGGCGGGCATGTATATCAATGCCCAGTACGGCTTCGCGCATGGTGCCGACCAGGACTACTTCCGGGGCTTCGAGAAGATCATCGCCACCGACTACGCCGATGTGATCATCGGCAATGGGCGCGGCGAGACGATCGATGCCGGCGCCGGCGACGACGTGATCCGCGGCGCGCGCGGCGGCGATACGCTGACGGGCGGCGAAGGCAGCGACATGTTCGTCTGGGAGCGTGGCGACAGCAACTCGTGGCGCCATGGCCGGGTCGATACGATCACCGACTTCGAGGCTGGCGACACGCTCGACTTCACGGAACTGAAGCAGCTGCCGCGCCGCTTCTCCGGTGAAGAGATCGCCTTCCGCGACACCGATGCGGGTGCGATGGTCTCCGTCCAGGTCGGCCGCGCCAAGATCGACGTCGTGATGCTGGAGGGCGTCACCGCCGATCAGGCACAGGCCTATCACGACGACGGATATATTCTCGTCTAGAAGCAGCGCCCCTCGAAAACGCAGCCCGCCGCGACAACGGCGGGCTTCGTGCGTTTCCAGCGCCTTTATGTTTGTGCCGTTTCGGGAATTCGCCGAAGGAGGAGTTAATCGACGTTCGCTGATCCTTTAGAACTTTGCGCTAATGAATGATTTCAGGCGGTTTCACACACGTCACGAGAAGATTGGATTTCAGATGGTCGTCAAGCAGACACAGGGAATTCGAATTCCAAAAAAGTATTTGTACAACGCGGGCGTGGCCGTCTTCGCCGTTGTGACGGCGACGCTGGTCGCCAGAGAGATGATTATTCCGAAATCGATCCCTTCCTGCGCCATGCGTTACGAAAAGACCGGTCTGTTCACGTGGCAGCGCGGCGACGGCAGGCTCCTTGCTCCGCTCGACCTGCAGGCCAAGCTCAACGGGCGCGACTGGGGCGTTCTCGACAATGTCTCCTTCCGCAAGACGGAGGACCTCCAGTACGGCAGCGCGATGGACGTGCGGTTGCCGCGTGAAGCTGGAAAGTCGCGCGATGCGCGCAGCCCGAGCGGCACCGGTTTCATCTGGGCACCCAGCTGGCTCAAGGGCAGCGAGCAGGCGTGCCTGGGATACAGCATTGCCATGCCGGATAAATTCAAGTTCGGCACAGGCGGCAGCCTGCCGGGCCTGTTCGGCGGCGACAGCGATGCGGCATCGAACATTGAGGAAGATCAGTCGGGCGGCTTCTACACGCGCATGAACTGGCGCGACAACGGAAAGCTGGAAGTGCGCTACAAGTCGGTCGAGCAGCCGACCGGCATCAACTTCACGATCGACAAGGACGGCCTGCGCATCGAGCCGGGCCGCTGGCTCCGCATCGAGCAGGAGGTCGTGCTCAACACGCCGGGCGAGGCGAACGGCATCCTGAGGATCTGGATCGACGGTGAGTTGCGTCTCGAGCGCAAGAAGCTCGTATATCGCAGCAAGCCGGGCGAGACACTGGCGGGTGTCGTGGCGAATGTTCACTATGCGACGCGCGATCTCAAATGGGCCCCGGCGCCGCAGAATACGGCACTTTCCCTCTCGCCATTTCTTATTAACTGGAAATAGCCAAAACTGAATTCAACAGAAAAGCCCGGCAATCCGGGCTCTTCTTCTATTCTGATTCTGCTACTAACACCGCAAAGCCGGGATATTTACGATCTGCTAACAAAGTTTTCGCGAATTCATTGTCGGGCACATGGCGCCTGTGCTTTCATGTCGGTGTCCGAAACGCGGCACTGATCTCTTCCCCCCGAGCAGGTGCCGCGCATTATGCCCGCGGTTCCCCCGACCGCGGGCATTTTCCATTTCGCGATGCGAATGCTCAATCGATCGGGCGTACCGCGATCACGGTCGTGTTGTCCTGGTGTGGCGCGCGCATGTCCGATACGGCCCGGATCAGTGCCTCGGCAACGGCGACTGCACCATCCGGCGCGAAGGCGGTAACGACACGCGCGATCTCGTCCTGCTCGAGGGTATGGATACCGTCGCTGGCCAGGATGAAATAGTCGCCATCTTCGATCTGCAGCGGCTTGCGCGAGACGTCGACGAGCTCGAGATCCTCCCCGGTGATGGCCGAGCGCAGCATGTGGCGACGCGGGTCCTGCCGCGCCTGGGCCTCGGTGATCTTGCCTTCGCGGGCCAACTGGTCGAGGGCTGGCGCGAGCGAATGATCCTCGTTGAGGAGGGCGATCTCGCCGCGCCGCCACAGGTATAGGGGGCTGTCGCCGACGCTGACCCACGACATCCCCTCGGACGTGAACGAACTGGCGACCAGCGTCGAGCCCATGCCAGACAGCTCGGGCCTTGCGGCAACGATCTCGGCGATTGCGGTGTTCGCGGCTTCGAGCCCGCCCACCAGTCTGTCGTCCGTCGGTTCGCCGGTCTTGGCCGTCGAAATGAATGCTTCGCAAACCATCTTGCTGGCGAGCGCGCCGGCGGTGTGACCGCCCATTCCGTCGGCGAGCGCGGCATAGAGCCAGGCAGGGCCCAGACCATCGCCCTCCGCCTCGCCCTTGGTTGTGGAAACTTCCGGCAGCGCAGCGACCGGCCGACCCGGCGGCCAGAGCATCGCCGTGTCCTCCTGGTAGGCACGCGCACCACGCGTTGTGGAAGAAGCAGCCTCGAATCTCACGCGACCCTCACCTCGCCTGCTCGATGTCGGACCAGTCGAATTCGGGACCGCAGAACGGCACGAAGACGAGTTGCGTGCGCCCGAGCGTGATGACGTCCATGGCGTTGAGCGCCACCGCGCCCGTCGGTCGCGTCTCGTTGACGGAGACGACGTTGGCCTTTGCGAGGTTCGGAACAAATAGGAACGTCCGGCCGGCCGAATCGTAGCGGATGAAACACTGTTCCTCGGCAGAGATGGCATCGTCGCCGAAGTCGATCGGTATGCGCTGGCTCGAACTCCGGCCGAGCGTGTTATTGCCCTCGAATATCGGCCGGTACGAGCCGATGCCCGGTCCGCCGACGACGACGAGCCAGGCGACGACGGGATCCTGGTTGAAGGCGCCGCGCTGCACCTGCTGCTTGCCGCGCAGCATCTGCGTCTTGGGCGCCTCGTCGATGCTTGGGGCCGGCTGCTGCGCCGCTTCGCGCACCACCCGCGTCGTCGGTGGCTGGTCGAACTCGACGTGCCGCTCTCCGCCGGCAGGTACGGGCGGCACGTTGGGCGTTCCGCCACGGGCCTCGCGCGCGGCCTCGGCGGCCGATGGGCTTTTGGCCGGCTGGTGCGGCTGTGTGGTTTCGTCTGACATGCTGCCTCCTGCTTCTGGCCCGTGCTGCGGATCGGCGAGTGGCGAGGACTGGTCGGGTGTCACGGCCCGGACCGGTTTCGCCGTATCCTCGCGGCTTGCCGCAGCGAGTGCTTCGCGTAGCGAGCCGAGAAACCTCGCGCCGCCGCCTTCCTTCCCCGCCATGCTCTCCTCCTAAGCTGCTGTTGCGTCCTCGAAGCGATCTTCAAGCGTCGTGCAGGTGAAGTGCAATCTCGCCTTGCCTACCTCGACCACATCGCCGTGCCTCAGCGGTGATGTCCCGACGCGGTTGCCATTGATCCGGATGCCGTTGCCTTTCGGTCCGCTAAGGTCGCAGATGATGACGCCCGACTCCGCCGAGCGTTCGATTGCCGCGTGGTAACGGTGCACGGAGGTATCCGCAATACAGATTTCGTTGTCGTCCTGCCGGCCGATGCGCGTGAGACCCGCCGCGATCGGCCTCGGCGGCTGGCCGGAGCCCTCGATTTCGACGGTGATTTGCCGCCGCCAGTCGGCGACGTATCCGGCATCCGGTACGGATCGTGGTGTGGCGGAACGGCGAGGACGGCGGTGGAGGACTAGGCCAAGCACGGCGAGCGGTGGCAGCAGGACGAGAATGCCGAGTCCGATCATCAGCTCGGGCGAGCGCGCATGGCCCCAGCTGACGAATTCAACGAATCGCGCCCACAGCTCTGCTGCCGACGTCGCCAAAGGGTCCACGCTCTGTCTCCTCCGGTTCGGGTCGTGCTCTGCGGCCCAAAGATGCAGGTGCAGTCCCGTTCCATGTGAATCAATGATCGGGAAGTCTGTAGTCGTAACACGGCAGGAACGTGGCCGAACCGGCCTGGAGTGCCAGTCACGGTGGCAGAAATGCTCTGCCGTTCAGAAACGGAAGCTCATGTCCGGATCAACAGCGCTCTTGCCACATTGTTTGCGCAGTCTGGTGGCTCTGTGGAAATGTGGCGCGAACGAGATTCGCATCGCGGCAATAGCGGTGAGGCAATCCAGGCAACCTGAGGGAACATGGCGGCGCCCGCGCCCCATTCAACGCCGATGACAAACGTGCTGGCACTTCCGAGTGGCACGCGGCTCGCCGGAGATTTCCGGATCGAGCGCGTGCTTGGTGCTGGCGGTTTCGGCATCACGTATCTGGCCCGCGATCTCGTCCTCGACCGCGCCGTAACCATCAAGGAATACTTCCCGGTAGACTTCGCCGCGCGCGGCGGCAGCAACGATGCAGTGCCCCGTTCCCACGATTGCGTCAGCGACTACGAGTGGGGCCTCGATCGTTTCATCGAGGAGGCCAAGACGCTGGCCCAGTTCGACCACAGGTACATCGTCAAGGTCTTCCGCTACTTCCAAGAGAACTCGACCGCCTACATGGTGCTGCAGTTCGAGGAAGGGCGCAGCCTGAAGGCATGGCAGAAAGGGTTGCGCCGCGCACCGCGCCAGGGCGAGCTCGACCAGATCGTTGCACCGCTGCTCGAGGCGTTGGAGGTAATACACGCCGCCGACTTCCTGCACCGCGACATCGCGCCGGACAACATAATCATCCGCACCGACGGCTCGCCCGTGTTGATCGACTTCGGCTCGGCGCGCGGCGACATCGCCCGCCATTCGCGTACCGTGAGCGCATTGGTGAAACCGGGCTACAGCCCCTATGAGCAATACGCTGAAACAGGCAGCCAGCAGGGGCCATGGACCGATATCTATGCGCTGGGAGCGACGCTCTATCATGTCGTGACCGGCAGGCGCCCCCCAGACTCTCCGTCCCGCATAGTGAAGGACGAATACGTCTCCGCGGGTCAGGCGGCGCTTGGCAACTATCGACCGGGCTTCGTCGCGGCAATCGACCACGCGCTCCGTCTCGATATCGAGATGCGGCCAAGATCCGTGGCCCAGTGGCGGGGCGAATTGCTGGCGCCCGGCGAGAAGGCCTCGATACGCTTGTTCCGGCGCAAGGAGCCGGTTCCAGCAGCACCGCCAGTGGAACTCGCACCGACCATCCGGCTGCCGGAGCCTGCGGCGGCGTTGGGCGCGGCGGCAACCATACCTCCGCCTCCGGATGCTCCCGTCCGCCAGGGCGGCTTCCTGGACTTCGTCGACGGACTGAAGCGAAACAGGCAGCCGCGCGCAAAGGTGAAGGAAGCCGCATCCCTGGCCGAGGCCTTGAAGATCGGCGCGCCGCCAGAAGCGGCCCCGGCACCTCCTGAGCCGGCAAAGCGCAAGACGCTGCCGCCGGACGCACGGCCCGAGCGCCAGAAGGCGCGTCGCCGTCCGCGCGGCGTGCGCAGGGCAGGCCAGGGACTCACGCTGCGCTCGCTGCTGTTCAAGCTGCTGATTGGCGCCGGTGTCGCTGCTTTCGCAGTCAATTATCAGCACCAGCTGCCGCGCGTCGCATCGATCAGCACCGGAACGGTGGAGAAACGCGTCGTGGCAAGGCCGCCGCCGGCACCCCCGAAGGAGCCGGAAGTGCGGCTGCCGGCGCCGCTCAGGGCCCACCAGGGAGCGGTTCGCGCCATCGCCTTTGCAGGCAACCGCAGCGAACTGGTCTCAGCAGGCATCGACGGGCAAGTGAAGCGGTGGAACGCGACGACGGGTGCGCTGCTCGGAACCATCGTCCTGGATTCGCCGCCGACATCCGTGGCCGTGCGCGACGGACGCATCGTGACTGGGCACGGTGATGGGCGGGTTGCGCTCTGGAATGAAGCGACGGGCGAGCGCATAGCGTCGTTCCGGCACAATGAGGCGCCAGTCTGGTCGGTTGCGTTTGCAGACAACGCCTCCCGCGTCCTTGCTGCCGGCCACGATTGGAAAATCCGCCTCTGGGACGTGGCGTCCCCCGCCAAGCCGGTCCACGTCTTCGAGGACCACGAGAACGCAGTGCAGACACTCGGCATCGCCAAGGCGGACCCGGCGTTTGTTTCCGGCGGCGCCGACAAGACCGTGAAACTGTGGGACCTCGCCAACCTGGAACTCGTGCGCACCTACCGCGGGCACCGCGACTTCGTGACGTCCGTCGCCATATCGCCGGACGGCCGCCGCGTCGCCGGCGCCGACCTCAAGGGCCGCATCCGCGTGTGGTCGACGCAGTCGAGCAAGTTGCTCAGGATATTCGGCCGCCACAGCGAACGGGTTTCCGAACTCGCCTTCTCGCCGTCCAGCGACATGCTGGCCTCTGCCAGTGCCGACGGAACCGTCAGGCTCTGGCAGCTGTCGAGCAAGCGCCCCTATCGCGCGTTGCCGGCCGGCGCCGAGGTGAACGCCATCGCGTTTGCACCCGACGGCCGGAGCATCGTTGCCGCCACGGCTGACGGGATGCTCCGCTTCTTTCCGACGCGGAGAAGCGAGGACTGAGCCATGCCTGCCCTCTGAGCGTCACGAATCGTGCGCATAGTTGCTTGCGCGCATGCACGCTGCGCTATCGGAGGAAGAAGACGGGTCCACGACATGTTCGGGCGCAAGAAAAACGACGGCTTCGAGTGGCACAGGTATGTCCGCACCACGATAAAGCTCAGGCGCGAGGATCGGCGACGGCGCATCGCGGAGGCAAAGGGCGCCGCGGCGGTGGGGTTGAAGCAGGCCGGTGCCCATGGAGCGGCGGCAGGGCGAAGCATTGCCGCCCTGGCCTGGAACTGGATTGCCAACGCCCTGACCGGGCTGTGGTGGCTGCTGGTCATCCTGGCCGATCGACTGTGGCGTGGCGTCGTATGGACTGCAAGCACTGCGGCACGCTGGGTCGCCCATGCCGCCGGCACGGCCTCTCGGGCCATCTTGCGGCTGCCGCCCGTCCCGACTCTGGTGGCCACTGGCTTGGCGCTCGCCGGATCGGCCTACCTGTGGAAGCTGAACTTCGGCGCCGACCGGATGACGCTGTGGGCTGAGGGCCTGGGGTTGGTTGCCATCGGCGCAGGCGCGGTACTTTGGGCCTCGCCTCTGCTGCTTGCCCGCCTGCCGCGAAAATGGCGGTCCAGCCGGCTCTTGAGCGGTATCCAGACGACGAGGCTGGCGCCGGTCGCAGCCGCTGCCGCCGGCGTCATGGCAATCGCCGCTGGCGGATGGTGGACCTGGCACAACGCAGGTGCGGTGACGCTGCCGGCAATGCCCGCGCTCAACTTTTTCGCCAGCGCCGACACTGGTATCGAAGGCCGCGCGGTGGCGGTCAGTGGCGATACGATCGGGATTGCAGGCAAACTGATCAAACTCGCCGATGTCGAAGCGCCCAGGCTCGGTCAGACCTGTCGCGCCCGCAGCGGCAGACGCTGGGACTGTGGGAAGAGCGCACGCTCCGCTCTGGCGCGACTGGTCAGGCAGCGGAAGGTCACATGCAGCACTGCCCGCAAGTCACCGGAAAGCAGGGCGGTAGCCCGCTGCCGTACGCAAGAAGGCGATCTTGGAGCCGCACTCGTGGCAGGCGGCCACGCTTTTGCTGCAACCGGCCTTTTCGCGTCCTATTCCGGTGAGGAAGCCTCGGCGCGCCAGAAGCAAATCGGCATCTGGCGCGGCAAGCCCGAGCGTCCGTCCTGATCAGTGCAGGCTGCGAACCTCCAGTTCGTCTTCGATGGCATGGCCGATTGCAGCCATGCGGCTGTCGGTCAGCGCTATCGGTGTCCCATCGGCGGCATGCAGTGCGAACAGGTTGATACCCTGGGGTAGCCCCTTCATGGCCGGAAACATCTGACTGGCCTCGTCCGAGGTCATCTCCTTGACGTAGGCGATGTGCCCGCCGCCCAGTGCCGCGAGCTCGCGCTCGCTCATGATCGGTGCAACCATATTCGCAGTGTTGCGAGTCTTGCGGGTCTTGGTCTCTGCCTTCATTCGTACACACCTCCAGGGTGGAGTAACGCGCATCCGGTCTTCCCGGACTTGCCACGTCGATACATTTTGTCAGGTACTAGCTTACAGTTCGCTGAACGAAACTCGTCCCATCCGTTCAGGTCGGAGCTAGTTGCCGGCATCGTTAATGGCGATCGTGCGAACGGTCTTCTCCGGCTCCAGCCGTACGAGATCTATATGCAACAGACCGTTTGACAGCTCGGCCGACTTGATTTCGATGCCATCCGCCAGGACGAAAGTGCGCTGGAATTGTCGCGCCGCGATGCCTCGGTAGAGGTACTCGCGCTCCTTGTCGTCCTTCTGGCGGCCACGGACCAACAGCTGTTTGTCCTCGAGTGTGATCTCGAGTTGTTCCCGCGTGAAGCCCGCGACTGCCAGCGTAATGCGCAGGAGTTCGTTCGGTTGCGCCTCGCCGTCACGGCTCTCGGCACGGACTCTTTCGATGTTGTAGGGAGGATAGCCTTCTCCACCGCTCTTGCCGGCGCGGTCGATGAGGCGCTCGATCTCCTCGAAGCCCAGCAGCAGTGGGCTGGACAGAAGTGACATGCGTGCCATGTGCCAAAGCCCTTTCCAAAGCGACTTTTCCAGGTTCCGCATCAGGTCCCGGCTGGGCCCCTGCCGCGGCGAAGCCCCGATCAATCAGGCACTTCGTTTACGTTATTCGCTATATGGTGGATCTGCTGCGGAGCTTCAAGCTGGCCGCCACGAGGGCGACAGTTGCCGGCGCAAGCATCAGCGCGACGAGACCGGCCGCATAACCATCCGTCAGATCGTAGAGCGCACCGACGGCGAGCGGCCCGATCATTCCGCCGATACCCTCGGCCGCAAAGAACAACCCTGTCGCCGTGCCCGCGCGAGCCTGTCCGACCGCCGGCAACTCGATCAGGGTCAATATCGCAACGGTCATCATGGAAGACCGGGCTATTCCCTGCAATACCAGGCCGAATGCCAGAACCGGCCCCTTCTCGGCATTAAGGCAGGCGGCCGCTCCGATGGCGGCACATGCCAGCACGATCAGCAGCCAGAGCCTCCGCTCGGGAGTAGCGAACCGAGGGATCACGAGTGCACCGAAGACACCGACGACCGTCGGGAACGCGGCCCAGTATCCGGCCTCGATCGCATCCATGCCCCCGGCCCTGAGCATCTCGGGCAGCCAGTGCGTGATGCCGTGGATGAAGGTGAAGATCGAGAAGCCGACGAGCAGCAGCAACCTGACGGAATGATCGCCGAGGAGCGCCCGGAAAACGCCCGGGCCGCTTACAGTCGGGGCGGCGTTCTGCTGACTGGGAGCGCGCTCGACGAACGCGGATAGGGTGAGCCACGAGATGCCGGCAAACAGGGAGACAGCCGCCCAGAGCAGCAGGACCTGCCGCCAGTCGTCACCGAAGAGCGGCATGAGTACGGCATTGGTGCCGGCAAACGTTGCGATGCCGGCAACCGCAGGCCCGGTGACGTAGATGCCCATGGCGAGGCCGCGTTCGGGACCGGTGAACCAGCGCCCGATCATCTTCGGCGCCCCCGACGCAACCATCGGTCCGCCGAGACCGAAAATGGCGACGGCGAGCGCCAGGCTGGTCGCATCGGGTGCCAGGCTCCGCGCGAGACCAGTGGCCGCCATGACAAGGGCAGCGGCAAAAAGCGCCCATTTCGGCCCGATGCGGTCGACGAGCAGTCCGCAAGGGACAGCAGCAAAAAAGTAGACGAGCTGCCACGCCCCGAGCACGCCACCCATCTGGGTGTGGGATATGCCGAACTCGGACATGATGGGCGCGACGAGGGGGGCAAGCGCACTGATGGTGAGCCCGAAACTCAGGTACACCAGCCACACACCCGCAAGCACAAGCCACCGCGGGGGGGATTTCTCGGGCTGAGGAAGGGTCTCGGCGTTGCGCAAACGGTTTCCGTAGTATCAGGGATTGAGTATCGCTGGCAGGACGCGCCACAATGCGCGGAGAGCCTACCAATGACAACCCCATGAGGCAGGCCAGAGCGGGAGCCAGATCGTGTTGTTCGACCCAACTGTGATAATCGCCATTGCCGCCGGAGCGATCGCCGGAATCGGTGTGCGCCGCATATTTCATGCCCGGAAGATGAGGCGGGAGGAAAGCCTGCGCGAAATCGAGCGCCAGGCCATCGAGGAAAGCAAGCGGGCGGAGAAGCGCGAGCGCCATGCCGCGCGGCGGGCGCAGAAGAAGTCCCGGCAGGGCTGAGTTGGAGGATGCTATGAGTAGAAGGCCTGGCGAAGCGATACACCTGACGGCTGCAGGTCGCGGTACGGACGGCTACCGAACCGTTCACGACAGCGGCACCGGTCCGGGGCTGCTCCTCATCGGTGACAAGGAGGATCTCGACGACGGCATCAAGGCACGGGCCGACCTGTTCGGCGAGGAAGGCTATTCGGTGCTGGCCGTCGGATGCGTGCTGGATGCGGGCGAACTGGCCGGAGCAGCCAGTGAGCTGCGGAGCTGGCCCGAAACGGATGGCGACGTCGTAGCGGTGACATACGGCGCTGGCGGTTCGGTGGCTCTGGCAGCCGCAGGGCAGGCCGGTTTCAAAGCCGTGGTGGCGTTCGATGCGATGCTGCTCGCAAACCGGCCGGACCTCATCGCCAATGCTCCGTGCCCGTTCGTCCTGCACTTCGGCACGGGCGCCGATCCGGCTGCAGCCGATGTCGCAACCCGCCTCAAGACCCGGCTCAAGCGCAAGGACGGCTCGCGGGTGTTCGATTGGCCGGAGGCCGGACCGGGCTTCGCCATTCCCCATCGCGACACGTACGATCGCCGCGCGGATGAACTGGCCCATACGCGCACGCTCGAGCTGATCCGTCGCGTCGTCGGCCCCTACTACGACTTCGTCACGCTGTTTGCCGAGCACACCTACCACGAATTCACGACGCGCGACGTCGATGCCACCATGGCGACGATGATCGACGAGCCCTACGTCAACCACGTGCCGACGCTCTCAGGCGGCGTCGGCCACGACATGCTGAAGCGCTTCTATAAGTACCACTTCGTCAATCAGAACGCTGGCGGGCGCGACCGGGTTCGCATCTCCTATACGTTGGGCGCAGACCGCCTGGTCATCGAGAGCTACACGAAGTTCCGCCATGACGCGGTGATCGACCGCTACTTCCCCGGCATCGAGCCGACGGGCAAGGAAGTCGAGATAGCTACCGTCATCATCGTGAAGTTCCGCGGCGACAAGGTCTGTCACGAGCACCTCTACTGGGACCAGGGCTCGGCACTCAAGCAGATCGGCGTGCTCGAATGCGATGGCCTGCCGATCGCCGGCCCCGAGGCGGCGCGCAAGGTCCTCGACGAGACGCTGCCTTCCAACATCTTCATGCAGGATGCCTGGGCGGAAAGCGAAGGCAAACCTCTGTGAAACGATCAAAGAAACTCTAAGCGAAAGGCCGAATCATCGATGAGCCAAATGACATGGACGCCGCCTGAAAAGCTCGACGAAGCAGCCCTCCGGGCGCTCTCCGACAAGGTATTGGCTGAGCCCGACATCGAGATCGAGCGGACCGAGGACATCTCGCGGATCGAGGCGGCGGGCCTCGAGTGGGACATCGGCACCATCGTCTATGCACCCAAGGATATGTCCAGGATCCCAACCGGGCCGGACGGCAGGAAGGTGGGCATCTTTCTGATGCATGGCGGCGATACGGACTATCACTTCCATGAGGAGATGGCGAAGCTCGTCGCCCGGAAGTGCGGCTATCACGTCATCTCGATGACCTTCCCGGGCCGCTTCTATTTCGACCACCCGGACCACCATTGGCCGGGCGACACGATCAATCCCGATGGCACCGCGCGCATGCCGATCTGGAAGCGCGGCGAGGTGATCGGGCCGGACCAGTACGACATGGTCGAGGAAGGCAAACTGAAGAAGACCTACGGCACGTTCCAGTTGGCGCGGGCCAAGCCCGGTACCATGTTCTACGACCGGATGGCGGCCTGGCCGCTCGCCTTCGAGACGGCAATGCTGTCGCTTTGCCGCCGCTTCTTCCCGGCGTCCGAATATTCGGTCTATGTCCACGGTCATTCGACGGGCGGTCCGTTCTCGCACATGCTGCTGCAACGGCTCGAGAACGCGGTCGGTATCGTCGGCATCGAGAACTCGCCGTTCGGCAACATCTGGCAGCGGGTCAACGGCAACGAATGGCAGAGCCCGTTCACGGATCTTGTCTTGCGGACCTGGCGCGACGTCGCCCGCTACAAGGGTGCCGAAGCCTTGCGCAAGGTCGGCCCGCAGGCGTTGATGAGCCTGCCGGCGCTGATCGAAGACATCTACGCGGCGTGGGACCAGATGAAAACGCTGCCGGAATTCAAGGCAGAGTACGTCGTGCACTTGAATTGCAAACCGGAACTCGAGGCTTCGGCGAAGGCGGTGGCGAAGCGGCTGAACTACGGCCCGGCAGAAACTCAGGCGCTGGTCGACCGCTATCTGGGCTATCCGAAGGCGATGGAAGGGCCGGGCGTGAAGCCGGTGCCGCCGATCATCTACATCATCTGCGCGTTCACGCGCGACCATACGCCCGACAATTACTTCAACATCATCCTGCCGGGGCTCGCCGAGATCAACCCGCCGCCGAAGGTCAAGGTGATCCAGTTCGGCCTCGGCGCACACAAGTATTCCGCCCCCCAGGACGGCTTGCCTTACGGTCTCGCGCCCGCCGCGCTCTCGATGTGGCGGGACGCGATCAATGGCGGGTACTATCTCGGGTGAGCTATGCCTCGCCCTTGGGATCGCCGCCTGTCTCGAGCATGTGGGCGGCGGTCTCGAGGACGTCCTCGGGGGCGGGCCGCAGGCGCGTCAGCGAGTTGATCACACAGGCGATGAGTGTGCCGTCGGGCGCGATGAAGAATGTCGCCGGCTCGATGCACAGCTCCGGCTCGTCCTCACGGACGCCGCGCGTGATGAAGAGGCCGTATTGCCGAGCCGTCTCGATCGGCAAGTCGTAGGCGATGTCGAGCTTGTCGATGCCCCAGGCGTCGGCGGATTGCCTGGCGCACTCATGGCTGTCGGCGCTTGCGGCGACGACATGCACGCCGATCTTCTCGAACTCCGGCAGCAGTGCCTGCACCTTGTTGAGGTAGGGATTGCAGCGACGGCAATGCAGCCCACGGTAGAACACCACGAGCGTCATCTTCTCCGGCCGGGGCGCTCCGAGCACGATCGACCCTCCACCGACCAGCGGCAGCTCGACTCGTGGAACGGTCTGTCTGGGCTTCACCCGCATTATGCTCCTCCAAAAATATCTGTTGATTGCCGGTCACCTTAGGCGAAAAACGCGCATCAAGACAAATGTGGGCGCGTCACCGGCTTGACCGTCGCACCTCGTCTCGATTTAACAGTAGAGGGGCGAGAAAGGGACGGCCATGTCGTTGTGCAAGGTGGCGGGATCCGCGGCGCTTGCCGCTTTGGTGGCGATGTCTGGTGTGCTCGCCAACGAGCTAGCTTCGCCAGCCAAGGCGCTGCCCGAACGTCTGGCCCGCATCATGGGCGGCGATGTCGAGCTCGATCCGCTGGGCTTCGAGATTGGCGAAAGGCTGGACCAGTCCCAGGGCAGGATGAAGCAGCTCCTCGAGAGTTCATCGAGTGCCATCCGCCAGGAACTCGTGTACGAGAAGAAGGACACTCAGCTCAAGGTCCCGCAGCGGTTCATCCGATATGTCTTTACACTGCAAGCGCCTTATCAGGGTACGTTTGCGCTGAGCTACTGCGATGCCTCTCCTGGCGACGCCACGCCTGACGGCGAATTGCAGCTTCAGGTGATCCGCTACGGCTACCGCTTGGCCGGACCGGCCGTCGACGCAGCCGTGGCACAAATCGGCGCGAGGGCGGAAGAATTGAAGAAGGATCATCGCTATTACGTGCGGACGCAGGAAGCCTCGGCGTCGTTGACGTTCGTGAGCCGGACCGAGCGCTCGGGAGCTTTCAACGGGTTGTCATCGGCTACGCTGTCCGTCGGCTACGGCCGCACACCGGAGGGCGGGCTCGCTGCGGACGGGAGCGGCTCGGAACGCTACGAAGCAGGGCATGTGAACTGTACCGCCGCCGCGGGAGATATTCCGATGGAGCATTTTCGGGTCACGGAACAACGCTTGCGATAGCTGCTGCTGGCGTCATCGATCCGGTTGTCGAGGCCGTTCCAGGCGACTGTCCCTCACTTCGATCGTTCGAGGGTCAGTTGCGGGAGGCGTTTCGAGAGCGGCCGCCGGCGCTTCCTGTAAGACTTCCATGAGCCTCATGTCGGGAAGCTCGATCAACGGGCCGCGATGCCCGACGATCCAGCCGCGCACCCTGATCGTCCGGCCTTCGAGCGACGACGACTCAAGACCCCGAGGCAGCGCCCCGAGGCCGACGCTGACTGCGAAATCGCGCCAGCGGTTGCGCCCGAAGTTCAGGTAGACACGTTGCTTGGTGCGCCCGCTCGAAAGCACACGTCCTTCGACGACCTGGAACGTTCCTCGGAGCCGTTCGAGTGCGCGCGCCTGCCGTCCGCTGCGTACCGCGTAAGCCGCTTTGGCCCAGATGCCGCGATTGGCGGCGCGCGCCGAGGCTTCGGCGGCCAGCATCTCGACCAGGCATGGCTGCCGCGCAGCAAGCGCATATGCGCGTGCATTGCCCTGCGCGAGCATTGCGCCCTGCACCCATGGTCTGCTCACGGCATCGGCAAGAAAGACATGAGCCGGGATGCGGCCGTACCGGTCCGGCGCACCGGCCGGTGCAAGCTCGACATCCTTTCCCTCGACGAGGCGTGTGAGCGCGCTGCGCGCCTCGTCCGCCGGCTGCCAATTATCGGTCTTCGCCACGGCATCGAGCGCATGCGGCGCCAGAATACCGGCCAACAGAACCTCGCGGCCGTCGGCAAGCCGCATGGTCTCGCCGTCCAGCACCGCGACAGCCATCTGCCGCTCGGTGACATCGAGCGCGCAGGCAGGGTCGGCAAAGGCATCCGGCGCGGCAATGGAGGCTGCGGCGATCGTACAAGTGACAACCGCCCCGGCGAGGCCGATCCGCATGGCGTACCCGATCCTTCGCATGCGCCGCGCATCGTGCGGCTGGCCACCAAACCAAACGTCAGTTCAAGGAGGCTACACTAGCGCCTCATGATCTCGTGTTTCAAGGCGCCTGCGATCAGCCGTCCGGCGCCTGCTGCCTGCCCCAGAACGCGCCGCCAGTTGATACCGCCATCGCGCGCCGCAGCCATGATCCGCACGAGCCTTGCGCGCTTCGCCTCGGGAATCTGCTCCGCGATTTTCGCCCAGACGAGGTCGATATTGTAGAGTCCGGGCGGATCGATGAGGCATACGGGGATGGCATCGTCCGTCTCGAACCCGAGATCGCCAGCAACTGCCGCAGTGGCGTCTGCAATGGAGCGAGCCTTCGGGTTGGTGGCGTCGGCAAGGTCGTAGGGCGGCGACCACTCGCGCGCCGGCCGCAGTTGGTCGATGTGGGTCAGAACGAGTAGCCGTGGGGCCGCGCGCCGGTCCCGCCTGGTACCGAAGAAGGTATCGATTGCGGCGAGCGCGGCCTTGTCGGCCTGCCGGTCGGCGCGGTTGGCGCCCGCCACCCAGATCACGAGATCCGCGGCACCAGCCTGCGCCGTGAGCTTGTCGAAGCTGCCATCTCCTGCTGCTGGCGCGGGCGCGTCGATCAGCAGCATTTCAGGCAGCCCTTCGCGAGACATCTGTACCGGGATGAAGCCGTCAGCGTTCGGCAGGACGTCGACGGTTACGGCAACCTTGCCGGCAAGGGCGTTGATGAGGCTAGACTTGCCGGCGCCGTTTTGCCCGCCGACAAGTATCCGCAGCGGCTCCGCGGGAGCTTGGGCTTTTTCGACATCGCTGCGCGTTTCGGGACTGATGTGCGATTCCAGCTCTGCCGTATCGACCCGGAGCCTGCCACCGTAGAGGTCGATCGCTGCCCGCCCGACCTCCCGCACATAGGCAGCGGCCAGCCGCTTCGCGAGTTCGTCCTGAACGCCGGCGTAGATGGACTTGGTGATCCGCTCCCGGACCTCCTGCGTCGCAGCCGCGATCGGGTTCATGATGCGCACCATCCGCCACAGGTCGTAGGCCCGGCTCGCGAGGTCGATCGCCGAGCGCCAGCGGTAGATTCGCAGTACCTGCCCGACACTGAGTTGATCGCCGAGTGGTATGCTCTCGGCGATCATCGGCTTCAGTTTTGCACTCACCCGCTCGATCAGCGTCAGCGCCTCGGGCACCGTGAAGCGCCAAATGGCGTCGGGCGCCTCCGGATGGATATTGCGGGCGACCGCCTCGACTGTCTTGACGCCGAGTGACAGCACGGCCTCGCGGCTCTTGAGTTCCTTGGGATCGACCTCCTCGGCGAGCGCCTGGACCGCTTTCCATGCCGCCTCCTCGCGAGGCGTGTAGCCGGGCGCACCAGGCTCTGGCCCCATGCCCTCCCGTGGTATTGGAGGCGCTTCCTTCTCGAGCGACCTGATGGTGATGAGACTGATCAGCAGCCCGATGGCGGTGAGCCCGAGCGTCGCGAAGACCCAGTATATTGCGTACCCACGTTCCCACAGCCAGAGCCAGCCGAGGCCGGCAAGCACCGCGATCGGCAACACGACGCCCATCAGTATGCCCGCGCCACTGGCAATCAGCGAAAGGCGCCGCCGGGCCTGCGTGCCGCTTTTCGGGGTCTTTCCGGTGCTCACGTCTGTTCTCTCTTGCCGCCGCCGATGCCCTGTTCCTTCGCGATCTGGAACGCCGATTCCAGCGATTGCGCATAGGTCCGTGCGACCTCACTCGCGTCGACCCGTCGGCCAGTCGTTCGCCGGTCGAGAAAATAGCACGCCGCCTTTCCGAGCGCGTACGTCGTAGCGAAACTCGTTGCCGCCGCTGCCGCGGCGCCGATCGTCTGGCCGTAGACGGGCACCAGCTTTGCAGCCTGGCGGATTCCGAAAACGGCGAGCATCCGCGTGAGTACGCTGGATCCGAGACAGCCGCCGAACTCCACCAGCGTCTGTCGGTCCCAGCCGATTCCATAGATGCGCCCGAGGCTGTGCAGCAATTTGGCCTGCACGCCCGGCACCGCCACCGCACCCGCAACAGGAACTGCGTCGGCCGCGCCGGCTGCGATGGCATAGCCGAGTATGTGTGGGTGAGCCATCGCCGCACGGAGGTCGTGGTCCGGTTGGCCAATGGCCTTGAGTGCTGCTTCGAGCGCAGCCGGCGCCGCGTCCGCCAGCGCCGCTTTCAAGGCATCGATGCCGTAGTCGGCCGGCGAGTAGCCATCTTCCGGCAGTGTCAGGTCGACTGGGACGAATAGTATTGGGCCGTCGCCCCTGACCGCGTCGAACATGCCGCGCTGGAATTCGAGGCTCCGCAGAAGATCGGCGGGCACGCCCTTGGCCCGGTTTGCCACCGGCTCGCGCCCGGTCGCGATGCCGAACGGATAGGGCTGCACGTGATCGGCGCCAGGCGGATAGCCATCGTGAAGAGACGTCTGGACGACGACCACGGGCCACTCCGGCCGCCGGCTGCGAACGGCTTCCACGACTTCGACGACGGCGGACTGCGCATGATCGAGCGCACGCATGACGACGAGTATGAGGTGTGCGCGATCCTCGGCATAGGCAATGTCCTCGGCGGGGTCGTAGTCGATCTCGCCGATGCCCCGCGTGTCGAGGAAGCGGATGACGGGTTGGTTTTCGGGATGGTCGAACATGCGAGCCGTTTTCGTGCACGGCTTGAAGCCGGATCCGACTTCCGCCGCCGTGCTGCCGGTGAGCACGCGTACGATGGAACTCTTGCCGGCCTGCACCTTTCCGAGCAGCCAGACAACGGGCACGGGCGGCGGTTCGGCTTCCGGCGGCAGCGAGGCATCGTCGACGGCCTTCTCGGGCGCGAGCACGCTGGCCCAGAGCTGCGCGAGGCGGCCGGCGACCGGCGCAGTCCAACTGGCCCCGGGCCACGAACCGCTATGGGTCTTCTGGTCGCTCACGAATTCTCCTGCCGTTGCTGAGGCTGACTGCGCCGCCCCACCTCATATTGGAAGAAGTCGCCCTTCGCGTGGCCAAAATCAATGCTTGCCCGTGGCGTTGCGGGCTGGTTCTTGGTATAGTCGCACGTAGACGGTCCCGTAGCTCAGCAGGATAGAGCATCAGATTCCTAATCTGAGGGTC
>JBJOGJ010000008.1:0-34876 GCA_046048295.1 Pseudomonadota bacterium | reverse complement strand
CCGGCGAGCGCCAAAGAGCCGCCAGAAGGAAGCTCGACCGTCGAGTTGGCTGTACGCTTCTTGATGGCAGGGATCGAGATATTGGATAGCGTCACGGCGCCGGTGTTGGAAAGCTCGCTCACCTCCGTCTCGATGGCCATCGAGATTCGGCCTTCGGACATCACAACCGGGGTGAAAGCCAGACGGACGCCGAACTCCTTGAAGGTGACAGAGGTCTGACCGTTAGTGGAGACCACCGGGATCGGGAATTCGCCACCGGCGATGAACTTCGCCGCCTCGCCCGAAACCGCAGTGAGGTTGGGCTCGGCAAGCGTCTTCAGGAGGCCGTTGCGCTCGAGAAGCCGGAGCGTGTGATTGATGTTGTTGCGGCTATTGAAGCCCCAGAGCGCACTCGTGCCCGAGTTTCCGAAGGGATTGGTCTGGTTCGTCGGGCCCTGGTTGAACATGCTGAGGAGGCCAGCCTGGGCGCCCGTCGTCGGGAAACCGGGGACCGGCAGAGTTCCGAGACCGGCTGCAGCGGTAAGCGGCAGGGCATTCTCGGTCAGCAGGTTGACGGTGAACGTATCAGCGGTGCCGATGGCGCCGATGTTCATGCCCATCTGCTTCATAACCGAGCGCTGAACTTCGGCGACGAGAACCTTGAGGAGGACCTGCTCCTCACCCTCGACGGCGAGCATGTTTATGACCTTGAACTTGGCGCGTGTATCGGCGGTGGCATTCGGCGCCACGGCATAGCGGGTTGCGATGTCGACAGCCCTATTCGCATCGACGGGATTCTTGACCGAACCGGTCAGGATCACCGTGTCGTTCAGCATCTCGGTTTTGATTTTCGAGCCTGGGATCAGGCGAGCGAAGAGGTCGTCCAGCGGGCCAGTGTCGCGCTCGACAGAAACCTCGAGGGTCAGGACCTGGTTGCCGTTGACGTCAAAAAAGAAAGCGTTGGATTGGCCGATGGTCTTGCCGATGAGGTAGACCCGGTTGGAGGTCTGAACCACAGCGTCCATAACTTCAGGCGCAGAGACAACAACGTCGCGAAGCTCACGGGGCAGCTCGATAAGCATCGACTTGTTGGCGCCGAGCGCGACGCGTCGGGTCTGCGGCAGCGGCTCTCCATGATGGATGCGCACAAGAGATTGGTGCGCGTTCGCATTATGGATGGCCTGGCCAGGAGCGGACCCATAGCGATCGGATCTGCCACCGGCCTCGGCGCTGGTGAACTGGCCGGCGACAGCGGCGGCCAGGGCAGCGAGACTCGAAATGAGGGCCAGTCTCCTGACCGAAGTGGGTGTATTCTGCATGGTTCAAGCCTTCCGGACGAGCAACGGAGACAATGTTTCGAACGCTCTCGAACTCAGACGCAAACACACGCAACTACTTCGGTACGGTTACTCCACTCTGTGCATTACGAAACGTCTACCTGCTGATTTGCTAACGATCAGTTTACGCCATAGGCACGCTTCTGGACGCCGTAGCGAACGACACCGACAGAACCGCCCTGGTCGCGCTTGCGGTTGGCGCTGTTGTCGGCCTTCTCGGCGAGATCAGCGACGCTGCGAAGCGCAAGAGTTATGTCGCCAATGGTGTTCGCCATCGCCAACATTTCAGACTGGGAAGGGGTCAACTCGAGTGTGGCAACGCTGCCTTCCGAGCCCTTCTTGCCTTCCTTTACTTCGAGCTGCTGACCAATGGAGAGCACGCGAACGTTGCGGAACAGCGTGTCGCTGACGACCTCCTCGGAGCCATTGGGACCACGTTTCCTCTGTGTCAGAATGACGTCGACGTGATCGTTCGGCAGAATCATCTTCGCGGCTGCGGACTGTTCGGTGATCTTGGTCGCCACAGCGCGCATGCCGGACGGCAGTATGGCGGCAAGGACGCCACCCGAGCCAGCCTTGATCAACTTCGTCTTGGTGACCGGCTCGCCGGCCAGCATCGGGGCGCGGGCAATCGATCCAGAAAGTTCGTTCAATGATTTCGGCTGACGCTGCTTGGTGATGAAAGCCGGGCTTACAGCATCCTTGGGCCAATCCTGCCAGCGAAAACTGTTGACGTTGGCGACCTGCCCGAGGCCGATGTCGGCGCGGGCCACCAGAACCTGCACCGCGTCGATCTTCTCTGTCATCACAACCGGCTTCGGCGGCGGGGTCATGGCGCTCCGCATGGCGAAGAACGCCACCGCGCCAGCGCCAAGGGCGATTGAGATGCCGATCAACTGAGCTTTCTTCATGGTACTGAAAATCCTGTTCAGCCGCATCTGCGGAATGTCGATACACGTGACAATGCGCGACAATCCTCAACACTCGGTTAATGGGTGTAGCAAAACGTCCGCGGAGCTTTCGCCATCCGCGGACGCCAATGCATTGACAAGCGATAGAATCAGGCAGCGAGAGTTCTCGACTAGGCTGAGAGCGCCGAGAACCAGGTCGTTGCCGGGTATACCCACAAGCCTGCGCCGGCCAGCGCTACACCGTAGGGAATGCCGCCGGTCTTATCGTGAAGGCGCAGAGCCCATGCCTGGCTGGTGACCCAGGACGGCAGAACCATGCCGCGATAGAACAGGATGGCGATTGCGAGCGCGCCGCCCATCAGGGAGACCATGACGAGGTAGGGAATGAGATGGTCGGTACCGAGCCACAGCACCGTCGCCGATAGCAACTTGGCGTCGCCGCCGCCCAGCCAGCCACGCGAGAACATGAAAATTCCGATCGCAAGCGTCACCGCTCCCGCCGCAAGATGCGTGAAGAATACAGACCACTCCATGCCGCTCAGGGGGGCGGCACCGAGAAACGCAAGGAGCAGCGCCAGTGAGATCCTGTTCGGGATCGTCATCGTGAACAAGTCCATCACCGCGGCGAAGATCATCGCGGCGGGAAAAACGAAAAGAAGCGGATACTCGAGCACCTTATTCCCCTCCAAAGCCACTCTTGGACTTGTGTCTCATCGACCGAGACTGCACCATCGTCCTTAAAGCGGGCTTAAGCCTGAGCCGAAGCCCGCACCAATCGAACACGCGCCCCCGAAACTCGCGACATCAGGTCACAGCGACACGCTTCTCAAGCCCCTGCTGGACCGATTCGAACACCCCGACGAGTTCAACTCCCAGCGCCAATGCGGCGGTAATGATGGCAAGACCGATCATGGCCGCGATCATGGAATACTCGATAGCGGTTGCGCCCGATTCTGACCGCTTGAACTGCTGAATCATATTCATTTCAGACATCCTTTTCCGACACGCCTACCGCAGCCCAGATTCCCAAGCCTTATTGAATTTTCTTGCATCGCCATACTAACCGCCGTTGAATAACGAATCCTAATTTTCATTCTCGCCATACATTAATATTTGCAATTTCAATTTGATTGGAAAAAAATCAATTACCGGCATATCCCGATCAGAAAACTCGACACACGCTTGAACAAAAAAAACCGCCCACCCGTGACCGGGTGAGCGGCTTCTTTCGGCATAAGCCGCCGCCGGAGCGGCGCGCTTATTAGGAAACGGCCGGACGCTTCTCGAGGCCGGTCTTCACGTCCGTGAAGGTCTCCTGGATCTCGGTGCCGACGCTGTTGACAACCGTGATGATGGCAACGCCGATCAGAGCGGCAATGAGGCCGTACTCGATAGCGGTGGCGCCAGACTCACACTTTGCGAAACGAGCGAAAACGTTCATGACTTACTCTCCCAACTGACAGTTGTTACTCAGACTTGGCCATCTGGCCGGTATGTTCGGGCGAAGAACCCAAAACTTCGGTGCCGAACTAGGGACCAATGTACGGGCCAATTATTAAACCCACCTTTCGGAAGTTGGTTGCAAATCTATTGCGTTTTATATGGATAATTTTTGGTTTAGTTTCTGGTTCCGTCACCATTGCCGTGGCGGCGCACCGCCTGCGCGATCGTGATCGAAAGGCTGGCAGTCGCCGTCCCCGAATCCGACGCTTGTTTGCAAATCGTTCACCATTTCATGGCCTACTGAGCGCAAACCAGCGCCAGAAGGATGTGCCCTCCATGCTTGCCATTCGTCATTCCATCGAAGAGAGCGTCACCCGCATCGCGGCGCCGCTCCTGGCCCTTGCACTGTGCCTCGCCGCAGTTGCAACCGCACCGCGCGCCGCCGTGGCACAGAACGCCCAGGATCTGGTCGTCATGTACGATCAATCCCAGATCCTCAGACTACCAAGGGCCGTTTCCCAGATCATCATCGGAAACCCGACGATCGCCGACGTCGCGATCAACTCCGCCCAGGTTCTCGTCGTAACGGGCAAGTCGTTCGGTATCACGAACATCATCGCGATCGACGCCAACGGACATGTGATCCAGGACCAGCGCGTCCTCGTCCAGCGTGACGAGTTGAAGGTGGTCAACCTGCAGAAGGGTGGCTCTCGCGAATCCTACAACTGCTCGCCGCAGTGCAACCCGATGATCACCATCGGCGACGACACGAAGTACTTCGCGACGGTCTCCAAGGATGCCGAGCGCAAGATCAAGATGAGCGAGACATTCGCCTCCGGCGGAGGCGGTGGACGCCAGTAAGCGGCCGACAAGCCATTTTCAATTGCTGACGCTTAAAAGGCCGGAGCGATCAACGCGCTCCGGCCATTCAGTATAGCTGATCAGCTATTTGGCTCATCCGTGCCGAGACGGATCGTCCATTTACACGGCCCTTACCAATCGGCACGGAAAAGGCGTGCCTTCATATAAAATTATCTTCCCCAGCGGCTAAATGATCCCAAAAATTCATCTCCAATCGGGTGAGGCGCGTTAACATGTCAGGACTATCGATATTGTGGCAACAGGCCAAGGCCCGTGCCCGCCGCCAGCTTGGCACTGTCGCCGAGGACGAGCGCGGCTTCACAGCCGTGGAGTTTGGCATGGTGGCGCTGCCGTTCCTAATGCTGCTGTTCGGCATTATGGCGGTCGGCCTCTTCTACTTCACGACATTCTCGCTTGAGAACGCTGTCGAGGAAGCTGCGCGCCTCATCCGCACGGGACAGGCGCAGGAATCCGGAATGACCGCCGAACAGTTCAAAAAGGAGGTCTGCGACCGCGCTCCTCCGTTCGTCGATTGCGCCGGAAAAATGCGCGTCAACGTACAGAACTTCAATGGCTTCGGCACAATCTTGGCACCGTCATGCATCGACACCGGCGGTGATCTGGTGAAGTCCGAGGATACCAACTTTGCTACCGGCGGGTCTGGTGACGTGGTTCTCGTAACCGTCTGTTACGAATGGGAACTCGCAGGAAAGATGCCGTTCATGCACCTCGGAACAATGGGCAATGGATCGGCACTGATCCAGGCTGCCACCACATTCCGCACAGAGCCGTATGCTGACTGAGCCAGCGCCAATCGAGATCAACGAGGAATATCATGGGTCAGAAACGAGCAATTGAACCGGCAGGCTGGCTGGTGCGGCTGGCGCAACGCCTAATGGGCGACAAGCGTGGCGTGGCGGCGATCGAGTTCGCGATGATCGTGCCGATCATGTTCTTCCTGTTCGTCGGCTCGGTCGAGTTCAGCCAGGCGCTGACGGTCGACCGGCGCGTGACGCAGATCGCAAGTTCCACTGCAGACCTGATAGCCCGGGAACGCACGACGACTACGGCGGAACTCGACGGCATCATGCAGATCATCAACCACCTTCTGCAGCCTTACGATACCACGAGGCTGAGGCTTACTGTCCTCAACGTATTCTCGGCGATCGACGACGCCACGAATACAAGGGTCTGCTGGTCCTACAATCATAATGGCGGCACCAACACCTACGCCAACAACGCTCAGTACGACCTGCCGGACGGCATTCTCGAAGCCGGCAATAGCGTTATCGTGGCAGAGGTGCGCTACAACTACCAGCCGCTGATCTTCAACTACTTCATCGAGAACGCATTCGTCCTCGAAGAGATCTTCTACCTGAAGCCACGTCTTTCGAAGAGCGTCGAGTACAACGGGAACAAGTGCCTCTAAGGCACTTGCAGACGATGCCGGACAACGAAACAAGGGCCCGCCGGGGCCCTTGTTTCTACTTCGATGCTACTTGCCGAACGCCGGTGGATTGCGGGGCGCCGGAGGGATCGATCCGGTCGTGATGTCTGCGCCCTGAACGCCCTGCTTCGGCTGGACAATGTTGAAATCGTCCAACTTGCCGATGAAGCCGAACCATTTTTCCTCCGGCAGGAGGCGTTGGTGCAGCCCTGCCCACAACTGCTTGGACGTGATGCCATCGACAAAGGCAGCAGACGGTGGCGCAATCATGAACGCCGCAGCGGTCAGAATGGCTACAAAAGTCGTGTCACCCGGGTTCTTGGCGTCGACAAGCTTGAAGGCAGAGCCGAATGAGCGCTTCAGGCGGTTGCCCATGAGGTCGACGCTGTAGAACTCGTCGAGCAGCAGGTGCGTCAGGTAGCCGATGAAGAGGAAGCCGCCAGCCAACCATGCGACGCCCTCGTGGAAGCCAAGGAGATACTTGAAGACGATCGCCGTTAAGAACCAGAAGAAGAGCCCGGCGAGGATCGAGTGCCATATGCCTCGGTGGTAGGAAAATCGATGGAATGCGCCGGAAATACCGTATCGGACGATCACGAAGGAACCGATCCATGCTAGCCAGATCTCGGCGATCGAATACTTGTGCGCGGCGGCGAAGAGGGCGCAGAAGGACAGGAACACTGCAAGGGCGGAGAAGAACACGCGGCTCGGACGGCTGTCCTTCAGGTCGATATCCGGCAGAACGCTGCCCAAAACGCCGGCCAGTGTCACTGCGACAACGCTTTGCGGGCCGATCACGTTGGCGGCAACCGTAAGCGTGGCGAGCGTGCCACTCACCACCGTGCCGGCACCGATATGCGTCGCGAAATTGGCCATCTCAGTTCCCCCGACGCCAGAGCAGGTTCAGGCTTGGCCGAAATGCCAATGCCCTGAAACGCTGCTCCAGGTGTTTGATCCGGATCCTGATCTACGCCATCGCTGAAAGCAGACGCGCTTCCATCTCAAACGTTCAAGCCCCGGACCACCTGCAACTTCCCGGCGAGCTAGTGCCGGTTGTCTCAGTCCAGGAACCAGATTCGCTATCGTGCGGCGAGGGGGGACTGCCGCATAGCTGTGGACTTGCGAGGATCAGATCCGCTCGGCCCACATGTCATAGTATTCGGCATGGGCTACCCGAGCGCGCACCATGTCGCCGGGCGCGAGGTCCGTATCGCCATTCAGGAATACGGCGCCATCTACATCCGGCGCATCCCATATCGACCGGCCTATGGCACCCTCCTCGTCGACCTCGTCGATGATGACATCGATGATCCGGCCGACGCGCTGATGGACGATCATGTCGCTCAACTGGCTCTGCATCGCCATCAGCATGTTCCAACGCTCTTCCTTCACGTCGTCCGGAACCTGGCCGGGGAGGTCGTTGGCACGGGCGCCCGGGACGTCCTCGTACTTGAAGCAGCCGAGATGGTTGATCCTGGCCGACCGGACCCAGTCGAGAAGATGGTTGAAGTCCTCGTCGGTCTCGCCGGGAAAGCCGACGATGAATGTCGAGCGGATGGCCAGTTCGGGACACATCCTGCGCCAACGCTCGATGCGCTCTAACGTCTTCTCCTGCGCCGCGGGACGACGCATCGCCTTGAGAATGCCAGGGCTCGAATGCTGGAACGGAATGTCCAGGTAAGGAAGTATTTTGCCTTCCGCCATCAAGGGGATGACGTCGTCCACGTGCGGATAGGGATAGACGTAGTGGAGGCGAACCCAAGCGTCCATATTGCCGAGTTCGCGGCAGAGTTCCAGGAAGCGGGCCTTCACCTGCCGACCGTGCCAGCGGCTCGCCTTGTATTTCAAATCTACGCCGTAAGCCGAAGTGTCCTGGCTGATGACCAACAGTTCCTTGACGCCCGCCTTCACCAGGCGCTCGGCCTCCGCTAGTACCTCATTGACAGGCCGGCTCTGGAGCTTGCCGCGGATGTCAGGGATGATGCAGAAGGAGCAGGTGTTGTTGCAGCCCTCCGAAATCTTCAGGTAGGCGTAATGGCGCGGCGTAAGTCGAATGCCTTCGGGGGGCACGAGGTCCTGGAATGGATCGTGCAGGGGCGGAGCGGCGGCGTGCACTGCCTCGACCACCCGCTCATACTGGTGCGGCCCGCTTATCGATAGCACATCGGGATGGGAGGCCAGGATGCGTTCCGGCTCGACACCAAGGCAGCCGGTTACGATCACGCGGCCGTTTTCCGTCATCGCCTCGCCGATTGCAGCAAGGCTCTCCTCTTTGGCCGAGTTCAGGAAGCCGCACGTGTTGACGACAACGACATCGGCCGAATCGTAGTTCGGTGCGACCTCGTATCCTTCGGCGCGCAGCTTGGAGATGATCCGCTCGGAATCGACCAATGCCTTCGGGCAGCCGAGCGAAACGAACCCCACCTTCGGGACCTTGAGGGCAGGCTTCGTGGGAGCCCGGCGCTTCCTGGCCGCAGCAGGCGTTCCCTGCTTCACGGGCTTGCGCCCAGAAGCCGCGGTCGCTGGCTTCGATTCCGGGCTGTCCTTTGCCGGTGCGGTGCGGGGGCCGCGCTTGTTCGATTTCTCTGTCGGTTTTTTCATGGAGGCGCTTGTATAGATGCAGGGGTTCCGGGGCAATGCCTTCGTCTCAGCCAAATACCTCGCGCGCCGCGCGGAAGGTGTTGACATAGGCTTCGACGCTCTCGGCAATGGGGTCCGCATAACCGCCGCCGATAGCTATGGAAACGGGTAGCGCCCTCATCCTGGCGAATTCGAACACCCGGAGATCACGCGCGAGGAGGCCCGCATGCGTCATGGCGAGCCGCCCCAGCCGATCAGACGCAAGGGCGTCGACACCAGACAGGTAGAGTAGCAGGCCGGGGCGAAACGCCGCTACGTGCTCGAGCGCCTCCTCCAGTGCCACCCCGAAAGCTTCGTCATCGGCACCGTCAGGCAGGGGCAGGTCCAGGTTGGAATCGACCTTGCGGAAGGGATAGTTTTTCTCGCCATGAAGCGAGACGACGAACACGTCGGGATCGGCTGAAAGGATGGCGGCGTTGCCGTCGCCCTGGTGAACGTCCACGTCCAGGATCGCAACACGGGCCACGCGGCCTTCACCAAGCAGAACCCTTGCGGCGACCGCCAGATCGTTAAAGACGCAGAAACCGGCCCCGAAATCGTGGTGAGCATGATGCGTGCCGCCGGCGAGTTGGCCGGAAATGCCGGTTTCCAACGCCATACGCGCTGCCGCCAATGCGCCGCCAACTACCGCACGAGAGCGATTTACGAGCGACGGGCTCCAGGGCAGACCGATCCGGCGAACACCATCAGCAGGCAGCGTCCCATCGAAAACGGCATCGACGTATCGCTGAGCATGGGCGGCGAGAAGCTCATCACGTGAGGCATAGGGCGAAGGCAGCAGGTCGCCCGGCGAGACGATCCCCTCATGTGCCAGCCGCTCACGGAGCATGCGGTACTTCTCGCGCGGAAAACGATGTCCGGCAGGAAGGTCGATCTCGGGCGTCGCCGGGTAATAGAATGGCATGGGATCCATGGCATCAGAAGCGAAGCACACGCAGCCAGCGCATCACGTCGAGCAGGCTCAGCGCAGCGGCGGCCACATAGGTCAAGGCGGCTGCCCGCAGGATGCTGCGGGCGGCAGGGAGTTCCTCCTCGGAGATGTAGCGGCCCTCGCGGAGTAGCGGCAGCGCCCGGTTGAAGCTCGCATCGAATTCGACCGGCAGCGTCATTGCATGCATGAGCACTGTCATCGCAAGGATCATCAAGCCGGCGGCAACCGCCAACCCCATAACCAAAGGTGACTTGGCAAGAACAAGCACGATGGGCGCGGCAAGCATGACCATAGAGCCCACGGTTTCATACCGGGCCGCCTGCCGGGCAAGTGACGTGCGACGCTGCAGTGGCCGGTATCCTGTTGCGTCCTGCATGGCGTGGCCGACCTCGTGGGCTGCGATCACGATCGCGGTCAGGGACTTTCCGTGCATGTTGTCGCGTCCGAGCCGCACCGCCTTGGCCTCGGGATCGTAGTGGTCGCCGATGCGCGATTCCTCGACAATCACGTGCCCGAGCCCCATCCCATCAAGCAAGTAGCGCGCGAACTGTCCGCCGGTGCCGCTGTAGTCCGGCCTCTCGACGGAATAGCGCTGGATGACGCGACGCACCCAAAGCTGCGGAAGATAGGCAAGCGCCAGAACGGCGACCAGCACTATCGCTACGACGACGGCCATTCTTACTCCGATTCAACGGGAGCCACTCCCCGCCCTGATATAGGCGATCTGCGGTCGGATTTCGACGTCATACAGTCACGGACAACAAATCACGCGCGCATATTGGTTGCAGATGCATTGTTAATCGTGCTCGAAACTAGGTGGACACCCAGGTCGGCTAGAGCAGACCTCCTGCTAGACTGTTTCGCTCGTTTCCTGGCCTCAACGAGGGCATGCACCACGCGGAAAGAATTCGTGGCCGAAGGACTTAATGCAGCACTTCTATCCGGGCTTCCGCCAAAGCTCCAAACTGCGACGGGCCGAGGCATCGCGATAGCCTATCTGGATTACGGATTCGACCTGCTCCACCCGGCACTGCTGGATCCGAATCGACAACGCACGCGCTTCAGCTACCTCTGGGACCAGTGCTCGGAAGCCTGGCCCGCCGCGGAGACGAGTGCGGTCCCCGGCAGCATCACGGATCTCGACGCCGGCCAGTTGGACATGCTGATTTGCGACGCACGCAACGCCTTTTCTCGTGCGCCCGTCGAGCGTGTCTACGATGCACACGGCAACCGGCACCTGCCGCTTGAGACAATCGCTGCAGCCAGAGGGACGATCATCGCATCCGTTTCGGCGGGCAGCAGGGTATCGGACTTTCGCGGCGTAGCACCGGAGGCCCAACTCATCGCCGTCCACCTCGGTCTCGAACCGGGGCACTGGCGTGAGGCGCATGCCGGCCGGCACCCGCTTTGGGCACAATGGGAACATGACAAAGTGCCGACGTGGGACCGCTGGCGAAGCTTCGATGAAGCGCCGCAGCTCATGGCGGGCCTGGACTACGCCTATGACCGGGCCACCGCACTTCAATCAGACGGTCTCGTCATCTGTCTGGCCGACGGCGGCTGGCCTGGCGCACACGATGGCACCTCTGCGCTTGAGGGCAAGATCGCCGAGATCATCGAACGCGGGAAAACAGGCGATGGCCCGCCCTGTATCATCGTCGGTGGAGCGGGCTTCAACAACGGCACCAGTCGTACCTTGAGAACCTACCTCCCGCCCAATCGCGAAACCTGTCTCGCATGGAATATCGATACCAAGCTTAAGAGCCACATCAAACTTCAGATCTTCTTCGATCCGGCGGACGATCTTTCGGTGCAACTGGCCCTGATGGACCCGAACTCCGGGCGCGCTCACAACTCGGTTGCGGCGCGATTCGATGCCCGGGCGGGTCGCACTGTTCCGATCTCCCTGGGGCGCCGTCTCGCTGGCATCATGAGCCGCGGAAACGGAGGATCCAAGCGCAGCATCACGATCGCGTTTTACCCGCCGCATTTCCCTCATTCGATCGCAAAGGACGAAGACAGGCGGACAAAATGGCTCATCACGCTCAGACCTGAGAGTTGCAAAAGCACAGTTCCGATTCACCTGGCGCTCGACGATTGCGGAGAAACGGCGCTCTCAGGGGAGCAGAGCGAGAACGGCAATAGAGTTGTACTCCAGCCAGTGGCGGGCGCCCACGGCACGATCCTCGCTGGACCAGCACATACAGCGAGCCCTGGCCCCCTGCTGACGATACCCGATGCGCCGATCTGGGGTGCGCGATCCAAGACGTCCGAATGGATACAGACGGACGATAACAACGGAGCGACGGGTTTCGTTGCGGGGGCAGTCGCACTCGCGCTCGAGCGGGCTGTAGCTGCTGGAGTGCGCGAAATCATTCCGGAAGAGATCGTCGCCGGCATTCTCACTTGCGAAGAGACATCAATTCCTGCTCCGGCGGGCACGGCATATGAGGCAACGGCGGTTCGCAAACGGCAGAGACGCAACAAGGTCTGATGCGGCTGCGCGGCCACACCGGCGAGCAGGATGCCATTCTCCGGGCCGCCGACGCCCGAACATTGGCGTCTCGACGTTTCGCCTGATGGGTGGCGTGAACCGTCCGATTTCTGCTAGTGCTCCCGCTAGGAAGCTTGGTACCCAAGCATCAGCCCGGAGCCTTGCATAGAACTTGCAACGTGTTCTGGATCCGCCAACGCTTGACGACCTCCGCCAGGGAATCAAGCGGAGGCACAGAACGCCAATTCTTCGACAGCCGTGGCCGGAACAATCGCCGGCATCCGGCATTCCGCTCAAGTATCAGAGGTGGGAGGTGCGCACATGGCCATGGAAAGCCAAAATCCGGCTACAGAAGAACTGATCAAGAGCTACGAAAGTCTCGACGAGGCGAGACTGGAAGCCGCGATCGCGCGGGCAGATGAAGCGAGCCGCAGCCACCGTCGCAGTTCGTTCGCCGATCGTGCGCATGCGATGCAGCGTGCCGCCGACATCCTGGTCGCCGAAAAGGAAGAACTCGGCCGTACCATAACGTCAGAGATGGGCAAGCCTTTGGCGGCGGCGATAGCCGAGGTTGAGAAGTGCGCAACAGCATGTCGCTATTACGCCGAAAACGCCGAGGCCTTTCTCGCCGACGAGCCGATCGCGAGCAGCGCATCACGCAGCTTCGTCCGCTATCTTCCTATCGGGCCGGTACTTGCCATCATGCCATGGAACTTTCCGTTCTGGCAGGTCTTCCGTTTTGCCGCTCCTGCTCTCATGGCCGGCAATGTCGGACTTCTGAAGCACGCATCGAACGTTCCGGGCTCGGCACTGGCGATCGAGGACGTATTGCTTCGCGCCGGCTTTGGAGAAGGCGTATTCCAGACACTGCTCATCGGTTCCGGCGACGTCGAGCGGGTGATCCGCGACCGGCGGGTGATGGCTGCGACCCTCACCGGCTCAGAGCCGGCCGGGCGCGCGGTTGCTGCATCCGCCGGCAGCGAGATCAAGAAGACAGTGCTCGAGCTCGGTGGCAGCGACGCCTTCATCGTCATGCCGAGCGCGGATATCGAGAAGGCCGTCTCGACTGCGGTGACTGCGCGCATCATCAACAATGGCCAATCCTGCATCGCAGCGAAGAGGTTCATCATCCACAAGGACGTCTACGATGACTTCCTTGGACGCTTCGAAGACCGGTTCCGCAACCTCAGGGTCGGGGACCCAATGGACAAGGAAACCGACGTCGGGCCGCTTGCCACACGCCAGATCCGGGACGAACTTGCAGATCAGGTCGATGCCAGCGTGAAAGCTGGTGCGACGCGAGTCTGTGGGGCCCGCCGGATCGACCGCAAGGGCTACTACTATGAACCCGGCATACTCGCGGACATTCCGGAGGGTTGTCCGGCATGGTCGGATGAACTGTTCGGCCCCGTCGCCTCGGTGTTCAAGGCCGATGACCTCGGGCACGCCATCAGGCTCGCAAATGACAGCCGCTTCGGGCTCGGATCGGCGATATTTACCAACACTGAGGCCGAGATCCAGCGCGCCGCGAGCGAGATCGAGGCGGGTGCAACGTTCGTCAATGCGCTTGTGGCGTCCGATCCACGGCTACCCTTCGGTGGCGTCAAGGCTTCCGGTTACGGGCGGGAACTCTCAAGAGCCGGCATGCTCGAGTTCGTCAACATGAAGACGGTATCGATCGCCTGAGGCGTGTGGTAACCATGGTGGCCATTCGTTGACGAAAGTGGCCACGGTTTCGGCGATAGTGCCGCTGCTGCGCCTGGCAGACGTCCAGGCAGCATTGTGCCGCCAAAAGGACGAACATGGACGCCATGCGCCGCGCCGCCCTCATCGCAACGTTCCTCGTAGTCGCTTTCAGGTCCGCTGCGGCTTTCGAGTTCATCGTGCAGGAACGCGGTCCGGCAGCTACGACGATGCAGACCGAGGTCGCCGTCGCGGTCACCGCCGAGGCGCTAGGTCCGGTGGTCCAGGCGGTGATTGTCGAGGCCGACAATCCCGACCAGAAGGTCGCCGTATCCCTCTACATATCCGAGCGTTTTGCGCGGCGGTCCGTCGCCGCGATCGGCAGGGCAGTGCGGGCGGCAACGGCAAACTACTCCGAAACACTGGTATCATTTCACCTCGCCGACCAGAGGGGTGAGCCTTGGGCGACTGCCCACAGCACGCCGAAGCTCGATGTGAAGATCCATGGCCTGGACCGCGAGCAGTTCCTCATTGCTTCGCAAGGAGTAGACGCCAATAAGCTGAAAACCGGCGACCGGATCGTCGCGGAGGCCGTGATGAAAGACGGTGCCGCGCAGATCATCCGGAACGGCAAGAACTACTACTGGCGCCAATTCGACCGGGACACCGACAAATTCACCGATACCGAGGTGAAGCGCGAGAAGGGCCGCTACTGGGTCAACTGCTGCACCGGCCTGCGCTATCTCGTGACAAAGACCGCCATCGAGGTCTATGACGACCAAGGCCTGGCGCGCTCCGCACGGCGCCTCAAGTAGCGCGCCGGCCCCGCAGCGTTTCACCCCACTTCGCTTCGATGTTGCGCGCCTCTTCGAGCGACAGAGCAGAGGTCCGCGGATAGTCCCTGAGCCGCGGAAAGGGTATGCAGGCGTCGATGATCATCTTCGAGTGCGATGTCCGCCCTGCAGCACGCGCTTCCGGCGTTATCCTGGGATCGAGAGCCGAACTCCAGGCATCGCGCACGATGTCCACCTGCTCCGACGGCTCGGAGCGCGTAGTTATCGCCCACATGACGTCTGCGAGGTTCGACGGATCGACGTCGTCATCGACCACCACGACGATGCGGCCCATGTAGCTCTGCGCCGCCGCGATCAACGCCGCCCTCTTGGCGTGTCCGGCATAGCGCTGGCGGATTGCGATCACGGTCATAAGCTGCGCGACATGCTGCCAAGTACCGACGACATCGGTGACACCGGCGTCCTCGAGCTGGCTCCACATGCTTGCCGCGCGGAACGGCAGGCCGAAGTGGAAGCGCGGCGGCTTCATCGGCGGCGAACCGAGGAGTATCGGATCGGTGCGCCAGTGCGTCGCCTCGATGCGCAGGACCGGCGAGGGACGTGCTTCGGACGCATAGTAGCCGGTGAACTCACCGAACGGGCCTTCGGGCAACGAATCGCCCGCGTGCATGTGGCCTTCGAGTATTATCTCGGCGTTGGCAGGAACAGGCAGGCCGGTCATCGGTGCATCGACGACCTCGACTGGCTCTCCCTTTATCGCACCGGCGAATGCATACTCCGAAGCGCCTTCGGGCAGATACTCGAAGCCGGCGATGAAGAGCGCCGGGTCGGGTCCGTTGACGACCGCGACCGGGCATGGCTCGCCGCGCTCCCAGTACTTTCGCGTGATGATCGCGCCATGGCGGCCGGGGTGGTCGAATTGCACGGTGATCCGATCCCTCCCGTGCAACTGCAGGCGGTATATCGAAGCGTTGATCCAGCCCGTGTCGGGATCGCGCATGACGACGATGCTGCCTGAACCTATGAACGGACCGCCGTCATCCTTGTGCCAGTGCGGTGCAGGAAAGAGGCTCATGTCGACATCGGCGCCGCTCCTGGCGTTGGCGAGAAACGCAGCATCGGAGACCTTGACGGGTTCCTGCATCTCAAGATTCGCACGGCGCGCCTTCCAGGCCTTCAAGGCATCAAGCGGATGCAACGTAGGGTCGATGCCGAGGGCCAAGGCCGCGCGGGCCGGCGACGTCGTGGCATTGGTGAAGACGCGCGCGCCTGCCGGATAGTCCTTGATTTGATCGAATAGCAGTGCCGGGCATTCGGGGCTGCCGGCTGCCACTTCCGTAATCGCCCCTAACTCGAAGTTTGCATCCGCGCCGTCGACGCGCCTGAGCGCTCCGATCTCCTCGACGCGAGCGATGAACTCTCTCAGATCCCGGTAGGCTACGTGTCCCATGTCATCCCCTTCTTCGCTGGCGCCCGATACAGGAGGTGACGCGCTACAACAAGTCAACGGCGAGTTTGCCCTTGCAGGCATACGCAATTTTACGGATCATAAATTCGGTAGTTACAAAAAATAGCCAGGGAAGAAGCGCCATGCACTTGAAATTGCTCGCGGGCTTACTTGCACTCGCCGTTCTTGGCAGCGGCAGTGCCGGCGCTGCCGATAAAATGACCATGAAGAAGGTTACGGACGACGTCTACTTCATGGAAAACGCGCGAGGAGCCAGCAACTCGGCATTTGTCGTCACGCGCGACGGCGTGCTGGTTTTCGACTTCGACATCCGGACCGCCGACCAGACGCTCGCCGCCATCCGGTCGGTCACAGACAAGCCCGTACGCTATCTCGTCTCCTCTCACTCGGCTGGCGACCATGCTACTGGCGGCTGGCATTTCCGCGGCGACAAGCCGATCTACATCGCCCACCGCAATCAGGTTCGCGACCTCTTCATGCAGGAGGCGAAGGAATACGGCGAACGCCAGGAGCGCGACGAGGCCTATAAGGGCAAAGACCTGGTCCGCCCGGACATCGGCTTCGACCGGGGTATGGTCCTGTACTTCGGCGGGCTGACTTTCCAAATCACTTATGAAGGCTTCGGGCACTCGACCGGGGATACAACGGTCTACATCCCACAGCGCCGAGTCATGCTGACGGGCGACCTCCTCAACACCGAGATCCATCCAGGCCAGGGCAGCTCTGGCGATTCGATCTATTCCAATGTCGATGGATGGATACAGGCGCTCGACCGCATCATGGCGCGCAAGCTCGCCGTCGAGACCTACGTTCCAGGTCACGGACCGCTCCATATCGGTCGTGGCGTCGCCGACCTGGAGGAGCAGAAGCGCTATTTCGTAGTCATGCGGGACGAGGTTGCGAAGCTCGTCGCCGCCGGCAAGTCCGTCGAGGAAATACAGAAGGAGATCAAGCTTCCAGACGAGTTCCAGAACTACCGCAGGAAACCGCGGCTCAACAGCTTCATCAAGCGATTCTACAACCAACTTCAGGAACGAGGATACTGACGGGCCTGAGCAATATATTGCGCCGCAAAATATCCGACGTCTTCCTATTCCGATCAGGAGAAACCCCTTCGGGCTCGACGACTCGGCCAATTGGTATAAGATTCGAGTCGCGCAAACGGAGGATCGCGACGTGACCGACAAAACAGCCGTCCAGAAGTGCCTGATCCTGTCACTTGCAACAGCCCTCGTGCTCGCGGGCTGCGCGCAGGGCAACATCACGACGGGTTCGGTCGAAACCAAGCCCGAGGCGGCCAAGCGTGGCACACCGGTCGTTGCCGGACGCGAGGCGCGGATGTATGTGATGGCCGGGTTCAAGGAAAAAGATTGCTCGGCGCTGACACCCGACGTCAAGGTTACGACGGCGCCTGCAAAGGGTGAGGTCACGTTCAAGCCCGGCCAGCAGACCCTCGTGCAGTCTAGCATTTCCGGCTCCTGCGTCGGCAAACAGATCGCCGGCACCGGCATCTACTATACGGCTCGCAAGGGCGAGACCGGCGCCGACACATTCACCATCACCGCGACAGCCGGCTCGGGCCAGCCGATCACCAAGTCCTTCTCGATCGAGGTCGTCGAGTAGCGGCGGACGCTACCACCCGAAGGCAACTGAACGCCATTCACGTCCTGTTAACCATGTCTGCGCGATATTCCGATCACAAATGTTCTTATGTCATACGGACGGGGATTTCGATGCGGATATTCAGAGCTCTCATCAAGGACCAGAAAGGCGCCACGGCCATCGAGTACGGTCTCATTGCAGCGGTCATCGGCACCGGCCTCGCCGTCTCCGCGAGCTACGTCGTAGATGGGATGCAGTCAATGGTAAAGTCCAGCGCCTGCGCCATCGACTCGCCGCTCTCTCTCGCGCAGCGTGAGAAGTTCGGTTGCGACGAGGACGAAGCGAAGAGACGGCGGCAAGCGGAGGCGGGCTAGCGCAGCCATCCTGATGCTGCCACATCAATTTCATCTGGCTGCGACTACAGCGGCCAGATGAAAAGCAGCATCGGAACCGATACCACCAGAACCACCAGTTCAAGTGGAAGGCCCATCTGCCAATAGTCTGAGAAGCGGAAGCCGCCGGGCCCCATGATCAATGTATTATTCTTGTGGCCGATCGGCGTGAGGAACGCGCATGAGGCAGCAATAGCCACTCCCATCAGAAAAGTGTCCGGGTTGACGTTCAGCTGTTGAGCTATCCCGATGGCGACGGGGCCGGCGATTACAATCGTCGCAACATTGTTGAGGACATCGGACAGCGCCATGGTTATGACCATGATGAGAACGAGGGCAACGATCGGAGACTGTCCCTCGGTTGCGACCGTTATCCAGGAGGCCATCAACGCGGTGCCTCCGACATTCTCAAATGCCGCACCAAGCGGCAGAAGACAGGCCAGCATTACAACGATCGGCCATTCGATCTGAGTGTAGAACTCGCGTGCCGGCACTATACCGAGAGCTGCATAAAGGGTCACCGCGATGGCGATCGCGACGGTAAAGGACAGCAGTCCGACCGTTGCTGCAGCTATGGCAGCAGCAAAAAGCGCGAGCGTAATGAAAATGGTCCGCTGATCGTACGTTGAAATATGCACACGATTGACGGCCAACAGCCCAAGGCGGCGCAACATGGTGTCGGACGTTGCATTGCGCCCCGCCAAGAGCAATTCGTCACCGGGCCGGATCACATGGTTGCCGACCAGCGACAGGCGCCCGGATCTCGCGACGCCAAGGAGAGTCAAATCGAAGCGGCTGCGCAAGTTCGCGGAGGCAGCCGAACGTCCGATCAGTGGAGATTCGTAGCGCACAACCGCCTCAATGATCTGCGGCCCTCGAGAGGCTTTGTCTTCGTCCTTCTTCCTTGGCTTGTCGCCACTCTTGTTGTCCCGGGCAGCCTTGGCCTCAATGACCGGTCCCGCATCAGCTTTCGGTGAAAGGCCCTTGTTGTTGCTTGCTCTTTTTGCTGCCTTTTCGTCGGATTCCTTGCTGGCCCGCAGCCCTGCGGCGGAAATAAATGCAGCGATGGCCTGTGTAGACCCCTCAACCACAAGCAGGTCGCCAACCTCAATGATCGTATAACGGACAGGACGCCGTTGACGCTCGTCACCTCGCACGACCCCGGTCAGAATTACATCCGCACGAACGGCATCCTCGTCGAGTTCAGCGCCAAAATGACCAACTATTTTCGCCCCCTCGGGCACGATCAGTTCGGCCTCGAACGAGGCTGGATCGATCCCGGCAGTCTTATCCTCTCGGTGCGGAACGAGGCGCCAGCCCACAAGTGCGATGAAAATTACGCCGACAATGGCGACCACTCCACCGACCGGAGTGAAGTCGAACATGCCGTAGGGTTCTCCGAGCTGCTGTTGCCTGATCGAGGAGGCGATGATGTTCGGCGGAGTGCCGATCAGCGTGACCATGCCGCCGAGGATCGTCGCGAACGCCAGAGGCATAAGCGTCAACCCGGGTGGGCGGGCCGCCTTGCGAGCCGCCTGCACATCGACCGGCATCAACATGGCGAGTGCGGCCACATTATTGATTACAGCCGACATTGCCGCGCCGAGGCCTGCAATGACAGATATATGTGCGCTCGCCGAACGCTTGTCGCTCGCTACGAACTGGCTGATCAGTCCCAGCAAGCCGGAATTCTCGAAGGCCCTGGACGCAATCAGGACAAGAGCCACGATAACTACGGCAGGGTTCGAAAAACCGCTGAACGCAGTCTCCTGAGGTACAACCCCAAGAAGGACACCGCAAAAAAGACCAGAGGCCGCAACGAGATCGTGACGCACCCTTCCCCACAGCAGCAGGGCCAGAACAGCTCCGAAAAGGCCAAAGAGCAGTGCCTGGTCAAGTGTCATTGCAGTAGCTTTCCGTCTTGTCGGCTTGGTCGACCGGACCAGCCGGTCTCAACTATCGGCACACCCGGCCATCGTAACAGTGCCATGCTGCAAGACTAGGGGCTTCATTGCGTCAACCGGCAAAGAGTGGCCACCCACAAGGTGGGGTCACTCGCGGACATGGAAGGCGTCGTCGCGCATCTTGCCGTCAGCGTTGCCTCCCCCATGTATCAATGCCACTCCATGATAGCGCTACAAGATCTGCCTTGCGAGCCTATGTGAGGCACCACCGATGGTCGAGATCCGAGGCGTTTCCGCACCGGGCTCGGATAGCACCATCAACCCTGCCCAAGACCGCCGGAAGCTGCGGGAAAACTCGAAGCACCAGCACATATAACGGAAAGGGCGCCCCAATCGGGGCGCCCGTGCGTCTGGGGAGACGCTCAGAAGCAGCTATCGAACCGTCAGACTGTTGCCGGACCGACGCCTACCTTGGATCGCAGGGCATCGCCTGCAGCTTCCTTGAACGGCTGGTCCTTGGGAAGCAGCAGCGATGCAGAGCGAACCCGCTGATGCTCGGCGACGCGCCCTTGCGGCATGATACCCTTCTCCAGATCCTTCATCGCCTTGAACATCAGGTGGCGGGCCATGATGACGCCGTTGTCGGAGGACGCGAGGTTCTCCTTCGTGCGGTCCTGGATCGGCCCCATGCTCTCCTGCAGCGATGCATCCTGCATCGCGATGCCTTCGATACCGCTCGACAACTCACCCAACTTCTGCCTGCCACGGTCAATCAAGTAGTCGTTGTCCTTGTTGGCGAGTGTGTTGTAGGTGCCCGGGATGTACTTGACGTGCACACCGGAGCCATTCTTCATAGCGGTTCGCTCTTCCGGCTTGATCGCCCGTGCGGGATGGAAGTCGTACGACCATGCCCAGCAGTTCTCGTCGTCGATCGGGATCCAGAAATGACCGTGTATCGTGTGGCCACCGCGCGGCGGAATCATCGTAAAAGTCGGCACAACGTATTGCGTGATGCGCCAGTAGTACTCGTCGTCTCCTGCGTGCCGACGCGCGCCGATGTAAAGACCGCCATCGCTTTCGACCACCTCGAACACCGGCGCCTTATCGGTGAACATGTACTGGTTGCCGCCGGCTCCCTTGAAGAGCGGGTCGGAGTGCAGGGCATCGCCATGCAGCCAGGAGACGTGCGCGTTGTCGATGCCGCCTTCCATGGCCTGCAGCCAGTTGCACTCCTGGAACCGCTTCGACGTGAAGGTCTGTTCGGCCGGCACCGTGCAGAACTCCCACTCCGGCAACGGCGGCTGGTTCTCCGGCGGGCCCATGTACGTCCACAGAACGCCGCCGCGTTCGATCATCGGATACGACTTTAGCTTTATGCGGTCGGCAAAGCCGCTCTCCTTCGATTCTGAAGGCACCTCCACACACTGGCCGGTGTAATCGAACTTCCAGCCGTGATAGGGGCATCGGATCCCGCACTCTTCTACGCGCCCGAACCACAGAGATGGGCCACGATGGGCACAGAACTCGTCCATCAGACCGTAATTTCCATTTGTATCGCGGAAGGCGATCAGTCGTTCCGACAGCAGCTTCACGCGAACCGGCGGACAGTCGTTCTCCGGCAACTCCTCCGCAAGGAGGGCGGGAATCCAATAGCAGCGGAACAGGTTGCCCATCGGCGTACCTGGACCGGTCTGGCATAGAAGATCGTTCTGTTCTTTTCTCAGCATGTCTTGCTCCGTCGGCGTTCGCTCTCGTCGACCGTTTCGACCCGCCATCCGAGGATGCCAAAGCCAGCGGCCGATCGATCAAAGAAACGAGTTGCATAAAGAGTATCGTGTTCTTTTATATGGAACATCGTTCCTTTATGCGAACCAGAGTTGCACGACATATCGGGGCTCGTCAACGAGGAGGCAACGATATGTCGCAATGGTTTGCGGTCCAAACGAACAGCATGCCGCCGCAAACGCTGACGACTGTTGCCGCACCCAAGAACCGCAAGATTTCCGGAAGCTGATGCTTCCGAAGATGAGACGACGGGAGCGGACTCCTGCCGAATTCCTTCGCAAAAAATATTTGATCCTGCCATTGCGGCGCACTCAGAACAGTGGTCGATGCCCCGTCACGACACCTGCAACATGGGATGCGTCCTCAGGCGCGGCATTGCCACGCCAGGCCACATGCATGTCGGGTCGCAGAAGGATGTAGTCGTATCCGTAGATATCGCGGGCGATCTCATCGGTGACATCGAGCACCGTGCAATCGGCTCCTGACTTGCGCAGCGCGGCAGCCAAAGCACCTATGTCTGAAGAGGCATTTCCCAGCTTCAGAATAGTGTAGCCCTCGAACGGTATCCGGTCCTGCATCGCACCGCCGTCGTTCAGCCAGACGTGAGGCAGGCGCGCTCCGGGCCAGGTCGTGGGCTCATATTCGCGATACAGCGTCTCCGGACCGCCCGGCTCGTCCCATATGATCGGCGACCCGTAATAGCGATAGCCGAGTTCGGCGCCGATCATCTCGTTTGTCTTGCGCTGCTCGATGTCAGCCACTCGTACCAGGTTCTCGCGAACCCACTTGCCCTGTGGCGTCCTATCGCGGATCTCAGGCCGCCATTGGCTGCGCCACTTGCGCCTGCCGAGAGACGCATAGCGGGAGGCGCCGACGTTGCGGTCACCGATCTGGCGGCGCTCAATCTCGTAGGATTGCAGGAGGTTCGGTCCTCCCCACCCCTTGATCGTGGCAGCGAGCTTCCAGCCGAGATCGACGGCATCGCCGACGCCCGTGTTCATGCCGAGCCCTCCAGTCGGGATCACAAGGTGCACCGCGTCGCCAGCCAGGAACACGCGGCCGACCTGATAACGATCCGCCACGACCAGATTCTGCCGCCACGGATTGCAGGCCAGCATCTCGTACTTGACCGGAATTCCAACGGTCTTCTCGAACATGGCCTTCATATCCTCCGGCCGTTCGACGACGGAATGGAGCGTGAAGTGACGCGTCGAGTCCTGCATGATGAGGAAGGTGCTCTGGCCGTCGGCAACGTGATAGTGCCGGCCGGGTCCCGGGCCATTGCCAATGGGAATCTTCTCGAACAATTCGTCGCAGCGATAGAGAGCCTGATAGAGTTCGAGCATATTGAACTCGCCACGAATCCTGATGTCGAGTTCCTTGCGCACGGTGCTCGCGCCGCCATCGCAGCCTACAAGGTATAGCGTCCTGACTTTCTCCGTCGAGCCGTCGGAATTCCTCACCGTAGCCGTCACGCCCGCTTCGTCCTGTTCTATGGACAGCAACTCACAACCGAAGCGCACATCGACGTTCGACATGGATTCCGCAACCGACTTCAGAAGTGGCTCGAGCGTGTACTGGGAGATGAGCTGATAGGGCTCGAGAGGCTCCGTACCGTCATTGGTTGCCTTGATCGTTGCACGCGCTTCATTCACGGAGGGGTAGGGCAGCCGGAGGAGCGGGGGTTCGTTCATGGCGAGGATGACATAGACATCCATCGGGATGTCCGGGCGCAGACCTGCGGATCTTATCTTCTCGGCCAGGCCAAGCCGGCGGTAGATTTCCATCGTACGCGCATTGCAGCGCTCCATCTTCGGGAGGAACTGCGGCGCATCCTTCTTCTCGATCAGCGTCGATTTGACGCCTCGTTTTGCAAGGTCGATTGCTAGCGTCAGCCCGACGGGGCCCGCTCCTACGATCAGTACCTGCTGGCTCACGTGCCCCTCTCTCCCAGGCGTGCGTGCGTCGCCTGCCTGAAACTGCATATCCATCCCTTCGACATCTTAGATATCTAAGTATGTGACGCCGGGTAACACGTTGATGCAGATCAAGGCCCTTGCGCCGTCATCTCACGAGTCTTGCCAAGAGTTCGGGGGACGGAGAAAAGCAATGGCCGACGAGCCGATACCTGGCACAATTCTGTTCGACGCAGAGCTTGCGAAGAGGGGCTACGCGCTCAACAAGATGTGCTTTTCATTCAACAACGCGGGGAATCGCCAGGCGTTCCTCGATGATGAAGATGCCTATTGTTCCAGGTTCGGCCTGACGAGCGAGCAGCGGGAAGCCGTGCGAAGCCGGGACGTGCTCAAGATGATCGAGGCGGGTGGCAACATCTACTACTTGGCCAAGCTGGCCGGCATCTTCGGGCTCAACGTCCAGGACATCGGTGCGCAGCAGACGGGTGTCAGCGTCGAAGAATTCAAGGCGCGGCTTCTGGAAGCTGGGAGTGCATAGCATGGCGCAAGTCATTGGTGCTGTCGGCACCACCCACGTTCCGTCCATAGGGAAGGCCATTGCTGACGGCCTGCAGGACGATCCCTACTGGAAGCCGTTCTTTTCGGGATTCGATTTTGTCCGCAGCTGGCTGAGCGAATCCAAACCCGACATCGCGGTGATCTTCTACAACGATCACGGTCTGAATTTCTTCCTGGACAAGATGCCGACGTTCGCGATCGGGGCCGCATCCGCCTATGCGAGCGCAGACGAGGGTTGGGGAATACCGGTGGCTCGCAGTTTCGTCGGCGATCCGGACCTTTCGTGGCACATCATTAATTCAGTTGTCGGAGACGATTTCGACCTGACGATGTGCCAGGAAATGCTCGTTGACCATGCCTCGACCATTCCGATGCAGCTCATGTGGCCGGGTGGAGGCGAGTGGCTGGTCAAGGTCGTGCCGATCGCCATCAATACCGTACAGCATCCTTTGCCTTCGCCCCGGCGGTGCCTCGCGCTCGGACGCAGTGTGGGACGCGCGCTCGAAAGCTACGGCTCCGACCTGCGAATTGTGGTGGTCGGGACGGGTGGCCTGTCACACCAGCTTGACGGGAAGCGAGCCGGTTTCATCAACAAGGCCTTCGACAGGATGAGCATGGACAAGCTCATCGACGATCCGGATGCACTTGCGCAATACTCGATCCACGAACTCATAAGGGAAGCCGGGGCGCAAGGTGTAGAGCTGCTCAACTGGATTGCGATGCGCGGCGCTCTGACCGGCACCGTCAGCGAGGCGCACCGGAACTACCACGTGCCGATTTCCAATACGGCTGCAGCGACGCAATTGCTGCTGAACAGCGCCAAGAGCGTGCGCCGCTCAGCGGCCTAGGCTGTTTGCGGCCAGGCCGGACGCAGTCTGCGCGTTGCTTGCTTGCTGCGGCAAGACTCCCCGGGCTGCGACCGCAGCCCGGAGCGGACGTCAGGCGATCTCGTTCACCACGTCGCTCTGCGCTCGGGCGCGGACACCTTCCACCCAAATACCCTGGATATTACGACGAAATACTTCAGGAATCGGGCGCCCGAACTCATCGTCATTGATCCAGAGACGATAAAGATGGCGCTTGCGCTCAGGTTCCGGCCAGTCTTCGAAAGCATCGCGTGAATGCAATACGACGTGGTTATGGAGGATGTTTATGTCGCCTGCCTGCACATCAATGCGGACGGACATGCGCTCGGCAATCTCCTTGAATTTGGCAAAAGCCTCCAGGCGCTTCTCGCTATACCGCGGAACGCCCACCAGCGCCTGTGACTTCAAGACGTGCGAACTGACGCCCTTGGCAGAAAAATAGCCGTCCTGGAAATTGAAGACGGCAAGCTCGTACCAGGGCTTCTGGCCTGGCGAGACTTCACCGTGCATGGTCCAGTAGCTCGGCGCGAGAAGTTCGGGGACCAGATCGGGCCGCTCCTTCAGCATCTCGTTGTAGACGGTGACCGAGCTGGCAATGCGGCTTGCGCCCCCCGATTTCGCCTGTTGAAGGCAAAACAGAGCGACATAGTCACACTGGTCAGCATGGAATGCCATGCGCGCATTGGTGAGGTATCCCCTGGTCATCGGATCGCTGTAGTCGCCACCCAGATCCTTTATATGTCCCAGGAGATCGCCCTTGCCGTTTTGCGACAGTGCACGACCCAAGTGCGTGCCGATACCCCAATAGGCAATTGCTGCCTGCTGCTTGGTCCATTCGGACACCGGCATGCCGCGAATTTGCGCAAACCCGACACCGTCGTGTAGCTGCTCGCGAATGCGATCGATGCCAGCCGAGAACCGGGGAAGCGGGAAGTCCTTCCGTCGGACGTTCGAAATGTCTGTTCCCTTCGCCTCGACCATTGCCAAGGCCGCATTGATCTCGCCGACTTCTTCTGTCGACAGCGTATAGCGCCATCCCTCGGTCTTCGTGATGTCCTCCGGATACCATGCAGCGGGGTCCAATACCGTCTCCATTGCTCTTGCTGGCCGACGCCGCTGGCCCAACCGCTCGAATCTGTTTGCCATCACTCCGTGTCTCCTCCTTGGCTACCACTGCTGCCGGTCTTGCTGCGCGACGCATCGGAGGCTGTTCAAATTGTCAGCAGTGCAATCCGCCTTGCCACCGTGCAGTCAGTTCGCCATGCTCTTCGATATTGCCTCGGAGCAATCACCATTGAGTTCGGCGGTTATCGTGCCGGCTTTCGCGCGCGTCACCTTGTCCGTTGCCTTCATCGCCATGCCCCAGCTGCAGGGCCGGACCGGCCGCGAGCTCCAGTATTCCTTGCTCCGTCTGGGATAATTGTCGTCGACCTGTTCCATCTCCGTCGTGTACTCGAGTGCGAAACCGTTTGGCTCGACGAAGAAGCTGAAGACATTGTCGCCTGGCCCAGCGTGGCGACCTACTCCATGCTCAACCGGGTAGCCCTTCATGCTCATGCGACCGGAAGCCCGCATCAGAGAGTCGAGATCCGGAAGCTCGAAGGCCATGTGATGAAGGCCCGGTCCGGCCAGCTTTGCCAGCGCCACGCTGTGGTGGTCCGAGGCGCAGCGCAGGAAGTGTATGTTGTTGGTGCGATCGGTCACTGCGAAACCCAACAGGTCCGCAAAGAAGGCTTCCGTCTGGTCGCACTTCTCCGTCCGAAAGACGACGTGCGAGAACTTGCTCGGTCTGGTCCGGTCTTCAATCTCGTCGTCGTGCGCCGCCACGTCGGCCGATACGCAGATGCGCGTGCCTTCCGGCATCCGGCAGTCGAAGCCGTAACCGCCACCAGCTTCCACGGGCAAATCTCTTGGCGACGCCAGCACCTCGATACCAGCCGCCTTGGCCTTGGCATGAAGCGCATCGACCGCGGACTTATCAGCGGCAGCGAAGTTGGCGGCCAGAAGTCCGATCCGATCGGCCTGATGCAAGCCGAGCGCATGGTGCTCCGGCCCCGTGGCTCTCAGGTACACGGTCCCATCCCGCGCCGAAACCTTTTCCAGGCCCCAGCACGCCCCATAGAAGTCGACGCTGGACCCGAGGTCCGCCACGCCAAGGTCGACCGACCTCACTCCTGTGACCCGCGGTGCAATCATCTTCGCCTCCCTGAAATTACTTAGATATCTAAGTTCGGAGAGACTAGCGCCGGCCGATGTCCAACGGTTTTGATCGAGATCAATTCGTCAGGGATCCCCCGTCGGGTGGATCCGCCCCATGCCCTCGCGTATGCAGCAAACACGAGTCGGGTCTTTTTGCCGCTGGCCGGTCTTGATCGTTGTCAATATGCGAATGCCCCAGCTCTCTAAGGTGCGGCGCGGGCGGCGTCCGATCGTCCAGCCATACCTACGCGGAGGGGGCACACTCATGTCAGCGAATGCCGAAGAGGTAAGCGCGTTTACCGATTCGCTTGCCGTAATGGTGAGCGCGCTGGTCCTGGCCGGTTGCACGTACGTATTCTTCATGTCGCCGGACGGCGTCATGAAGCTTCACGCCGCGCTGATCGGCGCAGCTGCCGCACTTGCCGGGATCTACGTCCTCGGCCACATGCGGATGCCTGCGGACGCAGAAGCCAATCAACATTACATGGACGGGCCGATCAAGGTTGCGACGATCGCGACCGTCATCTGGGGCGTCGTCGGCTTCCTGGTCGGTGTCATCATCGCGTGGCAGCTCGCCTTCCCGGTGCTCAATTTCGACCTGCCCTGGACGAACTTCGGTCGTCTCAGACCTGTGCACACCTCCGCAGTCATCTTCGCCTTTGGCGGTAACGCGCTGCTCGCAACGTCACTATACACTGTTCAACGCACGTGCCGGGCTCGTCTTGCAGGACGCTGGGCGCCCTGGTTCGTCGTCTGGGGCTATCAGGTATTCATCGTCCTCGCCGCGTCCGGCTACGTCTTGGGTGTTACGCAGAGCAAGGAATATGCAGAGCCAGAATGGTACGTCGATATCTTTCTGACGGTTGTCTGGGTGGTGTATCTGCTCGTCTACCTTGGAACGCTTGCGCGGCGCAAGGAACCGCACATTTACGTTGCGAACTGGTTCTTCCTGGCCTTCATCGTCACGGTTGCGATGCTGCACCTGGTGAACAATGCGACCCTGCCCGTGTCCTGGCTGTCCACCAAGAGCTACATCGCCTACACGGGCGTGCAGGATGCCATGACGCAGTGGTGGTACGGGCACAACGCGGTCGGCTTTTTCCTGACCGCAGGCTTCCTCGGCATCATGTACTATTTCATCCCGAAGCGCGTCGAACGGCCGATCTACTCTTACCGACTGTCGATCGTGCACTTCTGGTCGCTGATCTTCCTCTACATCTGGGCCGGGCCGCACCACCTTCACTATACGGCCCTTCCGGACTGGGCGCAGACGCTCGGCGCCACCTTCTCCGTCATGCTGTGGATGCCTTCATGGGGCGGAATGATCAACGGACTGATGACGCTTTCCGGCGCATGGGACAAGCTCAGAACCGATCCCGTCGTCCGCCTCCTCGTCGTCTCCGTCGCATTCTACGGAATGTCCACGTTCGAAGGTCCGCTGATGAGCATCAAGGCGGTGAATTCGCTCGCTCACAACACGGACTGGGTCGTGGGCCACGTCCATTCCGGCGCGCTTGGCTGGGTCGGCATGGTCTCATTCGGCGCCATCTACTGCCTCGTGCCGTGGTTGTGGAAGCGCAAGGCACTGTACTCGATCCGGCTCGTCGAATGGCATTTCTGGATCGCGACCATCGGAATACTTCTCTACATCACCTCGATGTGGGTGTCAGGGATTACGCAGGGGCTCATGTGGCGGGCCTACGACAGCCTAGGCTTCCTCAAGTATTCGTTCGTGGAGACGGTCGAAGCGATGTTCACGCCATACGTCATCCGTGCGTCGGGCGGGACTCTGTTCCTGATCGGATCTCTGATCATGGCGTACAACGTGTGGCGTACGGTCAGAGGTGACGAACCTGTTGACGCCGCTGAACAGCCCCGGGTTGCTGCAGCACCGGAGTTGCGACCCGGTGCCGTCGCTACGCCGGCCGAGTGAGGGGGACGAGATAAATGAAGCACGAAATCTTCGAAAAGAACTCGATCTTCCTTCTGGTCGGCATTCTGATCGTCGTCGCAATCGGCGGCATCGTGGAGATCGCACCGCTGTATTGGGTGAAGTCGACGATCGAGAAGGTTCAGGGCATGCGCCCCTACAGCCCTCTCGAACTCGCCGGGCGGGACATCTACATCCGCGAAGGATGCTACAATTGTCATACGCAGATGATCCGCTCCATTCGCGACGAGGTCGAGCGTTACGGCCACTACAGCCTGGCAGCAGAGAGCATGTACGATCGGCCGTTCCAGTGGGGGTCCAAGCGCACCGGGCCCGACCTTGCCCGCGTCGGCGGCAAGTACTCGGACCAATGGCAGGTCGAACATCTCGTCAATCCGCGGGCACTGGTGCCGGCCTCGGTAATGCCTGGCTATCCGTTCCTTGCCCAGCGCAAGCTCGACTACGCGGACATCGAGGCACGCCTCAAGACCCTTCAGACACTTGGCGATCCCTATACGGATGATATGGTCAAGAATGCGCGGAAGGATCTCGAGGCACAGGTGAACCCGGACGGCTTCGACGATGCGGAAGCACTGAAGAAGCGCTATCCGAAGGCGCAGGTACGCAACTTCGACGGCAAAGGTACAGGCACGGAAGTTACCGAGATGGACGCGCTGGTTGCCTATCTCCAGATGCTCGGCACGCTCGTCGACTTCACGAAGTTCGACGCCTCGGGCCCCAATCTCAGGTGAGGAGGGCAAGATGAGCTATCAGGTGATAGCATTCTTCACCCAGACTGCAGTGATGATTTTCTTCATAGCCATCTTCATTGGCGTGCTCGTCTATGCGCTGAGCCCATCCAACAAGGACAAGTTCACTCGTGCGGCGAAGATGCCGCTCGAGGACGAGACCTACGACCCGAAGAGCTGAACAGGCGGGAACCCGGCATATGAGCAACAAGGAAATCGACGACGTCACGGGTGCAGAGACGACCGGCCATGTCTGGGACGGCGACATCAAGGAGCTGAACAAGCCGCTGCCGAAGTGGTGGCTTTACACCTTCTATGCCTGCATCATCTGGTCTATCGGATACTGGATCGTCTACCCTGCCTGGCCGACGATGGACGGTTATACCGTGGGCATCTGGAACTATTCGCAACGACAGGTGGTCGCCGACGACATCAAGGATGCGCGACTGCGGCAGGCGAAATACGTCGAGCAGATCGGCAAACTGCCCCTGGGCGAGATTCGCAGTAGCGAGGAACTCTTTGCATTTGCGCAGGCCGGCGGAAAGGCGTCGTTCGGCGACAACTGCGCGCCATGCCACGGCACCGGCGCGCAAGGAGCCAAGGGATATCCAAACCTCAACGACGACGACTGGATCTGGGGCGGAAGACTCGAAGATATCGAGAAGACCATCGCCGGCGGGATTCGCGTCGGAACCGAGGAGTCGCGTGAAAGCGCGATGCCGCGTTTCGGCCTCGACAAGATGCTGGATGCCAAGCAGATCGACGACGTCGCCAATTACGTGCTGGCCCTGGCTAGCGGTGCGCACGACGCTGCGGCGGCCGCTCGCGGAAAGACCATCTACCTGGAGCAATGTGCGGCCTGCCATCAGGAAAACGGCACGGGCAATCAGGAACTCGGTGCGCCCAACCTGACCGACGGCATCTGGCTCTTCGGCGGCAGCAAGGAGGACATCGTCACGTCGATCTCCACCGGTCGCGGTGGCGTCATGCCGGCCTGGAAGGGCCGACTTGATTCGGCAACGCTCAAGATGTTGACGCTCTACATAAGCTCGCTCGGCGGTGCAACCTCCGTGCAAGCGGCATCGACGCCCCCCAAGTAGGGCATACAGGCCAGAGAAGCGAAGTGACAGTCTTCACGCCGGAAAAACAGGTGTCAGACAATACCGTCACCACGAGCGAGGCGGCTCCGGGCGTCCAGCGTATCGATGTGACCGCCGTGCAATCGGCAGCTCAGCGCCAGTTCTATGCTGAACGCCAGAAGATCTACCCGAAGCTTGCGAGCGGGCGCTTTCGTTCGATCAAGTGGCTGATCATGATCGTCACGCTCGGCATCTACTACGGTCTTCCGTGGCTGAGGTGGGACCGTGGCGAGCACCTGCCCAGCCAGGCGGTCCTGCTCGATTTTCCGAACCAACGCCTGTTCTTTGGCCCGATCGAGATCTGGGCCCAGGAGCTTTATCTGATCACCGGTGTCCTGGTGATCTCCGCGCTGTCGCTGTTCCTTGTCACGTCTATCGCTGGACGTGTCTGGTGTGGATATACCTGCCCGCAAACGGTGTGGACAGACTTGATGATCATGATCGAGCGTTTCTGGCAGGGCGACCGCAACGCGCGCATGCGGCTCGACAAATCCGGCTGGACGCTCGAGAAGGTTTTCAGGAAGTTCGCGACGCACGTGTCATGGCTTCTCGTGTCGCTCGCGACCGGCGGCGTTTTCGTATTCTACTTTCGCGACGCGCCGACACTCGCTGGCGAGTTCGTGACAGGAACAGCTCCTGCGATCGCATACCTTTTCCTCGGCATCTTCACGTTCTCGACCTATCTGCTCGGCGGCCTCGCGCGCGAGCAGGTCTGCATCTACATGTGTCCCTGGCCACGCATCCAGGGGGCGATGTTCGATCGCGACAGCCTGCTTATTTCCTACCGTGCCGCCCGTGGAGAACCGCGGGGCTCGCACAAGAAGGGCGAGAGCTGGGACGATCGTGGAGACTGCGTAGACTGCAAGGCGTGCGTCGCCGTCTGCCCGATGGGTATCGACATCCGCGACGGGCCGCAACTCGAGTGCATCCAGTGCGCTCTGTGCATCGACGCCTGCAACGACATCATGACAAAGGTCGACAGGCCGCAGGGGCTGATCGCCTACGAAACGTTTCGCAACCTCGAAGCCTCCGAGCAGGGTGAACGGGTGCCCATCCGCTTCCTGCGCGCCAGAACATTCTGGTATCTCGGCCTGATCTCGCTTGCCGGCTTGCTGACGCTCTTCGGGCTGCTGGCGCGCCAGACGCTCGATGTCAACGTGCTGCCCGATCGCAATCCACTGTTTGTCAGGCTTTCGGACGGAAGCGTGCGCAATGGCTTTACGATCAAGATCCTGAACAAGGAGCACGAGGCGCGGCGCTTCACGATTTCGATCTCGGACCTGCCCGGTGCAAGCCTGCGACTCGTTGGCTACGAGGGTGACGCCCGGCCGCTCGTCGAGGTCGGTACCGACAATGTGAGACCACTCAGGGCCTATGTGACACTGCCCAGAAGTTCCCTCGCCGCGAGGGGGCCAATTTCGAAGCCGTTCCGGCTGGTCGTCACCGATACCTCGAGCGGTAAAGTCCTCGAGCGCGCCCTAACCTTCAAGGGACCAGCCCAATGAACGAACAACGCAGGGCAAATATCATTACGGGCCGGCACGTCCTATTCGGCATGGTTGCCTTCTTCGGTATCGTCTTTGCAGCAAACGGCGCCCTCCTTTATTGGGCACTCGCGACGCACGCCGGCATCGACACGCCCGATGCCTACCGCAAGGGGCTTGCCTACAACGAGCGGATACATGAGGCCGATACCCAGAATGCGCTCGGGTGGACGGAAGGCATCCACCTCGACCGCAACAGGCAGCGGCTTACGATTGCCATGAGCACTTCATCCGGCAGCCCGGTCACGGACCTCTTCATCGTTGCCCGCGTCGGCCGGCCGGCGACAAGCGACTTCGATTTCGACATTAACCCGCGAGAAGTTCGGCCTGGTCGCTACGAAGCGGATGCCCGTGGAATTGTCCCCGGCAACTGGGTCGTGTCGTTCGAGGCCATGCGCGGTCCGCCCGAGGCCCGGCGCATCGTCTATCGTGCAAAGAGGCGGATATGGCTGAAGCCCTGATCGACGACCGCCTGCTCGATACATCCGCCGGCACTGCAGGCGGGGGAAACCCACGATCCGTCGTCCTCTCAGTCGAGAACATGCGGTGCGGCGGCTGCATGAGCAAGATCGAGCGAACGCTCTCCGTGCTTCCCGGTGTCAGCCATGCCCGCGCCAATCTATCCTTGAAGCGCGTCGAGGTTCGCTTCAATGCTGCTGCCAATTCGGTCGATGGTCTGATCGACGCGCTTGGTGGTCAGGGCTTTAATGCCGCCCAGCTCAACACCGCAAGAAATTCCTACCACGACGACGTTCTTCGCGACCTCTTGCGTCGGCTGGCGGTTGCCGGATTCGGCGCTGCCAACGTGATGCTCCTTTCGGTTTCCGTCTGGGCCGGGCTCGCAAGCGACATGGACCCCGCATTGCAGACTCTCTTCCACTGGTTGTCTGCGCTCATCGCACTGCCGGTGATCGGCTATTCGTCGCAACCATTCTTCCGCAATGCGGCCTCAGCCCTCATGGCCAGGCGGCTCAACATGGACGTGCCGATCTCGCTCGGCATCCTGCTCGCGACGGCGATGAGCCTGGTGCAGACTGCCAAGGGGACAGAACAGGTCTACTTCGATGCAGCCGTCATGTTGACGTTCTTCTTGTTGATCGGCCGCTTTCTGGACGAGCGCATGCGGGTCACGGCCCGCGGTGCAGCGCAGAACCTGCTGGCCTTCAAGGCGCTTCATGCGACGATCATCCAGGCCGACGGCACAACCGAACGCGTGGATGCCGACGCGGTACTGCCTGGAACGCGGCTTCTCGTGGCGCGGGGCGAGCGTATTGCTGTCGACGGTCGCATCGAGAAGGGACTGAGCGATATCGACGAAGCGATCATCACTGGTGAGTCCTGTCCGCGTGCCATTCACGCCGGCGATCCGGTGCATGCGGGCGCCATCAACCTGACGGCGCCGATAGAAATGGTTGCCGGCACGACGGCCGACACTACCCTTCTTGCGGATATCGCCCGGCTCATGGCGTCAGCGGAGCAGAGCCGCGGGCGCTATCGCCGGCTCGCCGACCGCGCGGCGCAGATCTACGCACCGGCGGTGCATTTCCTCGGGGCTGCCACATTCACCGGATGGATGATGGCGGGTGCTTCGTGGGAGCAAGCACTAACCTACGCGATTGCAGTGCTCATCATAACATGTCCCTGCGCCCTGGCACTGGCGGTTCCTGCAGTACAAGTGGCAGCCTGCAGCAGGTTGTTCGCATCCGGCGTCATCATGAAGGCTGCCGACGGTCTCGAGCGCGTCGCGGAGACCAATGCCATCGTCTTCGACAAGACAGGGACTCTTACTTCCGGCGACATGAAGCTGGTGAACGGCAGCGATATTCCGGATGCGGTATTGCGCAAGGCAGCCGCCTTGGCCGCCGCCAGCCGTCATCCGTATGCAGTGGCCGTCGTAGCGGCCGCCAAGGAGCGTGGACTGATCGTTTCAGCCATGGCGAACGTCGAGGAGGTGGCCGGGTGTGGGCTCGACGCCGGCGGTGGAGCCTCTCGCCTTGGATCTGCCGCGTTCGCAGGAACAGCCGAGGACGAGCCAGTATCAGATCCACACCTCTGGTTCCGCGACAACGAGTTCGGCTTAGTCAAGCTGGCATTCGCGGATGAACTCAGGCCGGATGTACGGGCGACCGTCGATCGCCTGCGTTCGATGGGATACACGGTCTCGTTGCTGTCTGGAGATCGAACCGCCCCCGTCAGGTCCGTGGCGCAGTCCCTCGGCATCGACAGCTGGCGGGCGGAAGTGAAGCCTGATGAGAAATTGCGCGAGATCGAGACAATGAAATCCTGCGACGTCAAGGTGCTCAT